>NZ_JAEUOI010000044.1 GCF_016790145.1 Propionivibrio sp. | reverse complement strand
CATCATGCAAGAGATGCACGCTCTGGAAACCGGGGACATGAGGCAACGTCTGCTTGATGCGATTTATTCGCGGGTTCTGTTGCCGCAACATCAGAGCACCGCCGACGCCCTATCCCCGGTAGCACGAAAGCTTCTCTATATCCGCTCACACTGGCTGAGAATGCCGCCCCATTTGTTGGCCTATCATCTTGGCCACAAGGCTTTGTTCCCGCCAAAATCAGTTTCAGTACCGCTGACCAAAGATGAAGTAAATCTTTAATCAGATGAAGTGCCTATTGCAGGTTGCGCAACAACTCCTGCAGATACTGCACCGGCACGGCAAAACTGATCCCCGAGGGCTGCGACAACACGGATTCCTTGGTACCTTTGACGAACACCATGTTGATGATGCCGATCACCTCGCCCCTTTCCATCTCGAAAAGCGGTCCTCCGCTATTACCAGGATAAGCCGTACCGTCGAGTTGGTAGACTTCAAAGGTGCCGCTTTTCAGGCGCTTGATGACCTGTTCGTTGAGTTGATTTGCTGTCGCGCTGGGCAGGGCAATCGGCGTGATCGCCGAAATGATTCCGCGATGCGTTACCGGTGAAAGGCCAAGAACGCCGCCAATCGGGAAGCCGGTAAACGCGACGCTTTGCCCTTCGCGTACCGGCCCTACGCTGTGCAGGGTCATCGCCGGCAAGGGCGTGCCTTCAATGCGCAGCAGGGCCAGATCATGGGATTTATCCTTCGCTGCGGTTTTTGCCAGACGCCGCTGTGTCCCGGTAGTACCGGAAACGGCTTGAACCAGCAGGGTTTCACCACTGGCTGCATCTAAAACTTCAGGCACCACATGGGCATTGGTGGCTACCAGCGTGCCATTGCCGACGACAAAACCGGTCCCGCGCATGACAAATGCTGGATTACGGGTTCTGGAATAGGTGCCGATCACGACTATCGAGGGTTTTATCTGCTCGATCAAGTCGGGCAAAGCGGCGGTAGCAACTCTTGCGAACGGCAATAGAGCGAAGAGAACAAACAGGTGCGCTGACCACCGGGAGGATATCGATCCCAATAATAACATCACTGCCTCCCTGAAACTTCTATAGCTCTTTGGCGAGTCGGATACGCGGCATTTCTGGAGACGGGGTGGTCACGCCCGGATCGAAGGGATGTTCGTCTTTCTTGACGATACTCATGATCCGTTTGACGTAACCGCGGGTTTCCGCATAGGGCGGAATACCTTTGTAACGATTGACCGCGCCCTCTCCTGCATTGTAGGCGGCGACGACCAACTCGACATTGCCCTCGAAGTAGGCCAGTAGCCAGCGCAGATAAGACAAGCCTCCGCGGATGTTCTGCTCGGGATCGAAGGGTTTCTTGACGTTGAATCGTGCCGAGGTTTCCGGGATAAGCTGCATCAGCCCCTGGGCATTCTTCGGTGAAACCGCCTTGGGTTCAAAATTGGATTCGTTCCGGATCACCGCCATCACCAGTCGCGGGCTGACGCCATACTCCGGAGCAAGCTTGCGTACCAGCGTTAATACCATCTGCTGTGAAGGACTGGTCCCTTTTAAAACATCTTCATAGCCGAAGTCAGCAAATGAATTGCGCATGCATTCCGGCATCGGGGCCGCCTTATCACCGACGAATCGCAGCATCTTCTGTGCCTGCACATGCCCTTTTTCAGCCGCAAGCTTGAAGAAATAAGCGGCCATTTCGTCACTATGCGGGATACCCCGACCGTTGGCATACATCCAGCCAAGGCTGAACTGGGCTTCTGCATCACCATTTCGCGCCCCATCACAATAGAGGCTGGCCGCACGCACTGGATCTTTTGGAACGCCTTCGCCATGCTCGTAGGAGCGGGCTTCGTTCCTCAGGACAACAAGATTACCCGAGGAGAGATCATCAAATGCCGCATTAACAGGAAGCGGAGCAAAGATAAAAAATACCAGGAACAGCGCCACACATGATGACGCGCTTCGAAGAATCTTCTCGCCGGTAGCGCGCATGATCAGGCTGTGCAAGGCGACGATGGTGTGAAGTGGGACACGTACCACGGCATGGCAATGCGAATACCCTCCTCCAGCCGATGCGTAGGGGCGTAATGGAGCAAACGTCGTGCCTTGGCAATGTCCGCCTGCGAGTGCCGAACATCGCCGGGTCGAAACTCGCCGTATCCGGGCTTCGCGCTGCCAAGTTCAGGTTTTGTCTCGGCTAGCACAGCGCGCAGCATTTCAAACAGACGATTTAGCGACGTACGGTCATCCAGCGCCACGTTATAGACTTGATTCACAGCACCTGGGTTCTCGGTTGTCGCAGCCAGTAAATTGGCCTGCACTGCGTTGTTAACAAAGCAAAAATCACGGCTGGTTTCACCGTCACCGTTGATCAGCACCTGCTCACCGAGCAGCATGGCTCGCGTCCAGCGCGGAATTACGGCAGCGTAGGCCCCTTCCGGGTCCTGGCGGGCGCCGAAGACATTGAAGTAGCGCAGACCGATCGACGCAAAGCCGTAGCAGCGCGCGAAAACGTCGGCATAGAGTTCATTAACCAGCTTGGTCACGGCGTAAGGAGATAATGGACGGCCAATGGTATCTTCCACTTTTGGCAAATCAGGATGATCACCATAGGTCGAGCTTGATGCAGCGTAAACAAATCGCCTGACCTTCGCATCGCGCGCCGCCACCAGCATATTCAGAAATCCATCGATGTTGGACGCATTAGTCGCCAGCGGGTCGGCCAGAGAACGCGGAACAGACCCCAAAGCGGCCTGATGCAAAACATAATCGACGTCAAGGCACACCTGGCGACAGGCATCCGGATCGCGGATGTCCGCTTTGACGAACTGAAACTTCAGCCATTGTCCTGGTGTGACCAGTGCCTGGACTTCATCCAGGTTGCAAGGGTGTCCGGTTGAGAAATTGTCCAGGCCGACGACCGTCTGATTCAGCTTGAGCAAGGTTTCAATCAGATGCGAGCCGATAAAACCGGCGCAGCCGGTCACCAGCCAGCGCGCCGGCTTCGACTGCAGACGCTGACTGAGTTGTGCAAAGTCTGAACTTACAAACGCCACACTGTCACTCCCTGAGCAAGCAGTTGAGTTTCATCAAACATGCTCTTCACATCGGTAAGCACGCCACCTTTTTGCAGTTTGCCGACATAATCAGTCAGCGGCCGATTCTTGAACTCCTTGTGCGCAACGGCACCGACGATGGCCGCAGCCACTGGCAAATCATCCCAGGCGGTCAGTTCCACGCCATATTCATGGAGTGCCTCATCGGCATCGGCCACCGGTTCATGAACGATGACCCGAGCACCGTAGGATTGAAGTTCTCGAATCACGTCGATAACGCGAGAATTGCGCAGATCCGGGCAATCCTCCTTGAACGTCAGACCAAGAACGATGATTGGCGCATCTTTGACCTGCCATCCGTTGCGTACCAGGTTTTTGACTGTCTGTTCGGCAATATATTTCCCCATGCCGTCATTGATGCGCCGACCGGCCAGAATAACTTCAGGGTGGTAGCCCAGCATCTCGGCTTTGTGCGTCAGGTAGTAAGGATCGACGCCAATACAGTGCCCGCCAACCAGACCCGGGCGGAAAGGCAGGAAATTCCATTTGCTCCCGGCGGCCTGCAACACTTCCAGAGTATCAATACCAATACGATCAAATATGATCGCCAGTTCGTTCATCAATGCGATGTTCAGATCACGCTGGGTGTTCTCGATGACCTTGGCGGCTTCCGCCACCTTGATGCTGGATGCCGGATAGACACCGGCCGTGATAATACTAGAGTACATTTGCTTGACACTCTCGAGTGTCTCCGGGGTATCGCCCGACACCACCTTGACGATCTTGGTCAAGGTGCGTTCCTTGTCACCGGGGTTGATCCGTTCCGGCGAATAGCCGACGAAGAAGTCCTGCTTCCACGTAAGGCCGGAATGCTTTTCGATGATCGGGATGCAGATTTCTTCAGTAGCTCCGGGATAGACCGTCGACTCGAAAACAACGATTGCACCACGCTTCAGATTCTTTCCGACCGATTCCGACGAGCCGATCAGCGGCCGAAAATCGGGCTGATGGGCATCATCGACCGGTGTCGGAACCGCGACGATGATGAAGTCAGCTTCGGCCAGTGCCGCCGGATCACTAACGACTTCCAGATAGATCGCAGCTTTCAGATCGTCGCTGCTGACCTCACCCGTCGGGTCGACATGCTTTTTGTAATTCGCAATTTTGTTCGTAGACAAATCAAAACCAATAGTCCGACTTTTTTTGCCAAACTCTACAGCCAGCGGCAAACCGACATAACCCAACCCAACAACGGCAACGATAGTCATGATTCCCTCAACCCTTTTTAAAAATTCGAGATAAAAATTGAAAACTTATGCGTCAAAGGCTTTGCAACATTTTTGCAACTTCGGGTTGGGCCGGGAATTTCTCGCCCAGTTTGGCCAGTTCATCCAGTTCCTTTTTCGCTTCTTCCTTCTTCCCGGCCTTGACCAAGGCTTTGGCCAAGTTGAAACGAATCGCCGAACTTTGCGGAGCCAGGCTGGAGGCCTTTTGCAGCAACTCCAAGGCGCGTGCAGTATCACCCTTTTCAAGCAGCATCCCGCCCAGCGTATCAATGATGGCGGGCTGATCCGGCGCCATCTTGTAGGCCTTTTCGGCATACTCGATGGCCTTTGGATCCTTGGTCTGCGCCAAAGACCAGGCCAGATTATTCACAAGCAAGGCGTTATCCGGCTGGGCATCCATCAGCACCCGATAATATTTACTGGCTGTTGCGTAATCCTTGCGGGCTGTGGCCGATTCGGCAAGATAAAGCCGGAACTGCAAATCCTTGGCGTGTTCCTTCAGCCAGCTATCGACAAACTTGTCAGCTTCGCTAGAATTACCGCCAGCAATCATTACAGCATGCAATTTGACGGCCAGTTCGGTTGATCCGCTTAGCCTGAGTCCGGTACGGTAAGCAGTCGCCGCCTCATTCCATGCTTTCTTCAAGGCATGAATATCTCCCTCGAGCACATAGCCCACAGCCTCTTTCGGGCGCTGTTTCTGTATCTCTCGAGCCATTGCAAGCGCCTCGGCAGTGCGCCCGGCTTCGACTTCCATCATGATTATTCCGCGCTGTGCCTCGATCGAATCCGCTTTGATCGAAAGTGCCTTGCGCAAACTTTGCATGGCCGCATCCTTGTTTTTTGCCGCTACCTGGATTTCAGCCATGCGCAATTGGGGCTGTATTGAATTGGGCATCAAGTTGGCCAATTTGCCGTAAGTGGCCAGCGCTTGATTGAATTCCCCAGCCGCCTGCTGGGCACGACCTGCAGCATCGAGAATTTCGGGGCGATCGGGCAAAACAGCGAGCGCATCCTGTGCCGCCGTTAGCGCCTTTTTAGGTTCTTTTGCGCCCAGGTAAAGCCCGATGAGCGCGATTCGTGGTGCCGCTTCTGCTGGATTCGCAGAAATGGCCTTGTTAACCAGGACAGCCACTTCCTCAGGTTTTCCACCGGCCTTGGCGCTCAACTCAGCCAATGCAAGCAAGGCCTGCACATTTTTCGGATCCTTGGCGATGACCCCTTCAAAGCGTTTCTTCGCATCTTCGGGCTTTTTATCAGCCAGATCCAGATTGGCCAGACTGGCAGCCGCAGGGAAATAAGCCGGATTGATTGCCAAGGCCTGTTCAAAGCTTTTACGTGCGGCAGGCACATCTCTTTTTCCCAGCAAAGCAGTACCACGCAAATTATGCGCCAAAGGATTTTCTGGCTGTTTCTTCTCCAGACTGGCTATGGACTTGAGCGCCAGATCGTATTTGCGCCCCCTAAGCTGAGAGGCAATCAATGCCATGTCCGCTTTGATTCCGGTATCAACTGCTGCAATCTCTTCCAGTTCGCGATAAGCCGTTTCGGTTTCTCCCTTGATCAAATGTGAGAGTGCAACCGAGGTACGTTTGCCAGTATTCGCGGGATCAAGGGCCGCGGCTTTTGTAAAATAAACCCCGGCCTTTTCAGCATTCCCGTTCTGCATGAACACCTCGCCAGCCAGCGCCAGCATGTTCGAATCATTATCAATCTTGTCCAGAACGGGTTGCAGGGTGGCGAGTGCCTTGGCCGGCTGATTGCTACGCAAATAGGTGGCAATCAGAATGCGGCGGGCCAACCCAAGCTCTGGTGTCTTGGGCAAGGCCTTAAGCAGGTATGTTTCGGCCACCGAATACGCTTTCAACTCGTACTCGATAGCCCCGGCCAGTTGCAGCCCTAACGTACCATCCGGAAGAACCTTGAGATACTGCTGGAGTGCTTCCTGAGCCGCCTTGAAGTTTTGCTGCTTATAGAAAATCTGCGCCTGGAAGAAGCTTGTTTGAGGATGCTTTGGAGCAATTTTTTTCATTGCCTCCACTTGCTTGCTTGCTGCGTCAAGATTTCCCTCCTCCAGGAAGCGGGAAATCAGTGCGAAGTGCGCTGGGAGATAGTCAGGCTTGACTTCCAGCGCCTTGCCATAGGCTTCTGACGCACCCTTGGCATCGCCCTGAGCGTACAGAATATCGCCTTTGAGTTGCCATGCTTCATAAAGTTTGGGTGACTTTTCAAGAACAGGGCCGAGCAATGCCAGGGCACCGGGGAGATCCCGGGTACCTGCTTTGATTCGAGCCTGCCCGGTTATCGCGGGACCATAGTCCGGGACAGCGGCAAGGGCAGCATCGTAAGCTGCCTGTGCTGCTTCGAGCTTGCCCGTCATCAGGTAGGCCTGAGCAAGCGTTGTCTGCAGATCAGCCCTGCTTTCCGGCGAAGTCAGTTGAACTTTGGCGAAATCTTCGATGATTTTTTTACTTTGCCCGAGCATTAACTGGGAACGCGCCAAGAGAGGTGTCACCTGATCGGCCGGATACTTGAGTTCATTGGCCTTGCGCAGTTCAACTTCCGCGGCCGTTGGATCCCCGCTACTGAGCAGCGCCTTGCCCAGCAAAAACCGGGCTTCACCCAGATTCGGATTACTCTGCAGTGCATTCTTCAACTGAATCACTGCCGCCTTGTTGTCATTCTTGGCCATATAATCCTTGGCTGAAGACAGCAAGGACTCAGACGTTTCCCCACCGCAACCGACCAGAATCAGGGTCGCCAGAAGGGCTGACAAGGCGGATTTGCTCATTGATTTTCGAGTAGTCATAGATGTCCCATAAAGTGGGTAATACTGATCAGCCTATTGATTATTTTAGTCCAAACCGGTGCATAAGATCGTAAATCGTGGGCCTGCTGACCCCCATCATATCAGCGGCCTTTTGCACATTGCCATCGGCACGTGCCAAGGCAGTTATGATGACGCGTTTTTCAACCTGTTCTCGAAGCTGGCGCAGATCCAGACTCGTCTCCTGCTCATTTTGCCCCGGATCAAGGCCAATGTCCTCAACAGTAATCTGATTGCCGTCCGCCATGATTACCGCACGTTTGATACAATTTTCAAGTTCGCGGACATTCCCGGGCCAATCATACGACTCGACGGCCCGTAAAGCATCTTCTCGCAACGTCATGGGGCCCCGGTTTTGTTCTGTAGCGAAGCGGCGCACGAAAGCGTGAGCCAGCAGTGCAGTATCACCATGACGCGCGCGTAGCGGCGGAATGTTCAAGACGATTTCTGCCAGACGGTAATAAAGGTCTTCGCGGAAACGCCCTTCCTTGATCAAGGCCTTGAGATCCTGGTGCGTTGCGCAGACGATTCGCACGTCAATCGGAATCTCCTGTCGCCCGCCAATACGTTCAATTACACGCTCCTGCAAGAAACGCAACAGCTTCGCCTGCAAGGAATGCGGTAAATCACCAATTTCATCGAGCATCAAGGTGCCACGATGGGCTGTCTCAATCTTTCCAGGTGTTGTTTTTGCGGCACCAGTGAATGCACCTTTTTCATAGCCAAACAGTTCACTTTCCAGCAGATTATCCGGAATCGCCGCGCAGTTAATAGCAATAAAGCGTTCGCCGCGCCTTGCAGAAGCGGCGTGCACCCCGCGTGCAATCAATTCCTTACCGGTTCCACTTTCACCGAGAACCAGTACAGTTGCATCACTGACAGCCACTTTTTCAACAGTGCGACATACGCGCAACACCTCGGGATCACGGGAAATCAGTCCGGAAAGAACATCCGGTTGTTGCATGAGTTGCAAGCGGCTGTTTTCCTGCTGAAGATCATAAAGCCGATAAGCACGTTCAATCGTCAAACCCAGCATATCGATTTCAAACGGCTTGGCAAAGAAATCGTAGGCCCCCAGACCGATTGCCCGCAGCGCGTTGGTCCGGTCATTCTGACCGGTCAGGACAATGATCTTGGTATCAGGTGCAATCGAAAGAATCTGTTCTAACAGCGTGAAGCCCTCAGTAACGGAATCTGCATCCGGCGGCAAACCTAGATCCATGGTTACCACTGGCGGCATGTAACGTCGCACCTGAACCAGCGCGCCCTCGCGATCCTCCGCTGTCAGCGTCTGATATTGATCAAGAGCCCAGCGCATCTGCTTTTGCAGTGCCGGATCATCCTCAACGATCAGCAGAGGACGTAATTTCTCTGAGCTCATTCGGATTCCTCGTTCAACACATTCGAATCGATTGCGCCATCCGGATCAAATAATGGCAACAACAGGCTGACCTGTGTTCCAATATTAAGCTCACTATCGACTGAAATCTTGCCCCCGAGTTCATGAACGTATTGGAAGCTTTCGTAGGCACCAATCCCCATTCCTGATGGCTTGGTTGTTTGAAACGGCTTGAACAGTCTTTCGCGTAAAAATTCGGGAGTCATGCCATCTCCGGTATCGCCAACCTCTACCACGGCATGAGCTCCCTGACGCTTTAGTCTGACCCAGACCCTTCCGCCGCTCTCAGTGGCATCAAGTGCGTTCTGAACAATGTGTCCTATCACCCGTTCGACCCGGTCTTCATGCCCCTTGGCAATGACCTTATCGGTCAGATCAATTTCCAGATCGCGTCCCTGCGCCTCCTTGGCTGTCTGGATACGCCGGATGAGGTCACCAAGATCAATACCGCGCGGGCTATCCACCGGAGTAGTTCCTTCACGCAACTGCATCATCAACTGTCGCATGCGCTCGACGGAATGCTCCACAGTCATCAACATATCCTGCTGAAATTCGGGTTTATCCCGGTGGCGTTCAGCATTCTTGAGCATCAGCGACAATTGCGCAACGATGTTCTTCAAATCATGCACAACAAAAGCGGACATCCGATTGAATGCGTCAAATTTCCGTACCTCCAGCAAAGCCTCGGTTGCCCGCATCTCCCCCAGGAAAGCCCCGGCCTGTTGACCAGCCGTCTTCAACAGATCATTGACCTCCCAATTGACGTCGACTTTGGTACGGGCCGTTGCCAGAACGGCGAAGCCGATCATCTCGCTCCCGGTTGCCAAAGGAACTATCAGCCAGGCATTGGGCACTTCGACCAACCATACGGGCAGATCGAGATTGTCATAGCGGCGAGGCAGGGAACGATACTCTTCGAGGTTGATGACCCAGCCACTATCAAGCAAAAACTGACACAGCTTGCTGTCAGAATCTTCAGTCGCCGACGAAACAGGCATATTCCAGCACGCCGCTTGGGCAAAAAAACGCGACGTCGGATCTTTCAACCAGAGCGAACCGGCCGGACTTTCAACCATATCAGCCAAGCCCTTGACCACATGTCGCCCCATTTCGGAAAAGCCGTTCTGGGACGACAAGGTATTAGTAAAGCGCAGCCATTCTTCACGGTAGTCATAGCGATAACTGAAAAGATGCTTGCCGACCAGAACCCTGAACTTCGCTCGCATCGACCCCGACAAGCTCAGTATGCCGAGCAACAAAAGCGCAGCAAACAACAATGCCAACTGGAAGGCACGGCCCCAATCGCCGCCAAAATAGCGAACATAGTAGCCAGCAGCGGCCATAAAAAGGAGATAAACACCAACTGCAACCAGCGTTGCTGATTGCAAGGCGGCTCGCTGTGAAAGCACGATTCTGGTTTTCCAGTCATGGCTTCGTACACTCGAAATGGCTACCAGCGGGAGTGCTAGAACATGCACAAAACCGCGAATACTGAAGGCATCCGCATCTATCCGGTTGAATAGCAGCGCATCCGAAAAAAGATAGAGATCAAACAGGGCAGCTCCACCCAGCCCAAGGCACAAGGGCTTGATACTCCATCGACTGTCAGGAGCAACGTTGCGAAACAATTGCTCAATGAGAACCAGTATAAATACTGTCATCGCCAATGAATTAAACAAGACCAGCCGCTGGGGTGGGATATTGATGCTGATGCCCAAAGTGACCATGATTTGGGCTGCAATACCAACACAGAATAAGACCAGTGCAATACCACCCAGCCAAAGCAAACGAATCGGCAACCGTCCTCTTTCCAATGAATCCGGCTTGAGCAAAACCAGAAGGAAGAAGTACCATCCGCCAAAACGGAAGAGATCGGCAAGCAGGCTACCCGCCAGAAAAATGGCCTTCCCCGTTAATGCAAAGGCGAGACCAGAAATCCCCCATAGTGTGCTCAGGACAGTCGCAATGAGCAAGGCACGGCTACGCCAGCCCTCACGCCATCCAGCCGCCACATAGATGGCAAAGGCAGCATAAACGAAGCCCGCAAGACCATAGCTCCAGGCAGTAATCATTTCTCTGCTTGCATCCAACCGAAAAACCTCCTCAGAGTGCGCTCTCGAAAACGACTGACCCGTGAGGGCTACGCTACTGAGCACCTTTACCGGTAAGAACGACACCTACCGTTTTGAACATGATCACAATATCAAGAAACAGGGTGTGGTTTTTTACATAGTAGAGATCATACTGGAGCTTCTGGATGGAGTCATAGACAGAGGCGCCATACTGGTAGCTCACCTGAGCCCAGCCGGTAACTCCTGGCTTGACGCTATGACGAACAGCGTAAAACGGTATATCTCGCGTGAGTTGATCGACAAAGAAGGGCCGCTCAGGACGCGGACCAACCAGACTCATGTCACCGGTTAATACACTGAAAAGTTGAGGCAACTCATCGATACGCAGCTTGCGTATGATGCGGCCGACACGCGTTGTCCGGTCATCATTTGCCATTGCCCAGCGTGGCTTGCCATCGCTCTCGGCATCCTTACGCATACTTCGAAATTTTACGACGTGAAAGAGACGACCGTTCAAACCGACACGTTCTTGTCTGTAAAATATGGGGAAACCATCTTCCAGCAATATAAATAATGCTGTTACGAGCATCACGGGAAGTGAGAGAAATAGCAGGATCAATGCGGCAACAATATCAAAAAGGCGCTTGACGAACGTACGTCCCAAACCTTGCCGGAACCCTTCGCCAAAAATAAGCCAGCCTGCGCGTAATGAATCCAGTCGAATCTGGCCGAGCGCACGTTCAAAGTAACTGGCAAGATCAAGCACATTCACACCGGTCAACTTGCAATCAAGAAGTTCGCGCAAGGGCAGAATGCCCCCACGTCGGTCATGAACAGCGATGATGATTTCGTGAACATTCAAGGAATGAGTCGTATCTGACAGTGACCGATCCCGAGGCAATAAAAGCTGATCAGGGATACAGGTGTCAACTTCGGTTGGACTTGCATAATATCCAACAATGTGAATATCCGGATTAGATTTTTCTAGCACCTGGCCTACGAAATGTGCCTCAGTACCAGCACCAAAGATCAAGACTCGATGTGTCATCATCGCTTGCGCTCGATTGTGAATTCTGAAAACACGATGCGCAAGCGTTCCGAACACGGCAGCCAAACCCGAGAGAAGCAAAAACTCTCGATTGACGTCTTCAACCGATAGAAAAGCGAAAACGACATAGGCAAGAGGAATAGACAGGTAGAGGGACAAGACTGCACGCGCGCGAGTTTGCTCGATGGTTCGCCCGTGACCTAGCTGATAAAGCCCGAGCCAGGAGTTAAAGACAACCATCACCAACGCAAAAATGACCGCGTAGATAATAACAATATCAAAATTTATCTGCCCTCCATGTCCAACCCAATAAACTGCTAACAGAACGCAGGCAATAGGTAGAATGGTGTCAAGAACGATTCGGAAAATAGTCTTCCAATGAATCCAATGACTGAATACTTTAATCACGATTTGCCCCTAGCAAATTTTTTCGTTTTAACGCTTTTCTTACTGATATCGAGATATCGAACTGGTTAGCGTAAAAAATATGCAAGGCCCAGATCAAATCCCTCAATGAAGAGATTAGCTCGTGATCAATTTACATACTGTGAATTAATGCACAACAAGGTGAAAAGATATTGCATGAGGAAGAATAATTCGGCGTTTTTTAAAAAATTACATTATGTTTACGTTTCAACTTATTGAATATTATTAATATAACTGCATTTACGCACTCTCTTTATGTCCGAAGGCGAAATTGTTTTAAACTTCAATCCATGCGTTTCTTCATATTTATTTCAGTGTTTCCATCTCGATAAAATAATTACAGGTGAATGCTCCATGGTTTCGCGGGGAGGCACTATAACGCAGAATGTGTACTGACATACATTAAAATGGCGGATTAAATGCAAACCTACTCTGTGCTCCGAACACTGCCATCCCCGAACAAGAAAAAGACCAAACAGCATGGCCGCACGGGGAATGTCGAGTACGCTCACTCTAGCGGTCTTCGTTTTCAAGACAGTTGTTTAAGCTGTGCGCTGTCATGCGGAACGAGAAGATATGAAGGAAGCGAAGTGGGGGCAGGCCTACTCACCCGGGTTCAAGGCGAAGTTCGGACTGTAGGCATTGAGAGGGATGAAGACGGTCAACGAGATTGGCCTGGAATATGGCGTTCATCCCAGTCAAGTTGGGTTGTGGAATAAGGAAATTCAGGAGCAAGTCAAGACGCTGTTTGAAGGCATGCGAGGTCCCAAACTGGTGGCGGCGCATCAGGAACCGGCACTGCTCTACAGCGAGATTGGCAAGCTGAAGGTGCAACTCGACTGGCTCAATAAAAGTCAGGGATCAGCCTGTCATGATCCGGCAAGGGTGGATCGCCCCGGAAGCTACGATGGCCGTGGTTCAGCAATGCGTTCTGGCTGGCGTATCGCGCGCCACAGTGTATGCCCAGAAGCAGCCGAGACCGGTCGATGACCGTGATCTGCAGCACAGTCGCCTGATTGTTGAGGAATACACCCGGCACCCGCAGGATGCTCGTATTTCTCCTCACCGTGGGTCATACCGTCAATCGAAAGCGGGTACAACGACTGATGCGGCTTTGCAAGATAGCCCCTATCCTTAAATGCTCTGCAGATTCACAAGCCAGGCAATAGTCGCGTCCTCCACCGACAAACGAAGAACACGGGAAGAAAAAGTATGGTCTGCGTCCTCCACCTCAATTCGGGTCACCTTGACCGCTTCGGTCAAGCCCTTCCAAGCGGCGTTCGAACCGACATAGTCTACAAACTCCCTGGCGGTATAATCCTGCCCGCTAAGGATCAGGAGCACACCACCAGGGAACTGTTTCAAGCCTTCTGCCATAAGATCCTGAAAAGAACGGGATACGTTATCAGTCGGTAGAGGCTTGCCGCGAGCCTGCAAAAGACTATTCAAAAAGCCCTGGAGCGACTTCATTACCTGCATCTTCCCGCTTAGCAACTTGATCCAGAACACTTTCTGCAGCAAGCGCTGGCCGTAATAGTGCTTGATATGCGTCTGCGCCAGGCTCGCCACTGAACGGACCCAGGGGTTGAGCAGAATCAGACCGGCAATCCGCAGATCCCGGGTTGCCTGCACGTACAGCAACGCGGCCGAAGCGGCATCGCACAATCCCCACAGAACGACGCGCTTTACCTTCGGGCAGGCAAGCTGAAAGGCATTGACTGCCGCCTCGATGTCCTCGCAAACAGCATCGAATTCGCGCATCGCACCGCCGCTATCGCCCATACCACGATAGTCGAATCGCATTGCCGGATAACCCTCGGTAGCCAATCGGCGCGACAGCAGCAGAAACTGCCGATGACTTCCTGCCCGGTACTGCGGACCACCGACGACAATCAGCACACCATAGTCAACCGGGAAATCCGGTTTGGCGACGATGCCCAGGAGATGCTCGCCGGCAACCTGGAAAACCAGAGCCTCTTCGGTGAAAATCATTTGGCAAATACCGCTGACATCGCCAGCATACTGGCCTCAAGCAGTGCCGGGCACTCGGCAATCTCGGCCGTTTGCCAGAATGCAGGGCCGTAAACCGTGCTACCTCGAGCAGAAAGGCCTACCGATTTCCATAAATCAAGCCTCGTGCTGGCCAGTGGTGACAGGTCGCCGTCCGGCTTGCCGGACAACTCGATCCATTCAATCTGCGCAGCAGAGTGCGCAGAAGGCGAAAGCTCTGCCCTTCCCAGCTCGTTTGCCATAGCAGAGGACAGCAGATAACCGGCGATCTCTACCGACTCCCCTTGCGCCAGTTGTTCTCGCAGACGATCCATCAGGCCCTTGCTATCACCAACGTGCATTTCGCCGGCAATCCTCAATCGCAAAAACTGCTGCAGAAACTGCTTGCCGGAAACCACAGGCTGCCACAGGAGCAGCTTGCTGGGCTGATCGATCCGGGCAGCCGCAGCACAAGCCAGTAAACAACCGGTACGCAGTCCCCACAACCACAGAACGGTATCGTTGCGCTGTTGCAGCCACGCACAGGCCAGGACAACGTCTTCAATCCAGCCTTCCCAAGATGCCTCGCCAAAATCGCCCGAACTATCGCCGCAGCCATGCAGGTCGATCTGCAGTACAGCATAGCCGGCATGCGCCAGCGCCTTCGCCTGCAGCGACGCCATACGCCGTGACTTGTTCATTTCCTCGGCAAACGGATGAATATAAAGGACAGCACCGCGCCTGGCGGTCTCGGCATCGGGCTGGTGGAACAGGCAGAATCGCTGGCCAACTGCAGCCGGCAGATAAAATGCTTCAAAAGTCATCAATCGTTCAGCTCAGGTGACCATCTTGCCCTGCACAAAGTCTACCAAGGTGCCAACCGAGGCAAAGGCGGCACCATCAATTTCATCATCATCGACGATGAATCCGAAACGTTCTTCCATCGAAGTGATCAAGGCCACCACAGCCATTGAATCAAGTTCGGGTATGGCGCCAAGCAAAGGCGTTTCGAGCGTAAAAGTGTCCGCCCGGCCCTTGAGGCTCAATACTTCATCAAGAATCGACAACACCTCTTTTTTGATATCCATAAAACCCCCTTGTGTGCGCAGGCACTCCGCCTGACTGGAATTTCAACAGACGCGATTATACTTGCAGGAGTACTTGGAATTAACGTGACACCTGATCAGCATTCTTCGGCTCATCAGGTTTGTTTTCTGAAATTCCAAAGTCAACCGGAATAAATTCACAGTAACAGCACGCTCTATTCGCTAGAATCACCAACTGACCATTAAACTCGTGACCCCTGAAAATGACCGATTCCTATCTCCTCCACGATCTGATCGCCCAGTCGGCCACACAGAGTCCGGATGCGCTTGCTCTTACTTACGGCAAACAGTCGATGAGCTATGCCGACTTGAACCAGTCAATCAAAGATTTTGTGAGCGGCATACGTAGCCTCGGCTTGCAACGCGGCGAAAGGATTGCCATCTATCTCGAAAAACGCTTCGAGACGGTCATCGCCAGTTTTGGCGCGACAGCGGCCGGTTGCGTATTCGTTCCGCTCAACCCGCTGCTCAAGGCCGACCAGGTGGGCTACATCATGCGCGACTGCAATGTGCGCACGCTGATTACATCGAGTGAACGTCTCCCCCTGCTGGAGCCAGTACTGGCGGACTGTCACGATTTGCGCCATATCGTACGAGTCAATGCTGAACAGATACCGCCAGGCGCCAGCCCGGTCACGCATTTGCGCTGGGACGAACTGCTCAACTCACCTGTACAGGATGGCCACCGTGTAATCGACACCGACATGGCCGCCATCCTCTACACCTCGGGCAGCACCGGCAAACCCAAGGGCGTGGTGCTATCGCATCGCAACATGGTCGCTGGCGCCAAGAGTGTGGCTAGTTACCTTGAAAACACCGCCGGCGACACCCTGCTCGCCGCCCTCCCCCTCTCCTTCGACGCAGGCTTCAGCCAGCTCACCACGGGTTTCCATGCCGGTGCGCGAGTCGTGCTACTCAACTACCTGTTGCCGCGCGATGTGCTCAAGGTGCTTGATCGCGAACTGGTTACTGGACTCACCGCCGTTCCACCACTTTACATCCAGCTCGCGCAATTGGAGTGGCCAGCCGGCATCACCGAGCACCTGCGTTATTTCGCCAATACCGGTGGTCGCATGCCGCGTGAAACACTGACTGCACTGCGCGCACGCCTGCCAAAGACGAAACCTTTTCTGATGTACGGCCTGACCGAAGCCTTCCGATCAACTTATCTGCCGCCGGGAGAAGTCGATCGCCGACCGGATTCGATCGGCAAGGCCATTCCCAATGCCGAAATACTCGTGTTGCGCGAAGACGGTTCGCCTTGCGCACCCAACGAGCCGGGCGAGTTGGTGCATCGTGGTGCACTGGTCGGTATGGGCTACTGGAATGATCATGAGAAAACAGCAGAACGCTACAAACCTCTACCGACTAGCACACCAGGACGCGAGCCTGGGCTAGTTATTCCTGAGTTGGCCGTCTTCTCCGGTGACACCGTGCGCAGGGATGAAGAAGGTTTCCTCTACTTCATCGGCCGCCGTGACGAAATGATGAAAACTTCGGGCTATCGAGTCAGCCCGACCGAGGTTGAAGAAGTTCTCTACGCCACCAAGCTGATCGGCGAATGCGTCGCCTTTGGAGTCGATCACGCCACGCTCGGGCAAGCGATCCAGGTCATCGCTACGCCGCCGGAAGGCAGCAAGCTCGACACGGCAGCGCTGCTCAGCCAATGTCGTAATCTGATGCCGGCCTACATGGTGCCCGCGCATATCGACGTGCGGGATGGCCCCTTGCCGCGCAATCCGAATGGCAAGATCGACCGCAAAACACTATCAACCGAATGGATCGAAAGGCAGAGCGCTACCTAAGCGCCCGCTTCAGGGAATCACACAAATGCAAGCCAGCGAACGCCAAGTCCCAACCCATGCACCAATGACCCAGTTCTCCGTAAATAATGGCGAGTTGGTCATCGGGGGCATTCCGCTCTCACGCCTTGCTGCACGCGTCGGGCAAACGCCTTTTTATGCCTATGACCGGCAACTGCTCGCGCAACGCGTCGCGCAACTGCGCACCGCATTGCCGGCCTCGATCAAGCTGCACTATGCGATGAAGGCCAACCCGATGCCGGCCCTGGTGTGCCATATGGCCGGACTGGTCGATGGCATTGACGTAGCCTCGGGCGGTGAGCTGAAGATTGCCCTCGACAGTGGTGGTGACCCGCACGAAATCAGTTTTGCCGGCCCCGGAAAAAGTCGAGACGAGTTGGTACGTGCCGTTGCCGCCGACATCCTGATCAATATCGAATCCTTCCGGGAAGTCGCCGAACTGGCTCGAATCCGCAACGAAACAGGCTGTAAGGCACGCATCGCCGTACGCGTCAATCCGGATTTCGAACTAAAGAGTTCGGGTATGAAAATGGGTGGCGGCCCCAAACAGTTCGGTGTTGACGCAGAGCAGGTTCCCGAACTACTGGCCGAAATCGGACGGGCTGGCCTGGCATTTGAAGGCTTCCACCTTTTTGCCGGATCGCAAAACCTCAAACCCGAAGCCATCGTCGAAGCCCAATACAAGAGTTTTGATCTGGCCCTGCGCCTCTCACAGTCGGCGCCTTCCCCGGTGCGCTTCCTCAATCTCGGCGGTGGTTTCGGCATCCCCTATTTCCCAGGCGAGCAACATCTTGATCTGGCGCCGATCGGCGCCAATCTGGCCAGCCTAGCCGAGCGCGCCAGCAGCGAAATGCCCAACGCCGAACTGGTCATCGAGTTGGGACGCTATCTGGTCGGCGAAGCCGGAATCTACGTTTCGAGCATCGTGGACCGCAAGGAATCACGCGGGCAAATCTTTCTCGTTACAGACGGAGGTCTGCATCATCATCTGGCAGCATCTGGCAACTTCGGCCAAGTTATACGCAAAAATTACCCGGTCGCCATTGGCAATAAAATGACGCCAGACAAATGCGAGAACGTCTCGGTGGTGGGACCATTGTGCACCCCGCTCGACTTGCTGGCTGACCGGATGGAACTTGCCGAGGCACACCCCGGAGATCTGGTAGTGATTTACCAGTCCGGTGCTTACGGATTCACAGCCAGCCCGCAGGCTTTTCTTGGTCATCCGGCGTGTATTGAAGTTCTTGTCTGAAAGCCCCAACAATCGCAACTTCGTTGGGTTACCGACAAAGCCGCAGGCCCTCCATGAACCTGAAAGAGAAACCTCCGAAGTACATGACGAGGACGCCGGACGGCCACTGAGGCAAGCATTGCAGTCCAGGTCGGGCGCTGATTTCCGGCGCTTTGCAGCGAGTGTAACTGTATCAACGAGACTCGCGCCAACTGAGCTCAGGCACCACGCTAGGCATCTAGCGTATTCCATTCATCGTTAACAGGACTAAATGAACGCCAACAGGCCGTGTTACCTGTTGGCGATCTGTCTGCCGTTCCATGAAACAACATCATCCAGAGCGGCGCTGCAAACCTCTTGAGCGGATACCAGATTTGATGGCCTGCCGAGGCCAGCGAATGCTTAATTTATTGCTGGCACTTATCTTGCTTTACTTGTTGTAATCCTGGATAAACGGAGGCAATCATGGACTGGAACGAAATCCTCGCGATCATTACTATCGTTGCTGTTGCGCCCTATGCCACAGCGGCTGCAGTAAGCTGGATCAGGTGACCTGGAAAGACCAAAATTGGTGCAATAGGCACACTATCGACACGAGTCCCGCGAGCCGGAAATCAAAGCCTGGGCACCGCGAGCCGGGCTCCAGCCCACGCCTCTCTCAGAGGGCCACGGCGCAGGGACCAGCCGCACCCAAGTAAATCTTGCTGGCAAGATCTTTCCTGAGTGATTGCCTTCGCTGATTCAGGGCGAAAAACTAACATCCGACGGCCCAAGGTTCCGTCCGAGCAAAGCTGGACCGAGGTCCCTCACCTCCCCGAACTGAAGCGGTAACCAAGGGGTCGAAGCATCTATTTCCCCGATGCCAACCGAGCGCTGCGCCAAGGTGAGAAGTTGCGACACCTAGTCCCCGCGGGCATGGAGAGAAATCGTTTTATCAACCCTGAGCATCCGCACAATGCTCCGGATAAAACTGCTCCAACACTCGACGGTGCAGAGCAATGAGGCTTAACAAATCCTCCCACGCCAGCACTATGGCTCCGAATTGGCCGCTAGCCTCACAATCGGCTGATAACTATCGCGTGCATTCCTGCAATGAGGCATCTCGCCGCGCTGTGATGGCGATGCTGCAGTGCTTCAGAGTTGGCTTAAAACGTTCAGCCTTATACGCCTCAGCCAACACTTCTTCGTACGCGAGTACCGACCCATAGCCTTGGTCATTGCTCTTGGCCACGCCTACTGTTTTTCTGGGTTTTCGAGTCGGATCATATCTCCCGGAAAATCGCCAAGCACAGGCTCTCGAAATCGGCCCAAGACGTCGGTGTAGCAATGTTTTTTTGATCCATTTAAAGCACCTCGAACAATGTCATAGGACGAGCAAGTCGTAAGGGCGCCACGTCGGCACCGAGAGCACAGCGCCGAGTATAAATGCGCTTTGGTTGCATCCAGCCTGGAGTACGTTGTGACAGTGACCGTAATCAGAATGAACAGGTTGACAAGTTCGGCTGGCGCCGAAGAGATATTTTCATCATTCAACAAATTCAAAAGACATATCGAAATATACCGAACGTCCACAGACTAGTCTAAATCACTCCCACTCGATTGTCAATAGCAACCTCTATCGCTAGTGTTTACGCCATTTTCCATGGGGCCAATCTGCTTGATACCGTTGCCGATACCGTCAATTTCCCTCGCCTTGTACGCGGTGGCTGCAGACAAGTCCCAACAGGCTTCACTCCGTCTCAGGCGCGCCCACTGATAGGGATGCTTGGCCGTGCCGGCAATCCGATCCGCCGAGCAACGCATAAAACGAGCGCTTTTTGGCGCGGAGATGGACTCAATTGAAGGCGACCACTCCAGCGCATCGATTATCTACTATCTTGAGCCAAGTTTTGCACACTCTCCCTGCAGCCAGTGACCAAGCCGCGCAGGTTGGCATGCAACAGCTTGTCCACGTCCGGCTGAGGCATGTTCCAAAGGTCAGCTAGACCTGCGGTAGCCCTTGCTGCATCCCATGGTTTAGCGCTCTCGCCGTCAAGCTGAGCGAATGGACCGTCAGTCTCTGTCAAAACGCGTTCTTTGGGCATAGCACGCGCTAGACCTCGTGCCTTCTCGGCCGCCAACATAGCCGGACCGACACTGAACCAGCAGCCCAGCGCGACTGCGCGCTCAAGCTCACGTGGGCTACCAGAGAACCAGTGCAGGATCGGCGTGCCAGCGCCTTGAAAAGCTTCCAGACGATCAAGCACCGCCGAAGTGGCGCGGCGGCTGTGTATAGACAAAATTCTTCCGCCTGCGGCCTTGCAGGCCCCCAGTATGTGGTCGAAGACTGCCAACTGTGCCTGCCAATGCTGTTTGTATTCCGGTCCACCATCAAGGCCGATTTCGCCCACGTACATCACTTGAGGCAAGTATTCGTCAAACAAGTCCAACTCGCCAAAACGCAAGTGCGCAAGTTGCGGATGGAGTCCCAGCGCTGTCCGAATCCGCGAGCCACCCTGAACGAGTGCGGACGTCCCTTTCCATGCGCTTGGCGTCGTTGTGACGGATAGCACATACATCCCGCGGGCCGAGATTTCACGCACCACTGACAGCGGATCGGGGTACAGGTCCAAATGGGCGTGGAAATCAATCATCGGACACCCTGCGCGAGCATTAGTGCTTCTATCTCGGCAAGTCCTCGTTCAACCGTATTTGCAAGCGCTTGCTTGTCCGTCACTAAACCGGAGCTAATGGTTGAGCCGAGCCACCTCGCCGTGCCTGCTTCTCGCCGTTCGGCAATTCCGATCAACGCTGATCGCACGTCATCAAACCCGGCATGCTCATCGTCGTCGAGAGCCAAGTTGCCGTACACATAGTTCGTCAGGTCCTGGCCCCTCCACGCAAGGAATGCCGCGCGACGCACTTGGCAAGGCACGCATCTACCGCAATGGTTGTAGCCAAACTGCTTAAAGCGGCCGCAACTTGTCGTCTGATAGGCATGAGCACCGATCAGTTCCTGATTCAAACAATCCCGAAGCATTTCGCCTGTGGTTTTGAACCGATAGTGATTGACGATGCGCACCCGCAATCCTGCTGAATCGAGCACCTGCTGAAGAAGCGCGAAAACAACCGGATGTGTCGTTCGCGTGCTCAGACTTCCGATCCTGCCGCCAGTCAAGGGCGGGTTGAGGGCGATGAAGCCGTTCTCGCAAACGTACAGCGTCACCTCATCGCCAGCGTGGTACCGAGCCAGCGTGGTGGCCATGAAAATGCCATACGCCAAGAAGATAATTGATCGTGCGCGTTGTGATGGCGGATTCTCGGGATCAGGTACGTCGGCGTTGTGATTTACCTGGAAGTGCCGTAGCCCGCCACCTATTTCAGCAGCAAAAGCTACCTGCTTCTCACCATCGCCTCGCACCATTTGGCTGACCGCCAGCGGCCTTTTTCCTTGCGCTGCTAGGTCGATCGCCCCAATGTAGCTATCGAGCCCGCCCGATAGCAGAACGACGCAGTCCTCGCTTGGATGCTCCGGCTGACGATCGGGCTGAGGAAGGATGCCGCCCTCCACGAACCGCAATGCCCATCGATCCGTGCTTAAGTAGGCCAGGAGTTGCTGTATCGCCTGGACGTTCGCATTCCAAAACGGCGCATCTACAACTGATACCGTTAAGTCGAACTCTCTCGTCCAGCCGTCCGGGCTACGCTCACGGTGCCCGGCAAGATCTGCTGACACGACAGCCAAAGCCAGGGCTAGAAGATCCCAAGCGCGCGGTGCAGGGGCGACCTTCTCACGCATGATCGCGTGCTTCAGCGCCGCGCCCACCGACCCGCGCATAGGATCGCCAGAATTGCCAAAGAGAACGACATCGAGATCGCTCGGAGTGCCGAGAAAGTCGTAGTCGGAAAGTGCGCAAGTAATCCTCATTCGGCGTACCCTTCAAAAACTTGAAAGGTCTCGCGAATGGCGCTTTGGACGATCTGAGTGACTCGTAGCGAGGCTAACCCCTGCCCGGCTTCACGCAGCCTTCTGAATGAAGCGGACACTATCTCGCGAACATATTCCCGAACTTCCTTGAGGCGGCCTAAGCCGATAGCAGCGTTTGGCGCCTTCTCGCGAATCGTTCTCCCGATGTCCAGATCGATGCGACGGAATACGTCGGCCGCAACAAAGCGCTCGATTGCCATATCACGTTGTTCCTGGTCAAGATTGAGCAAGTCGGCATTGGGGAACTGATTCAACACATCGGCCAGCGCATCTTTGATGGAGGTTCGACTGGCTTCGGCGTCCTGTGTACCGTCTACGGGTCGGACTGCCTCCACCACGGCATCCATAACCTCATCTGCGGATCGACCGGCGGCCAGCGCTGGGTCCAATGGACTGCCTGGCGCTGCGTACGGGTTGGCTTGACCGCCAGACAGCGCTGTATACAGCGCTTGCGCTGTCTGCGCTGTGCCGCCCATTCTCCGGGTTGCAGTAGCACTCCCGCCGTAGCCCTTCTTGACGTACTGACCAAGGCCTCGACGCATGGTTGTGCCGTCACCAGTCCGCGAGTAGTCGCCGATATTTCTGTTTGCCCCTAGAAATCTACGTGCCGGCGCAATCGGAATAGGCTGTCGGGCCTCTGTTCCCGGCGCGGGGGTCAATGGCGCGCCTTGCTCAGGTGTGCCATCCGGCGGACCGCCCTCACCCGCATCGGCACTTCCCAGAACTGGACCGGGCAACGGAAGGTCTGGTACCCACGGGGGAACCATAGGAACACCTGGCGGCGAACCATTACTTGACTGAGACGTTCCCATTTCCCCTCCTTGCCTTGATCGCGTTCTTAACCGGCTTGCTTATTTCGTCGTCTTCGGCCCAAGCGGCGAATACGCTCTGGGACCAAGGCTCATCGGCGATCTTCGGGACAATACTGGGCTTGATCTGAAGCGCGGGCCTTTCCTTTAAGAAGCCTGCCAACCGC
>NZ_JAEUOI010000025.1 GCF_016790145.1 Propionivibrio sp. | reverse complement strand
TTCTGCCTCAAAGCCGGTACATGTTTTAGCGAACAGTTCTTTGAGCCGGGAAATTGCATCGCTATCGAAGACCTTGCGGCGATATTTCGCCACAAAAATCAGGTGGACATGCATGTTAAAAACACAGTGCCGCCCGTGTCGCCCGTCCCCAAGCACGGAGCGTTGCGCCGATTTCTCATTGATAACCCGAACAGTTGCTTGGGCCTTTGAGCCCGCATTTTTGCAAGGAGGGGTGCCATGAGCGAAAGTACTGTTGAGAAGTTTGTTGGAATCGATGTATCCAAAGGTACGTTGGATCTCTGTATCGAACCGGCGGGAGAGACGCTGCATGTCGATTACGACGACAAGGGCATCAGCCAGGTCGTCAAGCGTCTGGTCGAGGTTTCCCCCACCTTGATCGTCATGGAGGCCACCGGTGGCCTGGAGATGCGGTTGGCTGGCGAACTGTCGGCCAAAAGTTTGCCGGTCGCGATCATTAATCCTCGTCAGGCCCGCGATTTTGCCAAGGCCACGGGACAACTGGCGAAAACCGATCTGGTTGATGCGGCCACCCTGGCCGCCTTTGCCCGCGCGATCCGGCCCGCAGTGCGCCCTATCAAGGGCGCCGATACTCGCGCTCTCGATGACTTGGTGACCCGCCGCCGGCAACTGGTCGATATGCGTGTTCAAGAAACGCTCCGTCTGGGAACGGCCTCGAAGATCCAAAAGAAGAGCCTGGCGGCGCACATCACTTGGCTTGATAAGCGCATCACCGATCTCGATGATGATTTGACCAAACGTTTGCGTGCATCGGACGTCTGGAAAACCAAGGATGATCTGCTGCGCGGAATTCCTGGTATAGGTGCGGTCACCAGCCTGACGATGCTCGCCAAATGTCCCGAACTGGGCCAACTGAACCGCCGTGAAATTGCGGCCTTGGCGGGCGTTGCGCCGTTGGCCAGAGATAGTGGAAAACATCGGGGAAAGCGCTTCATCTGGGGCGGTCGAGCCGACGTGCGAGCGGTCTTGTACATGGCGACCATTTCCGCCATTCGCTTTAACAGTCGTATCAAACCCTTCGCAGAACGACTCAAACAGGCCGGCAAACCCGGCAAGGTCATTATCGTCGCCTGTATGCGAAAGCTGCTCACAATCATGAACACGAAACTCAAAAATAATACGCCGTGGAGTCCCCAAAATGCTTGACTTGGAACACAGTTGCTTGGGGGACGCTACGCTAACCCGACCTACGATATTTCGCCTGTACTTGTTGAATATCGCAGACCGACCTATGGCGTCTGGCGCAACCATGAGGATGAAAACCACCGCATGAGCCTATCACCCAATCAGATCATTATTTATTGATATATGGGTAACAATTACATGCCATAATACACGTCAAGGAACACCACCATGACACTTAATAAGCCGTTAAATTTTCTACTGCCGGAAGACCTGGCCAGCCAAATGGGTGAGCGCGCGCGCGCCCGCCGTTTAGCAGCCAACCTGACCCGGAAAACATTGGCAGAGCGGTCTGGCGTACCTGCATCCACAATCAGAAAGTTTGAATCAACCGGGATAATTAGCTTGGTCGGGGTTTTGCAGTTAGCCGACGCGCTGGGTTGCATGGACGATTTTTCCAAGCTCTTCCCCTCCAAAGTAGCCGTAACCATTGACGAGTTTGTGGCACCAGTGCGGATGCGAGGCAGAAAATGATCTCTTTGCTTCGCGTGCTATGTAACGGCAAAAACGTTGGCCAATTGGCAGAGAAGCAAGGTGACATCGTGTTTCAATACAATTCTGCCTGGCTAAAGAGCGGGTTTGATTTAGCGCCGAACTCCATGCCTTTTGATAGCCATGCCAATCCTGCCGCTCGCCTGGAGTTTCAGGGTTTGCATGGCGTGTTCAACGACTCCTTGCCCGATGGTTGGGGGGTGCTATTAATGGACCGGGCGCTGAAGAAGCACCTGAACCTGGAGCGTTCGCAAATTACCCCGTTGGACCGTCTGGCCTACATGGGTCACCGCGGCATGGGTGCCCTGGAGTACCAGCCGGAACTGCTCCCGGAGCAGCAGGATGGCAAGAGGATTGACCTGGAAAACATCGCCGCGCAATCTGAAAAGGTTCTCCATGGTGAAACGTCTGACGTTCTGGAAGCGTTGCGCATCTGTGGTGGCTCTCCAGGGGGGGCACGTCCGAAAGTAACGGTTGCCTTCTCAGAAAACATGGAGAATTGCTTATCGAGCTTCGGCGACCTGCCAGAAGGCTATGCGCACTGGATTGTGAAGTTCAGAAACGATAGCCGTTACGGAGAGGGTGACCCGATAGACATGGGCCGACTAGAGATGGCCTATGCCGATATGGGTCGGGCTGCTGGCCTGCAACTAGCCAGGACGCGCCTGATTGAATTGACGGTAAATCGCAAGCAGGAGGCATTCTTTGCAGTTCAGCGCTTCGACCGGGAGGGGAGTCGCAAGATTCACTTCTTATCCCTGGCGGGTTATGCCTACGCCAATCATCGACTGCCGTGCCTGGACTACAGTAGTGGCGTCCTGCCGGCAACAAAGAAACTGACAAAGTCGGACGATGAGGTCGGGAAGGCTTTTCGACTGATGCTGTTCAATGTTCTGGCGCACAACAAGGATGACCACTCGAAAAACTTCACCTATCTGCTCGACCCAATGAAAGGAGGGTGGCGACTGTCGCCGGCCTACGACCTGACGTTCAATAACGGGATGGCAAACCACCATACCACCTCCATCAACGGGTCTGGCAATCCCGCATTTTCTGACCTGAAGAAAGTGGCAACTGAACGAAAGATCAAAAGCTGGCTACAGATACTGGACGAGGTTCGCAGCGCTGTATCCAGGTGGCCGGAATTTGCCAGTAACTACGACGTGACGAAAACCAGAATCAAGGCAATCCAAAAAGAGCTGGGCGCCATCAACAAGGCCTGTTCCCCGCCCCAGGTGCGGCGGGTCTATCGAAATGGGCTAGGTTAGGGAAACGCTGAATATGCAATCCAGTAGGTCGGGTCAGCATCGTAGCAACGTAGGCCGTAACCCGACAATCGACGGATGCGGCATACACTGCCGTCGGGTTATGCTGCGAAACAAATCCTCCTGGGGGACGCTACGCTAACCCGACCTACGATGTGCAACTTTTACTTAATGAGTTCAAATTTCAAATGCAAGAAAAGTTGAATTTATTTCTTAGCCATTCCTAAGCGGCGTGCTTTATTGGTGAAGGCATGGCGCGTTTACTAATAGACAGCACCTCGATACCTACGATATGCCCTGCAGCGTCGTAGTCAATTAAAATGCCAGGCTCGATTTGTTGGGTTGTCTCGACCTCTGAATCAGAGATTTCAAGATAAGCGGCGTCTGCCTGCGGATCAAATTCAAGTTTCATAAATCGCTAGCCTCATCGTCAAAATATACTGTCACTACGACAACAGGATCAACGGTTTCATTGTAGATTACACGCAGCACCTGAAATCCCCTTTCAGGAATGGCCAGCAGCGCAAGCACCAGCGCAGGATCGTCCTTGTCATTTACGGTCCGTGCCGGATGAGCCAGCGCTACTGCGATCCATTCGAGAAATATCCTCCGTTTTCGGCAACGCTTGATAGCATGCTCGGTTAGCGTGTAGTCCGTGACCGGCAGTCTATCAATAAAAAGCAGTGCAGCGAAATCAAAGCTATACGTAGAGTGGGGTGAAGAAGAGCCCAGCATCTCAACTGCCCAATCCGAATTGCCGCCGCCTTAACGATCGTACCGGGCGCCACCCAGCCAAACGGGAAGAAATTAGCCTGACCGTCATGGCGACTGGCGCCACCCATGAGGATGAACTCCACCGCATGCAACACCTCCCAACCTCCCCTTGTCAGGGGAGGAGCGCCGGTTCACACCCTCACCTGACAAGGGGAGGGCCGGGGAGGGGTTAAAAGACAAAGGCCGGAAGTTCCGGCCTTTGAATTTGCTGTTGTCGCGGTTTCGCTTTACGCGGCTAACAGCTTGTGAAGACGCTCTGCAGTAGAAGCCTGAACCTCAACGGATTCAAAAAGATTTGCCGGGTACAGATAGTCTTCACCGGAATCATCAATTACCCTTACCATCCCGTGAGGATCCTCCGGTTCAATGGCTTCGTAGAGACGACCTAGCGTCAGGTCGCTGGTTGAAAATTCTCCACACCCTTCGCGAGAAACACAGACCAAAAATCTCATATCCATTTCTTCACCTTCAATTTAACCTTCCCAATCCCATGCGCCTCATACCAGTGAATCTTGGCATAAGCGCTTGCACCATCCGGCAGGAGAACCTTTGCCGCTCCTGATAATGTAACCCGTCGCACCGGCGAAAGCCGGTGCCCAGTTCGCGGTGACTCTGGATTCCGGCTTCCGCCGGAATGACGAATTGGGTTCACGCATTTGTACCACGCTTCACGCTAACTCCCTGCGTAGGTCGGGTTAGGCCACAGGCCGTAACCCGACGTTTCGAAGTACCCATACCTTCACGATATTCCCCAAGCAAGTTACCGCCAACACGGCCAACTTGATACCATTGGGTGCATGGCAGTTGTAACGCAAGGAGAAAAGCATGAATACAAGACCTTCGGTGGTATTGAGCCAGAACAGGGAGTTGATTCGGCACATCGTCCTTAGTCATCGCTCAAGCAATCCGCGTATTTTCGGCTCGGTTCTGCATGGGACCGATACGGAAGGCAGTGATCTGGATTTGCTGATTGACCCCTTGCCGGGCGCAACGCTGATTGACCTCGGGGCTATTCAGGATGAACTGGAAGAATCGCTGGGTATTTCGGTTGATGTATTGACCCCAAAAGAATTGCCGTTGAGCTTTCGGGAGCTTGTTCTTCGCGAAGCCAGGCCAGTATGACACCCTCGAAAGACGAGCGGCTGAAGAAAAGCCTTCATCGCATTTTGTCGGCAGCATTGCTTGCCGAAAGCTATGTTGAAGGTTTGTCGAAAGAGGATTTTCTCGAAGACAGCAAAACGCAAGATGCGGTATGCATGAACATCCTTGTTATCGGGGAGAATTCGGCAAAACTGCTAGAGCTTCACGGCGAAGAGCTTTCCGTTGTTTACGCTGATATTCCATGGAAGGCTATGAGAGGCATGCGTCACCGTATGGCCCATGGCTACGAGGAAGCCGATTTCGATATGGTGTGGGATACGGTGAAAACTTACCCAAATGCGCGAAAAGCCTCGTCCAAACGATCTGGTTGCGAAGCAACCGTTAGGCGAAGCCGTCGAGTTTGGTCGGGGATGGATAGCGCGGACGCCGTAGGCGTCGTTGCCCTTGGTTGTTAATCGGGTGTTGCCTGCTGCTCAATGTATTGCCGGATGATGCTAATCGGTGCGCCGCCACAGGAGGC
>NZ_JAEUOI010000224.1 GCF_016790145.1 Propionivibrio sp. | reverse complement strand
TTCCCCGTATTGCCTCCAGGCCAACCTTCGCCTTGAATTCCGATGAATACGCATTGCGCTTCTTTGCTTCGCTCATATATCCTCATTTCGTTCGACAGCACACAGCTTAAACCGCTGTCTCAAAAACGGGGACCACTTTAGAAATAACCTCCTTTCACTTTCTTGTCCTTTAACCGCACCGTTGGCAATCAGGCTTGATTTTTAAAATGAGAATTGCTTGGGTTAGGCTTGCAACGCATCTCTGATCACCATCAAATGTATAATCTAGTCATAAGGTACTAATACTACTAATGGAGGCTTGTCATGGTCAATTCCCCCACGTCCGGTAATGCACAATTGTGCGATACGGCAACAGCGGCTACCCGGGCCAGGACATCAACGAAACCGACAGCAGCCGCAAAATCAGACAAGATCATCAGGCCGAAGAAGGACAAACTGATTCGGGATAGTTTTACCATGCCCGAGTCCGAATACAGCCTGATTGCCGCAGTGAAAAGACGTTGCTTGGCCAAGGGAGTAGCCGTAAAGAAAAGCGAGGTGCTGCGCGCCGCCGTCATCGGCTTTGCCGCTCTGTCGGACGCGGAACTTGCAGCCGCCCTGCAGACCTTGGTGGTCATCAAGACAGGACGCCCGCCGCAAGGGAAGAAGTAAGCCGGCTAACTGCGCGTGGTTTGAGCGAACAAGGCACCGATGCAATGCTGATCAGTGGCATGGGGTGCATGGATTCCCGTCAATACGCCAGGCAAGCTCACCTTTAGGTCGGCGCTGCTGGCACTTGTCATGACTTGCCGCCGAACCAATCTTATCGATACGCTGCCCTCCTCACTTAGGGAGATTGAAGGATTACACCCATTTCCCTGAGTGTCGTACAGATTTTGCTGCTAAGGCTCGGCGTATTGCTCCGGGGTCGATGTCACAGATGCAGCCGACGCGGACGGTCCCGACGCTCGTCAGCTTTCCCGGATAAAGAATGAAGCACTTCTCGCGTACCCGCCGGTAGAGCTCAGGGAAATCGTACGCGGCATCAGCGGGTGCATTGAAAGTAACAATGATTGGCGCCTGAACGGCCGCGTCGATAAAGGTGCGAATACGCATCTCGTGCTTGCCGTCGACCAGCGTTGCGCAGTTCTCGGAATAACGGGTCAGGCCTGCCGGCTGCCCGCTTTCCTGCGCTTACAGTTTCTGTGCCTGACTTAGCGTAGCGACAACGTGCGTCGGCGGCGTGAAAAGCGATTGGCCGGTTTTTTGCATAAAGACGTATTGGTCGTGCAAATTCATAGCCAGTGAATGGCAATTATCTATGGTCAGTTCCAGTGCAGTGCGACTGACGATGACAAACCCCCATTCTAGGCACTTGCCAGAAGCTTCGAACATAACTTCGGCCATGGTGAAAAAGAATCAGGTCAAGCTGTTCGCAACAATGATTCGCTTGGTTTTCTTGGTACATACGACGCTTGAGTGGGCCGGTCCTCCGTACCGTGCGGTCCGCAACTCGCTCCCGTCAACGCGGACCTTCTTCGAATATTTACAGGCGTTGATTCACTATCTTCCTTTCGATGACTAAAATCACTTGATGCGCTTTATGGGAAAAAGTCCCGACCCCGTACCGCACAAACCGCACGATACCGTGTGACATCACGTTCTTGCTCTGTCCCGACCTTCAAATCCTTTCGTAATCAGGTTTGATTTTTATATTGAGAATTGCTGCGATGCAATATTACTGGCTTAAAATCGACAATTTACGATATGAATAAAAATTTACTATTAAGTAATGTATTTACCGTATATACATTATGTTTTTGTTTGTATTGACAGTAAATTATTTATAATTTGGGATTGCCGCACGTAACATGACTTCATGATGCATCGCACAAAAAAGCTTGATTTTTTAATCTGGGTAGAGCATAATATCTTCAGTTTGATGGTTTTACATTTCTGCAGTACGGCTTGTCAAAGATTTGTCTCCTCCACCCTCCTCCTTTGGTGTGGATTTAACGCGGCTCCAACGAGTCGCGTTTTTTTTGTCCAAGATCAAATCAGCGATTGACAGGATTCGTCAATTTGCAATAAGATGCTCGGCTTTCCGTTATCGGGCATACAAGGACGGCGTATTCGATGAAGACTTTCTCCGCCAAATCGCATGAAGTGAAACGCGAGTGGCTATTGGTTGATGCCACTGACAAGGTGCTTGGTCGCCTCGCGACTGAAATTGCTCGTCGCCTGCGTGGCAAGCACAAACCAGAATTCACTCCTCATGTTGATACCGGCGATTACATCGTTGTGACCAATGTGGAGAAGTTGCGTGTTACCGGCAACAAGGCCGAAGACAAAGTTTACTATCGCCACACCGGTTACCCTGGCGGCATTTACGAAACAAACTTTACCAAGATGCAACAACGTTTTCCCGGCCGTGTCCTTGAGAAAGCTGTCAAAGGCATGCTTCCGAAGGGGCCACTTGGTTACGCCATGCTCAAGAAAATGAAGTGTTACTCGGGTGACACCCATCCTCACGCTGCACAGCAGCCGAAAGTTCTGGAACTCTAAGGGATCGAAATGGCTGAGAATTTCTACTACGGCACTGGACGTCGCAAGAGCGCCGTGGCACGTGTTTTCATGAAACGCGGAACTGGCAATATTGTTGTTAATGGCAGGCCAGTTGATGAGTTTTTCTCGCGTGTGACAGGGCGCATGATTGTTCGGCAGCCGCTAGTGTTGGTAGAACAAACGGCCGGCTTTGACATTCTGGTCAATGTGGCAGGCGGTGGTGAGTCCGGGCAGGCCGGTGCGGTGCGTCACGGCATTACCCGTGCGCTGATCGAATATGATGCCGCGCTCAAGCCAGCGTTGTCAAAGGCCGGTTTTGTTACCCGGGATGCCCGTGAAGTTGAGCGCAAGAAGGTCGGCTTGCATAAAGCTCGGCGCCGCAAGCAGTTCTCCAAGCGTTAAGCGATACTGGATTCCTTTGCGATTAAGAAGCCGCCTTTGGGCGGCTTTTGTCTTTTTTGGTCGCGCAGACTATCATTGCGAACCAGTTGAGGAGGATTTGATGGTCAAGGTCGGAATTGTCGGCGGTACAGGTTATACAGGGGTTGAACTGCTGCGCTTGCTGGCACAACATCCTGCTGTGGAAATTGTCAAAATTACATCGCGCGGCGATGCGGGAACGGCTGTTTCCAACATGTTTCCAAGTTTGCGCGGGCGCCTTGATCTGAAGTTCGAAGATCCGGCCATCGCCAATCTGAAGAGTTGTGACGTTGTTTTTTTTGCAACTCCGAATGGGGTGGCCATGCAGCAGGCCCCGCACTTGCTCGAAGCCGGAGTCCGCGTCATCGACCTCGCTGCAGACTTCCGCATTACCGATGTCACCGAGTGGGAAAAATGGTATGGCATGCAGCACGCCAGCCCGGAATGGGTGGCGAAAGCTGTCTATGGACTGCCGGAAGTTAATCGTCCAGCGATTCGGGATGCGCTTCTGGTAGCCAATCCCGGTTGTTATCCGACTGCAGTGCAATTAGGCTTCTTGCCACTTGTTGAAGCCGGGTTTGTTGATCTGGATCATTTGATCGCCGACGCCAAGTCCGGTGTGTCAGGAGCCGGGCGCAAAGCAGAAGTCTCTTCACTCTTCTCAGAAGCGGCTGATAATTTCAAGGCGTATGGCGTAATGGGTCATCGGCACCTGCCTGAAATTCGGCAGGGCTTGTCGCGGATTGCCAGACTTGCGGTTGGTTTGACCTTCGTACCACATTTGACGCCGCTGATACGCGGTATTCATGCCACGCTTTATGCGAAGATCAAAAGGGAAACCGATTTTCAGGCACTTTTTGAGAATCGCTACGCTGGTGAACCCTTTGTTGATGTCATGCCGGCGAAGTCTCATCCGGATACGCGTTCGGTTCGCGCTTCGAATCTTTGCCGTATTGCTGTTCACCGACCGCAGGGTAGCGATACGCTTGTGGTGCTCTCGGTAATAGACAACCTCGTCAAGGGAGCGGCTGGTCAGGCTGTACAGAACATGAACATCATGCTGGGCCTGTCGGAAACCCTCGGACTATGGCAACTCCCGGTGCTTCCGTAAAAATTAAACGTCTTCGGCAGCGATTCGGCATCAATGCGCCGAAGCTGGCGATCAGAACGCATGTGGCCTGGTATTGGCGCGCCTCGGCAGTCATCGTGATTCTCTCGGTCTCACTGGCGCTCGCAGCATGGATATACGATGCAGGAAGGCGTATAGCCGGGTTTCACAGCAATGAATCAGTTCGGGAAATTCAGTCGCTCAGCAATCATCTCATGGAACTTGATGCCGAATTGACCAAATTGCGTAGCCTCGTAGGTTCCGGTGAAAGCAGCCTTTTGCTTGAGCGTGCAGCGCAGCAGCAACTGACACGCCAGGCCAAAGCACTCGAAGTCGAGAACGCTGCGCTGAAAGAAGATCTGGCTTTCTTCGAAGGCCTGATGTTGGCCTCAAAGGCTGGAGATGAGCTGGGAGCCAGAATCGAAAACCTGAAGATCGAGCCGATTGGCAACTTGGGAGAGCATCGTTATCGGATGCTGGTGATCAATTCTGGAGGCCGCCAGGCCAAAGAACTTAAAGGGTCACTTCAGATTTTGGTCAAAGTGCAAGAGGGGGGCAAAGATGCTATGATCACAATTCCTTCCGCAACGGAGCCAAATCCCCAGCGTTTTCGTTTCGAGATCAAGCACTTTCAACGGATTGAAGGCGTTTTCTCGGTACCTTCCGGGGCTCTGGTGAAAGAGGTCGAAGTACGCTTGCTGCAGGATGGCAGCTTGCGTGCAAGACAGTCCGTGACTCTTTAGACGGAGACACTCATGTTCGGTATCAAAAAGGGTAAAGCTCCTCAGAGCAGTATAGATAGCCTCATCGGTGCGGGAACACTTATCGAGGGAAATGTGATTTTTTCTGGCGGCTTGCGCGTAGACGGCGAGGTGCGTGGAAATATCAGTAGCGAGAATGGCCAGGAAGGAACGTTGGTTATCAGCGAGAAAGCCAGTGTAGAAGGAGCAATCGCCGTCGGGCACGTGGTTGTCAACGGAACCGTGATTGGGCCGGTATTTGCTGGTGAATCTCTGGAACTCTTGCCTGCGGCACGTGTCACAGGTGATGTAGAGTATTATCAGATCGAGATGCAGCAGGGTGCTGTAATACAGGGTCGTCTGGTACATCAGACAAACGCCAAGACCGTAGAATTAAAGCTTGCATCTAGCAAATGAAGTTGTTTCTATAGTAGTGTTAAACACGAGAATCAGGAGGAATAAACCATGAATACAGCGACGGACATGCCTTTGCCCTTTGTTTTTACCGATAGTGCAGCCAGCAAGGTCAAGGACCTGATTGAAGAAGAAGGCAATCCGGATTTGAAGCTCCGTGTTTTCGTCACCGGTGGTGGGTGCTCTGGCTTCCAGTATGGTTTTACTTTTGACGAGATTGCCAACGAAGATGATACGTCCTTGCAAAAGAACGGGGTTACACTTCTGGTCGACCCGATGAGTTATCAGTATCTTGTTGGCGCAGAGATTGACTATACCGAAGGTCTTGAGGGATCCCAGTTTGTGATCAAGAATCCAAATGCGTCTTCAACCTGTGGTTGCGGCTCGTCTTTCTCCGCATGACGGCATTGATTTGCGGACGATTAAGGGCGACTTCAAGTCGCCTTTTTTATTCTATCGTCGCGAGTTTGAACTGTTTTGCCAGTTCAAGCTGTGCCCGCAACGGGCCGGTGGTGGCTTTGAAACGGGAAATTTGTGAGGCCTCAAGCGGAATCGTTGTCGGCAGAGTCATAGTCAGCGGATTGACCTGCTGGGAATTTACACGGAATTCGTAGTGCAGATGAGGTCCGGTAGCCAATCCTGTTTGGCCTACGTAACCTATGGTGTCGCCCTGGCTGACCCGGGATCCTTTCCGAATTCCGGCGGCAAAACCACTCAGATGGCCATAAGCTGTTGAGTAAACACCCTGATGCTTGAGGATGATCATGTTGCCGTAGCCACTCTGGAAACCTGAAAATTCAACTGTTGCGTCTGCAACTGAGCGTACTCGTGTGCCTGTTGGTGCGCCGTAGTCGACCCCTTTGTGAGCCCGCCAGGTTTGTAGCACCGGGTGGAAGCGTGCATTGGTAAAACCCGAGGTTACGCGGGAAAACTCCAACGGAGAGCGAAGAAAAGCCTTGCGCACGGTTTTTCCATCTGCCGTGTAGTAGTCACCTTTGCCATCTTCTGTCTGAAACCAATAGGCGTTATAAACCTTGTGGTTGTTGATGAACTCGGCAGTGAGAATTCGAGCACTGCGTATGGGTTGTCCGCGGTGAGCAAGGATTTCGTAGACAAGCGAAAAGCGATCGCCTTTACGCAGGTCACGATAAAAATCAATATCCCCGCCAAAAATTTCGGCCAGTTGGGTTGCGATCGCATCGGGTATACCCGCTGCGTCAGTGGCGCCGAACAATGAACTATGGATCTCGCCGGATTTTACGATAGTCTGTGGCTCAAGCTGCAAAACCTGTTCGCTGGACACAAAGCTGTTGCCGCGCCTTTCGACAACGAGCATCGCATCCTTCCCGTTGAGCGGGAAATATAACACGATCAGTTCCCCATGCTCTCCTGTTTTGGCCGAGACTACCTTGCCCGGTCGAAGTTGGTGGGCGATGACTCGTGTTTCCGAATTCTTGAGAATGAATTCCAGAGCATCCTGATCCGAAATGCCGAGACGTGCTGTCAGACTGGAAACCGTATCGGAACGCTGAATGCGCTCTTCCCGCAGGAATGAAGGGTTTTCGTCATTAATCAGGGTAACTGCAGGTGTGGACAGTTGTTCAAGGACGGTTTGCGTTGCAAAACCGCTCTCCTGACCGGAGGGGGCAAGAGCAAAAGCGGCCACCATTCCGAGCAATGCAACGCTGCCAACGCCAGCCATCACCCAGCGATGCCGTTGCGATCGTTCGATTGCCGCATGGGAATGCGCTAGAATCCTGCTCTGCTGTTTATCCATGGACTGCCACCGAGAGAAAAACTTTCAGTAGTCTAACAAAAAAATGATCCCGCAAGAACCCTTGGGATAGTAAACGATAGAGGCTTTGCATGCTAGGTGTCGAAGACCGTCTTGCTCTCATTAAACGCGGGGCTGATGAACTACTGATTGAAACTGAATTGGTTGAAAGGCTTAAAAGCGGTCGGCCACTACGTATCAAGGCTGGTTTTGATCCAACAGCACCCGACCTGCATCTGGGGCATACGGTGCTGATCAACAAACTGAGACATTTTCAGGATCTCGGCCACCATGTGATGTTTTTGATCGGTGATTTCACCGGAATGATCGGTGATCCAACCGGGAAGAATTCAACTCGACCGCCACTGTCGCGTGAGCAAATCCTAGCCAATTCACAAACCTATCAGGAGCAGGTATTCAAGATACTCGATCCTGAAAAGACGGAAATCTGCTTCAACTCGACCTGGTTTGAGCCTCTTGGTGCATCTGGAATGATTCGACTGGCGGCTCTGCACACGGTTGCACGTATGCTGGAACGCGATGACTTCGCCAAGCGCTATCGTGGCGGTCAGCCTATCGCCATTCACGAGTTTCTCTATCCGCTCTGTCAGGGCTACGACTCGGTGGCGATGAAGTCCGACCTCGAACTCGGTGGTACGGATCAAAAATTCAATCTTCTTGTTGGACGCGAGCTTCAGAAACACTATGGTCAGCCACCACAGTGCGTTCTCATGATGCCTTTGCTGGAGGGGCTTGATGGTGTAAACAAGATGTCAAAATCACTCGGCAATTATGTGGGGATCAATGAGCCGCCACGTGAGATTTTTGGCAAGCTGATGTCTGTCTCAGATGAACTGATGTGGCGCTACTACGATCTCCTTTCCTTTCGCGCCAGCGAAGAAGTAGCTGGGTTCAAGCGTGAGATTGCGAGCGGTCGCAATCCGCGCGATGTCAAGGTTCTTCTGGCACAGGAAATTGTCTCCCGGTTTCACGGGGCAGCCGCATCCGTAGATGCGCTGTCTGACTTCGAGGCTCGCTTCCGCCAGGGTGCGATTCCTGACGATGTTTCTGAAGTGGTTCTGGATTCGGTAGATGGGGAGTTGAGCGTTGCGCAGGTTCTCAAACAATCCGGGCTGACATCTAGTACCTCGGAGGCTCTGCGCATGATCGGGCAGGGGGGGGTGAAGGTTGATGGAGTGAAAATTGATGATAAAAACCTCGCATTTGCGGCTCGAAGCAATTTTGTATTACAAGTTGGGAAGCGAAAATATGCTCGCGTGAAAATTCGCTGACCCCATCAAAACAGTGGTTTAGCGGCCAGATACGAAATAGTTTGTATTTTGTTTCGTGAAAGTATTGACGCTGACGTTTGGCTCTGTATAATACGCCCCTTCGCTGCTTATGCAGTGCAGCAATCAAGCTAACTGCTTGATTTTCAAGCTCTTTAAAAATTGGACAATCGATAGGTGTGGGTTTTTGGTTTGGTTGAATTTGCTTTGGCAAATTGCAACGAGATGGAAGAACTCGCACGATGAAATTAAGACTGTGGTTCTGGAGAGATCTGGGGCTACAGGACGTCA
>NZ_JAEUOI010000017.1 GCF_016790145.1 Propionivibrio sp. | reverse complement strand
CACGACGGGGAAGACAGCCGCTACGCCGTCGACTTCACGATGCCCGAAAACACGCCCGTCGTCGCCGCTCGCGCGGGGGTGGTGATTGCCAGTGAATCCTCGCACCGTCTCGGCGGCAGAAGCCCGGCGCTGATGTCGATGGCCAACTTTGTGAGCATCCTGCATGCCGATCAAACGGTCGCTACCTACGCCCACCTGGCACCCGGTGGAGTCCGTGTCAGACCGGGAGAGCGAGTGCTGGCCGGCACGACCATCGGCTATTCCGGCGCCACCGGCTACACCTCCGGGCCGCATCTTCACTTCGTGGTGCAAAAGCTGGTGCGCCAGAACGAGGGCTTCGCCGCCGTTTCCCTGCCGCTGCGCTTCTACGTCGGTGATCCGCCGTATGTCTTCGAGCCCAGATACCAGCAATGGCTGACCGCCGACTATTCGACGCCCGGCAAGGCGCCCGCGCAGGTCAATGACAGGCGGTTACGCTGAAGTTGCTGAACGACGGCACTCGCGCTCAGGCTACCGCTGGCCGCCAGCGGTCACCATGGTGTGAATAGACTGCCAGAGGCTAAACTCCTTCAAGCCATCTCTCCATGGCAGTCATTGGCGCTGTCAGGGTGTATGCTTATGCCCAATGTTTTGTTGGGCCCGCAAACAAGCGCCGAATATCGCCTGAGAAAATTTATGTCATTTGTCCGAATTGCCGTTCTGACGGTGCTCGCCATGATCGCCTTTGCCGGCAATTCGATCCTGTGCCGCATCGCGCTCAAGCACACCAGCATCGACGCAGCCAGCTTCACCTCGACTTGTTTCGGGCACGGCGGTACTCTGGGCAATCACGATTTTCTTGCGCAGCGATCGTACTGGACGAGGCAACTGGGTTTCGGCTTTTGCCTTGTTTTCTTATGCCGCCGGTTTCTCGTTCGCCTACATCAGCCTGGCGGCCTCGACTGGCGCCCTGCTGCTCTTCGGCGCCGTTCAGGCGACGATGATTGGTCATGGCCTGTTGTCTGGTGAGCGGCTCCATAAACAACAACTTGTAGGGCTTGCGCTGGCGTTTGGAGGCTTGGTCGGCCTGCTGCTGCCCGGACTGTCTGCACCGCCGCTGGTGGGCTCGGTTCTGACGTTGATCGCCGGCTTTGCCTGAGGCATCTATTCATTACGCGGCAAAGGAGCCGGGGATCCCACCCGTGTTACGGCCGGAAACTTCCTGCGTGCCTCGCTGTTCACGGCACTGCTGAGCATGTTGTTGCATTCAAACAGCAACCCGGACAGCGCTGGCATTGTTTACGCCACTGCGTCGGGCGCGATAACTTCGGGATTGGGTTACGCGATCTGGTATTCCGTGGTACCGGCGCTGAAGGCCACGAACGCCGCGAGCGTTCAGCTTAGCGTTCCGGTCATCGCTGCGCTCGGTGGCATCATCATTCTCGGAGAATCCGTAACGACACGTTTCGTGCTGGCATCGTTAGCCATTCTTGGCGGCATCGCTTTGGTGATCCTGAGCAAGCCACAACGCAATACCGGCCGGAATGTCTTTCCAGCCGTCGTAAACGAACGGCGCGACTGAGCTCGAATGTTGAACGGCAGCTTTCCAAGAGTCTGAACGTCGAGTACGGGTCGAACTGAAACAGCCAACAAACCATAAGCTCATCATGAAAACAGCAAAATACTGCAGCGCGCAATGAATGCTGCATGTCAAACATGGAATACGGAGACCTGTTTATTGAGCCGCTACCATACCAGATGATCCTCACCGTTCAGCGACGCCGAAATAGAAGCCCTCTGGCGCGCGCTACGCAATCGCCGCGACATGCGCCGCTTTCGCTCGACGGCGTAGACCAAGCTGCTACCTGACGGGCTGACCGCACATTTCGCCCTCGGTTGGCTAAACCCACAGCAGCAGTGCTTCATTCGCATCAACAAGCTGCCGTTACCCCGGATGCTTTTCAGCACAGGTCGGCCCACTGTTCGAAAATACGCGTCAGCATTGGCAATCCCTCGCGGATCGCCACCGGACCCGGATTGAGGATGACCGCTGATTTGATTTCATGCAGTTGCCTGCCGACAACCGCCGGCACTCCCGCCCAGCCGGGCCGGGCGGCAACGTTCTCGGGGCGGAATTTTTTGCCGCACCAGGAGCCGATGATGATCTCCGGAGCGCGCCGGACAATCTCCAGCGGGTCGGCGATAATGCGGTCTTTGGCCGATTGTTTGGCTGCGTTTTCGCTGAAGATGTCTTCGCCGCCGGCGATGGTGATCAAATCCGACACCCAGCCAATACCGGAGATCGGTGGATCGTTCCATTCCTCGAAATAGACTTTTGGCCGACGCGGCAGCCTGGCTGCGGCGGCACGTGCTTGTTCGATGATTTTCTCCAGATCGGCGATCAGCGTCAGGGCTTTATCCTCGGCGCCGACCAGCCGGCCGACGGTCTCGATCATCGCCAGAATGTCTTCGACGCTGCGCTGGTTGAAAGCGAACACCGCCACTCCGGCCTGAATCAGAGCGCGGGCGATGTCGGCTTGCAGATTGGAAAATGTGAGCACCAGATCGGGCTGCACGGCGAGGATTTTGTCGACATCGCCACTGGTGAAGGCGAAGACCTTGGGCTTTTCCTTGCGCGCACGCGGCGGGTGAACGGTATAGCCGCTGATGCCGACGATGCGCTCCTGCTCGCCTAGCGCGTAGAGCACCTCGACGGTTTCGGTGGTCAGGCAGGCGATGCGCTGCGGCAGGCGTTTCGACATCTGATTATTCCTTTGTTGCTGACTTGGGCGAAGCGCTGCCATACGGGGTCATTCATTGCCGGGCAGAGTCGACAGACAGCAAGCCAGGTGGCTGCTTGACCAATGCACGTATTCAAATTCAAGTTTAAACACCCGGTTAAAGCAAATGATGTGCCGCGAAGTAAATCCAGTGGGGCGCAAGGAGATTGTCTATCATGATACTTATTCACAGCTTTAGGTGATCCGGTCATGCCCGTTATTTGCATTTGCCTGAGCCCGGGACTCCAGCGCTCGGTAATCATCGATTCGTTGATTCCGGGCGAAGTAAACCGGCTGAAAAGTGTAAATGTCGATGTCGCAGGCAAGGGAGTGAATGTCTGTCGGGTGCTTCAACGACTGGGCGTCGAGGCTTTATGCCTGGCTCAAGGCGGTAGCAACGCGGACGAGTTGATGTCGCTGGCCAGACTTGATGGGCTGGATCTTCGGCTCATCCCCTCATCCAGCCCATTGCGAACCTGCACTTCCATCGTGGAAACCTCCATGTCCACAGGGCGACGGGTAACCGAACTCGTTGAACCCTCTTCTCCGGTCGATCAATCCTGTGTCGACACCATGACCCATGCGGTGCTGGCGATGTTACCGTCGGCTACGGCTCTGGTTGTCGCCGGATCGATGGCGCCTGGCTTTCCGGTTGGATACCTGACGCGTCTGGCGAGCATGGCCCGCGAGTCCGGGGTGCCCGTACTGCTTGATGTGCAAGGCTCTGTTCTCCTTGATACCCTCGCTGCCCGACCGGCCGTGGTCAAGATCAATCTTGCCGAATTCGCCGCAACATTTTTCGCCAGACGCTTTTGCGGAGGCGAGCATGGCGGCGTCCTGGCTGAACCGCTGCTTGCCCCTGAGATCATCAATGCCGTTGCTGAAGTATCGCGGAATCAGGCGACAAGCTTTGTTCTTACGCGTGGCGCCGAAAGTATCTTGCTGGTCCGCGACGGAGAGGTGCGATCGATACCGGTGCCTGCGCTTGCTGCGGAACAAATCATTAATCCGATTGGTTCCGGAGACGCGTTCCTTGCCGGGATGCTGGCGCAACTGTTGACGTCGTGCAGCAAAGCGGCCTGGGACAGGATACCGCTGGAGGCTCTGGAACAAGCCATCGGTCTGGCTACGGCCTGTGCTCAGTCGAATGCCCGGACCGTGCGCCCCGGACTTCTTGAGGCTTCATTCATGGCGTCGCTGTAGACCTGTTGATGGCTTTGAGTGTTTCTCGTTTTAAGCGAATTTCAGCTTCATGACCAGAACGCTGCCAGCCAGTATCAGGGTGACAAGATTGGCCAGAATCACCGGCCACGAATCAATCAGAAATCCATACAGCAGCCAGGCAGCGATACCCAGTGTGAACAAGGAATACATGCCAAGCGAAATGTCTTTCGCTGATCGCGATCGCCAGACTTTCAACACCTGCGGAACAAAAGATAGGGTAGTGAGGATGGCGGCGATAAAGCCGATTGTCGATGTAATGGAGTTCATGAGTCACCTGTTTCACGCGAATGATAGACCAGCCTGCTCGCAGTTTGCGGGTTTTGTCGATTGGCAGGCTACAATCCTGCCTGGAAGGAGGATCCTGTGAGCTGGTTTATGGCGTATATCGGACTGGGCCTGTTTGCCGGATTCTTTGCCGGCATGCTGGGAATTGGCGGTGGGTTGGTGATGGTACCGTTGTTGACCATGATGTTTGCCGCCCAGGATGGCTTCCCTCCGGGTGAAGTGCTTCATCTGGCTCTCGGAACTTCGATCGCGACGATCCTGTTTACCTCGTTGTCAAGCCTGCATGCGCATCATCAGCACGACGCCGTACTCTGGAAAGTGGTTCTCCAGATCACGCCGGGGATTCTTTTCGGCACACTGTTCGGTACCCTGTTTGCCTCCAATGTTCCGGCCAAACCGCTGGCGCTTTTTTTTACGTGCTTTGTCTGTTTCGTTGCCTTGCAGATGATTCTTGACCTCAAGCCCAAGGCCTCACGTGAACTGCCGGGGATAATCGGCGTATTCGCCGTTGGTACGGGAATCGGCGCTGTTTCGGCGCTGGTGGCCATCGGCGGCGGGTCGCTGACCGTGCCTTTCCTGACCTGGTGCAATGTACGAGTACAGAAAGCGATCGGCACTTCGGCGGCCATCGGGTTTCCGATTGCCGTGGGCGGTAGCCTCGGCTACATCTATAACGGCTGGGGCCGCGCCGATTTGCCTCCGTGGAGTCTGGGCTTCGTTTACCTGCCGGCACTCCTCTGGCTGGTTCCGTCGAGCATGCTGATTGCCCCGCTCGGCGCCAGGCTGGCGCATCGCCTGCCTGTCGCAACCCTGAAGCGCATCTTTGCCTGCGTGCTTATCACTCTGGCTGCGAAGATGCTTTGGAGTCTTTTCGCCTGAGCCGCAATCATGAATGTAAAGCATGATTTTGGGACCCTTGTTTCCTGGCAGGAAAAAACGTCTGCCGGGGTGTTTTTTTCTTGCCTTGAGGCGGTGGGTCAAGTAGGATTATCGGTTCGTGGCGAGTTTTCAGCCGCTGGTGAGCGCAACGCTTGCAACCGGTTACTGTATTCTGTATTTCCGGTTGAAGAACGTCCCCCAAGTTTCTAACTTTCTGAAAGGTCTTGTCATGTCCAACGAGAACAAAGCCGTGCTACTTGATTCGTCAAATCTCGACGCCTGGAAAAAGTCTGCCGCCAAATCAGCCCCTGGTGGCGATATTGAGGCAATGAACTGGGTGACACCGGAAGGTGTCGTCGTCAAGTCGCTCTATACCAAGCAGGATATTGCCGGCTTGGAGTACACCGATACGCTCCCTGGCATGGCCCCCTTTGTTCGCGGTCCGCAGGCCACCATGTACGCCGTGCGTCCGTGGACCATCCGTCAGTACGCTGGATTTTCTACAGCTGAAGCTTCCAACGCTTTTTATCGCAAGGCCCTGGCCGCCGGCGGACAGGGCGTTTCGGTCGCCTTCGATCTGGCCACGCACCGCGGTTATGACTCCGATCATCCACGTGTCACCGGCGACGTCGGCAAAGCTGGCGTGGCGATCGATTCGGTCGAGGACATGAAGATCCTCTTTGACGGCATCCCGCTTGAAAAAATTTCGGTATCGATGACCATGAACGGTGCCGTGCTGCCGATTCTTGCCGGTTACATCGTTGCCGCCGAAGAGCAGGGCGTTGCGCAGGACAAGCTCTCGGGAACGATCCAGAACGACATCCTCAAAGAGTTCATGGTGCGCAACACCTACATTTACCCGCCGACACCGTCGATGAAGATCATCTCCGACATCATCGGCTATACCTCCCAGAACATGCCGAAGTTCAACTCGATTTCGATCTCCGGCTACCACATGCAGGAAGCCGGTGCGACGCAGGCGCTTGAACTGGCCTTCACGCTGGCCGATGGTCGCGACTACGTCAAAACCGCCATCGCCTCGGGGCTGGATGTCGATTTCTTTGCCGGACGACTTTCCTTCTTCTTCGCCATCGGCATGAACTTCTATCTGGAAGTGGCCAAGCTGCGTGCCGCACGTCTGCTGTGGTGGAAGGTGATGCAGGAGTTCAACCCGAAGAGCCCGAAATCCTCGATGCTGCGCACGCACTGTCAGACCTCCGGCTGGACGCTCACCGAACAGGATCCCTACAACAACGTCGTGCGCACGACCGTTGAGGCGATGGCTGCCGTCTTTGGTGGCACCCAGTCGCTGCATACCAACGCACTCGACGAGGCCATTGCGCTGCCGACCGATTTTTCATCGCGTATCGCGCGCAACACCCAGCTCATCATCCAGGAAGAAACCCACATCACCAGTGTCGTCGATCCTTGGGCCGGTTCCTACATGATGGAAAAGCTGACTCAGGATCTGGTCGACGAAGCCTGGAAAATCATCAAGGAAGTCGAGGCCATGGGCGGCATGACGCACGCAGTCGAATCGGGCTGGGCGAAGATGCGTATCGAAGCCTGTGCCGCCGACAAGCAGGCGCGCATCGATTCGGGCAAGGACGTGATCGTTGGCGTGAACAAATACAAATTGGCAAAGGAAGATAAGCTCGAAATCCGCGATATCGACAACAACGCCGTTCGCGATTCACAGATTGTCCGCCTGAAGAGCATTCGTGCCAGCCGCGACAGCGCGGCCGTACAGGCCGCCCTCGACGCATTGACCCAGTGCGCGCAAAGCGGCGAGGGCAACCTGCTCGACCTGGCGATCAAGGCCATGCGTTTGCGTGCTTCGGTGGGCGAAGTCTCCGACGCCCTGGAAAAAGTATTCGGACGCTTCCGCGCCACGCAACAAACCGTCTCCGGCGTCTATGGTTCAGTCGTCGAAGGCATTGCCAGTTGGGAGTCGCTGAAGGCCGACATCGAAAAGTTCAACGAGGAAGAAGGTCGCCGCCCGCGCGTCATGATTGCCAAACTCGGTCAGGATGGCCATGATCGCGGCGCCAAGGTGGTCGCCACAGCTTTCGCCGATCTCGGCTTTGACATCGACGTTGGTCCGCTCTTCCAGACACCCGATGAAGCCGCCCGGCTGGCCGTTGAAAACGACGTGCACGCCATCGGCGTTTCCTCACTCGCGGCTGGTCATAAGACGCTGCTTCCGGAATTGGTCAAGGCGCTGAAGGATCAGGGTGCCGATGACATCATCGTCTTCGCTGGCGGTGTTATCCCGCCACAGGATTACGAGTATCTGTTCAACGCTGGCGCCAAGGCCATTTTCGGACCGGGAACGCGCATTGAGGATTCGGCTACCACGGTTATCGCCGAAATACGCAAGGCTCGCGCCAGCGCCAAAGCCTGATCAAGCAATGACGAAAGCCAAAGCCAATGGACCAGAGCAACACCCCCAACATGCCTCTGGCTGCCATCGACCAGCAACTGGTCGATGGCGTTCTTGCGAAGAGTCGGCGCGCGCTGGCAAAAACCATCACCCTTATCGAATCGACGCGTACTGACCATCAGGTACGTGCGCAACAGGTATTGACCGCGCTTCTGCCGCACACCGGCAGGGCCATCCGGGTCGGCATCTCCGGCGTGCCCGGTGCCGGCAAATCAACCTTTATCGAAACGCTTGGTATCCATCTGATAGAGAGCGGAAAACGCATTGCCGTCCTCGCCGTCGATCCGTCTTCTTCGGTTTCGGGAGGCTCCATACTGGGCGACAAGACACGCATGGAACTGCTCTGTCAGCAGGAAGACGCTTTCATACGCCCGAGCCCTACAGCCGGTTCACTCGGTGGTGTCGCCGACAAGACACGTGAGGCGATGCTGGTCTTCGAAGCGGCCGGGTTCGATGTGGTTATCGTCGAGACGGTCGGTGTCGGGCAGTCCGAAACAACGGTTGCTGGCATGGTCGACGTCTTCGTCCTGCTGCAACTGCCGAATGCCGGCGACGATCTGCAGGCGATCAAAAAGGGGATCGTCGAGATTGCCGACCTGATCGTATTCAACAAAGCGGACATTGACGAGCGTGCTGCTGAATTTGCCAAAGTGCAGATGCGAACGGCACTCACCATGCTGCGCATGGCCAGCCCCAACTGGCGGCCACCGGTGCTCACCGTCAGCGCTCTGGCCAAACGCGGCATCCCTGAATTCTGGACCGAGATCGAACGTTATCGTGCAACCATGTCCGCCAGTGGCGAGTTTGAAGCCAAACGTCGTCGTCAGGCCGTGAACTGGATGTGGAGCCTGATTGACTCCGGCCTGCGCCATTATTTCCGCGAGCACCCGCTGGTCCATGCCGCTCTGCCCGGCTTGTTGCTTGATGTCGCTGAAGGCCGCACAACCCCCGGCTCTGCGGCGTATCGACTACTTTATAGCTTGAAGGCTTGAAAGGATTTTCAACTGTTCGTCTTTTTTGTAAACTGATTCATCTAAAATTTCAGGGAGAAAATGTTATGCATGACATCATTCGCCAGCTTGCAGACAAGCGCGGTGCCGCTTGTCTCGGGGGTGGCCAGAAACGCATCGACAGCCAGCACGCCAAGGGGAAGCTTTCAGCGCGCGAGCGGATTGAACTGCTGCTCGATAACGGCTCCTTTGAAGAGTGGGACATGTTCAAGGAGCACCGTTGCACCGATTTCGGCATGGCCGAACAATCCGTCCCCGGTGACGGCGTTGTCACCGGCTACGGCACCATCAATGGTCGCCTGATGTTCGTTTTCTCGCAGGACTTTACCGTCTTTGGCGGTTCGCTTTCCGAGTCGCACGCCGAGAAAATCTGCAAACTGATGGATCACGCCATGAAGGTCGGCGCGCCGCTCATCGGTCTCAACGACTCCGGCGGCGCCCGCATTCAGGAAGGCGTTGCCTCACTGGGCGGCTACGCGGACGTCTTTCAGCGCAATGTGATGGCCTCCGGTGTCATTCCCCAGATTTCCCTGATCATGGGTCCCTGTGCGGGCGGGGCGGTGTATAGCCCGGCTATGACCGACTTCATCTTCATGGTCAAGGACTCCTCGTACATGTTTGTCACCGGGCCGGAAGTCGTCAAGACCGTGACCCACGAGGATGTAACCGCCGAAGAACTCGGTGGTGCCGTAAGCCATACCAGCAAATCCGGTGTTGCCGATCTGGCTTTCGAAAACGACGTCGAGGCGCTGATGATTCTGCGTCGCTTTGTCGGCTTCCTGCCAGGCAATAATCGCGAGAAGCCGCCGCTGCTGCCGGCGCAGGATCCCGCCGAACGCCTCGATTTCTCGCTCGACACCCTGGTGCCGGATAACCCCAACAAGCCTTACGACATCAAGGAATTGATCCTCAAGGTTGTCGACGATGGCGATTTCTTCGAGCTGCAACCCGATTACGCTAAAAACATTGTCGTCGGATTTGGACGCATGGATGGTTCGCCAGTCGGTATGGTTGCCAATCAACCGCTGGTGATGGCCGGCTGTCTGGACATCAAGAGTTCGATCAAAGCCGCGCGCTTTGTCCGCTTCTGCGATTCTTTCAACATCCCGGTGGTCACCTTCGTGGACGTCCCCGGTTTCATGCCCGGTACGGCACAGGAATACGGCGGCATCATCAAGCACGGAGCCAAACTCCTCTATGCCTATGCCGAATGCACCGTGCCGAAGATTACTGTCATCACGCGCAAGGCGTACGGTGGTGCCTATGACGTGATGTCCTCGAAGCACCTGCGAGGCGACGTCAATTTCGCCTGGCCGTCTGCCGAAATTGCGGTCATGGGACCGAAAGGCGCCGTTGAAATCATTTTCCGCGAGGAGAAAGGCGATCCAGAAAAACTGGCGCAGCGTGAAGCCGAATACAAGGCCAAGTTTGCCAACCCCTTCGTTGCCGGAGCACGGGGATTCATTGACGACGTAATCATGCCGAACGAAACGCGCAAACGTATCTGCCGTTCGCTCGCCATGTTGCGCGACAAAAAGCTTGAGAATCCCTGGCGCAAGCACGGGAATATTCCACTTTAATCCCCTGGATGCATTCAACGCAGAGCGCGCAGAGATGAAAAATCCATTAATGCGCATTTCTCGGCGTTCTCTGTGTCTCTGCGTACTCTGCCCGCCAAGGGTTTCTCCTTTGGTGCACGTTGAAAGAGGTTAATAAATGTTCAAGAAAATTTTGATTGCCAATCGCGGTGAAATCGCCTGCCGCGTCATGAAGACCGCCCGCCGCATGGGTATTGCCACCGTCGCTGTTTACTCCGAAGCCGACAAGGATTCCCTGCATGTGCTTACTGCAGATGAATCCGTATGCATTGGCCCGGCGGCATCGAAAGAGTCCTACTTGTCCATCGACAAGATCATCGCTGCCTGTAAGCAGACGGGTGCTGAGGCCGTTCATCCCGGCTACGGCTTCCTCTCCGAGAATCAGGAGTTCTCGAAACGTCTTGAAGAAAACGGGATTATCTTCATTGGTCCCAAACATTATTCGGTCGCTGCGATGGGCGACAAGATCGAGTCCAAGAAACTGGCCATCGAAGCCAAGGTCAATACCATTCCCGGCTATAACGATTCGATTGCTGATCCCGCTCAGGCCGTCGAGATCGCCAAGGGGATCGGCTATCCGGTGATGATCAAGGCCTCCGCCGGCGGGGGTGGCAAGGGGCTGCGTGTCGCGCACAACGATGCCGAGGCTTTCGAAGGCTTTGATTCGTGTCGCAACGAGGCGCGCAACAGTTTCGGTGATGATCGCGTGTTCATCGAAAAGTTTGTCGAAGGCCCGCACCACATCGAAATCCAGATCATTGCCGACTCCCACGGCAACACCATTTATCTCCTTGAACGCGAATGCTCGATTCAGCGCCGCCACCAGAAGGTCATTGAGGAAGCGCCGTCGCCTTTCATCGACGATTCGGTGCGCAAAGCGATGGGCGAGCAGGCCGTGGCGCTGGCCAAGGCAGTCAAGTACCAGAGCGCAGGCACTGTCGAGTTCGTCGTTGGCTCGGACAAGTCGTTCTACTTCCTCGAAATGAATACCCGCTTGCAGGTCGAACACCCGGTCACCGAGTTCATCACCGGCCTCGACCTGGTCGAACTGATGATCCGGGTTGCTGCTGGCGAAAAGCTTCCCTTCACTCAGGCCGACATCAAACCGAAGGGCTGGGCCATCGAATGCCGCATCAATGCCGAAGACCCCTTCCGCGGTTTCCTGCCTTCAACCGGACGCCTGGTGAAATTCCAGCCGCCAGATGCCTCGGACGGCAAGGTGCGTGTCGATACCGGCGTTTACGAAGGTGGCGAGATTTCGATGCACTACGATTCGATGATCGCCAAGCTCATCTGCCATGGTGACAATCGCCTGCAGGCCATCGAGCGCATGCGCGACGCGCTGAACGCATTTTTCATTCGCGGTGTCAGTTCGAACATCCCCTTCCAGGCTGCGCTGGTGCAACACCCGCGCTTCGTTTCCGGTATCTTCACGACCGCATTCATCACTGATGAATACCCGAATGGTTTTGTCGCTGCCGATGTTCCCTACGAGGATATCGGCCTGCTGGCTGCAGTCGCCGCCTTCGCACGGCGCCGCTATATCGACCGCGCTGTACAAATCAGCAACCAGATGATCGGGCATCCGCGCAAAGTCGGTACTGAGTGGGTAGTGGTCATCGAAGGCAAAAATTACCAGGTCGGCGTCAATACGATTCCGGGGGGTTACTCGATCACCTGCGGCGATAAAAAATACGACATCGTATCCAACTGGCTTTTCAGGGAACTGGTTTTCCGGGGAACTTGCAACGGTCAGCCGATCTGCATGCAGGTTGAGCGTGCCGGACTGGAGTATCGTATCGGCCATTTCGGCAAGCAGATTAAGGCCGTTGTCATGTCTCTCAAGGCTGACCGACTGCTGGCCAAGATGCCGGTCAAAGTACCGCCCGATCTCTCAAGATTTTTGCTCTCACCGATGCCCGGCCTGCTCCGCGAAGTATCGGTTCAAGTTGGACAGCAAGTTCGCGTCGGCGAAAAACTGGCCGTGATCGAAGCCATGAAAATGGAAAATATTCTCAAGGCCGAGAAAGATTGCCTGGTGAAAAAGATCGTTACGGAGGCCGGTGAAAGCCTGTCAGTCGATCAGGTCATCATCGAGTTCGAATAATTCAACGCTATCGTGAGAAGTCATCGGTAGGCAGGAGCTCACCACTCACCCTCTTTTGCTGATGTGACAAGAAGCCCGCCTTCCCGGCGGGTTTTTTTTGGGCGGCACCTTTCTCTTTTCTTTACGTCATACCGGCTTTGCCGGTATGAAAGTGAAACCTGGTCTCGTGCCACAATCTGAACATTAGCTGAACATCATTAGCACGGAGAACTGGCAGCCAGGGAAACGCTGATTAAGCCGTCACACCGGCGGAAGCCGGTGTCCAGTGCCTTGAATTTTCTGGATTCCGGCATTCGCCGGAATGACGTTCTGAGACTTGATCAGCGGCTCCCTGGATAGTTTAATGTGAACAGCATTTCACCCAATGGGTGAATCAAGGTTTTTAATTATGCCCTCAACGGCTGCGTGCTCTCTATACGAAAAGATTTTTCTTCGGGGCATATGTGAATCGGCATCAAGCGCAGTTAATGGGTTGAATGAGCCTTGCAGACTGATTTGTTGCCTGGCTACTAAGGGTAGAATGGGCGTGTTTATTGATGAATCTTGAGTAGTCAGTTGCTCTGCGCGGGGCGTTTTCTGGTTATCGCCCCATGCAGAGTGCGTTCAAAATCATTGGGAGAAAACATGGGTCAGAATTCCACCGTCAACCTGCGCACCGTTGCTCTTGTCGGCCATGGCGCCGCAGGAAAGACCACTCTAGCTGAAACATTGCTTGCCGCTGCTGGCGCAATCCCCAGTCGGGGCTCAGTCGAAAGGGGCAACACCGTTTGCGACTTTGATCCGCAGGAGAAGGAACTCGGGCATTCGCTCAATTCCGCCATGTGCAGTTTCAACTGGCTTAACGTCCAGGTGCACATGGTCGACACACCGGGCTATCCGGATTTCGCCGGGCAGGCCATTGGTTCTCTGGCTGCGGTGGACACGGCGCTGGTGGTCATCAATGCGCAAACCGGTATCGAACTGTCGACCGAGCGCATGATGAAACTTGCGGCCGCCCGCGATCTCTGCCGGATGATCGTCATCAACAAGATTGATGCCGACAATGTCGATTTACCGAGGCTGGTTGGTGAAATCCGCGAGTCTTTCGGTCGCCAGTGCATGCTGCTCGATTTGCCGGCGCATCACGGTCAGGACGTGGTTGAACTGCTCGGTCATGACAGCGGCGAGAGCGATTTCGAATCGGTCGCCACGGCCCACCGTGCCTTGATTGACCAGATCGTCGAGGAAGATGAAGATCTACTTGCGCGTTATCTTGATGAAGGCGCCGATCCCAGCCTGGAAGAACTGCACGCCCCTTTCGTGAAGGCACTGCGCGCCGGCCACCTGATTCCGATTCTTTTCGTTTCGGCAAAAACCGGCGCTGGCGTTCCCCAGTTGCTTGATGCTCTCGCAAGGCTGGCGCCCAATCCGACCGAGGGTAATCCGCCACCGTTCTACAAGGGTGAACCGGGCGACCAGAACAGCATGCCCTTCAAGGCCGAGCCTGATGCCGGCAAACACGTCCTGGCGCATGTGTTCAAGGTCGTCAGTGACCCCTTCATTGGCAAACTCGGTGTGTTCCGTGTGCATCAGGGTACGATCAGAAAGGAATCGCAACTTTTTGTCGGCGATGCCAAGCGGCCGTTCAAGGTTGGTCACCTATACCGCTTGCAGGGCAAGGAATACATCGAGGTTGACGCACTGGTAGCGGGCGACATCGGCGCCATTGCCAAGGTCGATGAAATCGTTTTTGACTGTGTGTTGCATGATTCGCATGACGAAGACCATATCCACCTGAAGCCGCTCGAATTCCCGCAACCAATGCAGGGTCTGGCCGTCGAAACTAGGCGCAAAGCCGACGAGCAACGGCTCTTCGATGTCCTGCACAAGCTTGAAATTGAAGACCCCTGCTTCAAGGTCGAGCGCCACCCGACGACCAACGAAACGGTCATCCGCGGTTTGGGCGAAATGCATCTGCGCGCCAAGTTGTCACGCATGGCGCAGCAATACAAAATCGAACTTGATACCAGACCACCGCAGATTGCCTACCGCGAAACGATCACCGGCAAGGCCGAAGGCCATTGCCGTCACAAAAAGCAGAGTGGTGGTGCCGGCCAGTTCGGCGAAGTCATGTTGCGTATCGAACCCATGGAGCGCGGTGGCGGCTTCGAGTTTGTCGATATTGTCAAGGGAGGTGCAATCCCGGGCGTCTACATGGCAGCGGTTGAAAAGGGCGTGCGTCAGGCGCTGGAGGACGGCGTTGTCGGTGGCTTCCCGGTGCATGACCTGCGCGTAATCGTCCATGATGGCAAGTCGCATGCGGTTGACAGCAAGGACATCGCCTTCTTTGCCGCCGGCCGGAAAGCCACGATCGAGGCCATCCGGGCGGCATCACCGATCATTCTGGAGCCGGTAGTCGACATCGAAATTCTGGCCCCGGACGCTGCCATCGGTGATCTTACCGGAGACCTCTCAAGCAAGCGCGGTCAGGTGACCGGAACACAGCCGCGTGGCGTTGGCAGCATGTCGATCGGCGGCAAGGTTCCGCTCGCCGAACTCGATGACTATCAGGGACGGCTCAAGTCGCTGACGGGTGGCCAGGGTTCCTACAGCATTTCCTTTTCTCACTATGCACCGGTACCGGCAGCCACCCAGCAGCAGTTGTCTTCGCAACATAAAACAGTTGGCCTGGAGGATGAATGATCGGTACGAAGGCTGACGACTAAGCCGTCATGATTAGCCTTTTCGATATACCCGGTTGGGCCCTCCCGCTGGCCCGCCGGGTATTGTATTTTTGGGTGCGAACCACCGTATTTCCGGAGAACCCAAAGGAACTCGGCCTCGATCCGGCAAAACCGGTTTGTTACGTATTGCAGCACCACCATCTCTCGAACCTGCTGGTACTATTCCAGGAATCGCAGCTTGCCGGCCTTCCATCTGCCGAAGCGCGCATCAAGCTGAACGCTGTTAATTTCCCGCATTCCGTCTTCTTTCTGAACCGCAAACATTCGCTCAACGCTACGGCACGGGAGCGCTACGCCCATTCTTCGCTGATGACCGCTTTGTTGCACGAAGCATTGGCGGTCAAGGGCCTTGATGTACAGATTGTCCCTGTCGTCATTCTCTGGGGACGCAGCCCGGACAAACAGGAATCCATCCTCAAAGCCCTGTTTTCGGAAACCTGGCGGCAACCCGGTGCACTGCGCCGCCTGTTGACCATCCTGCTGCATGGCCGGAACGTGCTGGTTCGATTCAACGCGCCGATTTTCCTGCGTGCGTTTTCCGGCGAAGGTCTCGACGAAGAACAGGCGCTGCGCAAGCTCTCCCGCGTGCTGCGCGTGCACTTTAGCCGCCAGCGACAGATGGCCATCGGGCCGGATCTTTCGCACCGCAACACCCAGGTGGAAACACTGCTGGCGTCCCCGCTGGTGCGCTCGGCGATTGCCGACGAGGCCAGTACCCGCGCCATCTCGATTGATCAAGCCCAGGTGCGTGCCCGTAGCTTCGCGCTGGAAATCGCCTCGGACTATTCCTACGGTACGGTACGCGCGCTCGAGCTGTTTCTTTCCTGGCTTTGGACACGCCTTTATGACGGCATTGAAATCCACAATATTGATGTCGTCACGCAGATTGCGCCGAGTCATGGCATCGTCTATGTTCCGACGCATCGTAGCCATATCGACTATCTGCTGCTCTCCTATTCTCTCCACCGGCAGGGATTGACACCGCCACACATCGCCGCCGGTGCCAATCTGAACCTGCCGCTCGTTGGCACGCTGTTGCGGCACAGTGGCGCCTTTTTCCTGCGCCGCAGCTTCAAGGGAGAGCCGCTTTATGCCGCCGTGTTCCACGAATATCTGCATCTGATGCTGACCCGTGGCTTCCCGCTCGAGTACTTCATTGAGGGCGGGCGCAGTCGCAATGGCAGAACGCTCTCTCCCAAAGCCGGCATCCTCGGCATGACGGTTCGCAGTTTCATCCGTGAACATGCACGGCCGCTCGTTTTCGTACCGGTCTACATCGGCTACGAGAAAATTATCGAAGGCCGCACCTACCTTCGCGAAATGGCCGGCAAACCCAAGCAGAAAGAGTCACTGTGGGACATTGTGAAGAGCATACGCCAGCTCAAACGTGTCTTCGGCAAGGTTCATGTTAACTTCGGCAAACCGCTGGAGCTGGCCGATTTCCTCGAGTCCCGTCGCCCTGGATGGGCTCGGGAAATTTCAGATGAGTCTGGCGACTGGTCACGCGAAGCCACGCACAGTGCGGCCACCGAACTTGCCGAACGTCTGAATGCAGCGGCTGTAATCAATCCGGTCAATCTGATCGCCCTGACTGTGTTGTCCACACCCAGGCATACGGCAGATGAACAGGTGCTGCATCGACTACTGGAGCACTGTCAGGCGCTAGTCGGCGAGGCCCCCTATGCGCCAGAAACGATCCCGTGCTCTCTGGATTCCTTGCAGATTGTGGCTTACGTTGAACGGCTTGGAATCGCCGAGCGCATCCCGCATCCACTCGGAGATCTGATTCGCATACCGGAAGGGGAGGCGCCCTTGCTGACCTACTTCCGCAACAATGTACTCCATCTTTTTGCCTTGCCGGCACTGATCGCCTGCCTGCTCAACCAAAATCGGCACCTCGGCATAAAGCGCCTGACCGACGCTGTTGCCGGAATTTATAGCCTGCTGCAAACCGAGCTTTTCCTGCACTGGTCACCAGCGCAACTCCCTGCCGTTAGCGAAGCCATCATCGAGGTGTTTGTCAAACGTGGTCTACTTTACCGAAACGATTCCGGACGACTGTCTGCCCCCGAGCCAAACAGCCAGGAGTTCGACGAGTTGCGATTGCTCGGGGAAATCCTGCGCCCGATACTCGAACGCCACTTTCTCACGCTGGCGCTGCTGCAACATGGCGGTTCAGGCCAGCGAACGCGACGCACCCTGGAAAACGATTGCCATCTGCTGGCTCAGCGTATGGCGCTACTCTACGAGTTCAACACGCCGGAGTATTCCGAGAAAACGACGTTCTCGGCACTCATTGCCAACTTTATAGATGCCAATCTGCTGCGCGAGGATGAAAACGGGTTATTGCATTTTGACCAGCGCATCAGCACTCCACTGGCACACGCCGAACTGGTGCTACCGGCCGAAGCCAGGCAGGCCATCCGGCGCATGGCCAGCGCAAATCGATGAATTAGGCGCTGGAACGGGCGTTACGGCGTGCGGCTTGCTCCAGCCGCTCCTTCTCGGCCAGCACCTTGCTTGCATAACTGCCCTCGGATTCAGAAGAGCCTGCATAGTATTGAAGACCGGCGACCAGTCCACCGCGCCGTCTAATTGCTTCCTCCAGAATATGGACTCCGACCCTGATGTTGATTTCCGGATCAAGGAGCGGACTGTCTCCGGCTCCCTCAGGCACCTTGTCCATATGGAAACGTGGAATGACCTGCATCAGGCCTTGGGCGCCCATGGCGCTCTCGGCAAACGGATTGAACCTTGATTCAATACCGATGATGGCTACAATCAGCAGCGGATCAATGCGTCGCTCCTTGCCGATTAATTGGGCCACCTCGAAAACCGGCAGCAAGGCCTCCGGGGAAACCCGATAGCGACGCGCTACGTAGTCGAGAGCGCCTTGCATGCGTGGCGAAAGGACGAGTACAGCAGCTTCTGCTTCTGCGCTTTCTTCGGGCGATTCTTCCGAAACGGAAGAATCGGGCAAGGCGGATTTGAGCAACTCGACAAATTGTGTGTTGTTGTTAAAAACGTTGATGATACCGAGGACGAGCAGAACACCGGCGATCATCAGGCTGTGCTTGATAAGATAAAAGGCGGCATCAGGACTTCGTGCCATCGACTGTTTGAGCGTAATCGTTGCAGACATGCTCACTCTCCTTCACTGTTGTCGTCGCGCAAACAAAATCATCGTGCGACAAGCGGTTATAGGCGGGTGCAAAGCCCCAAGGAGCGGTAAGGATTACCGCAGGGCGGATACTTCTACGAGGTTCAAACACTACATCTGAGCAGCAAGGAAAATAAAAGTTCCATGCCAGACATGCACTACGCAAGGGCGATAAAGTGCAACGGAAATGCAGTGTATTGATTAAATTGAATTTTGTCAATCAACGCATTCAAATCCTCTGA
>NZ_JAEUOI010000053.1 GCF_016790145.1 Propionivibrio sp. | reverse complement strand
TTGATGTCAACACCGATGATCCTGTCGGCACCGACCATCTTCGCCCCCTGAATCACATTGAGGCCGATGCCGCCGAGGCCGAATACCACGACATTGGCACCGGCTTCGACCCGGGCCGTGAAAATCACCGCGCCGATACCGGTGGTAACGCCGCAGCCGATATAGCAGACCTTGTCGAAGGGCGCGTCGCGGCGAATCTTGGCCAGCGCAATTTCCGGGGCAACGGTGTAGTTGCTGAAGGTCGAGGTGCCCATGTAGTGAAAGATGGGCTGACCGTCGAGGCTGAACCGGCTGCTACCGTCGGGCATCAGCCCTTTGCCCTGGGTGCTGCGAATGCTCTGGCACAGATTCGTCTTGCGGCTCAGGCAGAACTTGCACTGGCGGCATTCCGGCGTATACAGCGGGATCACGTGGTCGCCCTTTTGCAGCGTGGTGACGCCCGACCCGATATCCACAACGACACCGGCACCTTCATGCCCGAGTATCGCCGGGAAGAGGCCTTCCGGATCGGCGCCCGAGAGAGTGTAATAGTCCGTGTGGCAAATGCCCGTAGCCTTGATTTCGACGAGCACTTCGCCGAATTGCGGGCCCTGCAGGTCAACATTTTCGATAGTCAGTGGGGCGCCGGGTTTCCAGGCGACGGCAGCTTTCGTTTTCATGGTGATGTTCACTCCGGAGTTGCGACTTTATGACTATAAGGATATTTCTGCATAAGACAATGACTAATAATCGCAGAATCAAACCTGGCACCTGGCGACGGCGCGTATCTGGTTTGCATTTCCTGCAGTTGAAGAACGATGCCCTGCCAGGCGCGCTATGAATTCAGGGGCGCGATGCGGCTTTATCGCGGTGATGGGTTCGACATGTTCACTACGAACGGGTTATTGAGTTAGGCTTGGCTAAGCGATGCCCAGGCATCGGTGTATTTACGGGCTCGAAGGGGATTCTGAGATGAAATTCAAGCACTTATTGTTGTTGTCGGCTCTGGTCGGCTTCCTGACTGCCGCGAGCGTTGTTCCGGCAGCAGAGACGGCCAGGCCACTGGTCGTCGGCATGGAGCTGGCCTATCCACCGTTCGAGATGACCGACCCCAACGGAAAACCCTCCGGTATCAGCGTCGACCTGGCGACGGATCTGGCGAAAAGTCTTGGACGACCTGTGATCATCCAGAACACGGCATTCGACGGACTGATCTCGGCGCTCAAGACCGGCAAGGTCGATCTGGTTATTTCCTCGATGACCGCGACGGCCGAGCGGGAAAAATCGATCGATTTTTCCGATCCCTACCTGTCGACCGGTCTCTGCCTGCTCTTGAAAAAGGATTCTGCTGCACAGAGCATTGCCGACCTCGACAAGGCCGGGGTGAAGGTGGCGGTAAAAAAGGGGACGACGGGCCATCTCTACGCAAGCAGCAGACTGAAAAATGCCGAAATCCTGGTGCTCGACAAGGAGTCGGCCGCCGTTCTGGAAGTGACACAGGGGAAGGCCGACGCCTTCATTTACGACCAGATGTCGACCTACCAGAACTGGCAACGCAACAAGGACACGACGCGGGCCTTGCTTGAGCCGTTTCAAAAGGAATCTTGGGCAGTTGGCCTGCGCAAGGGTAATGATGAACTCAGGAACAAGGTCAATCTGTTCATCAAGGCGTACCGCGAAAAGGGCGGCTTTGAGCAACTCGGAGACCGGCACCTGAAAGAGATGAAGGGTGAGTTCAAACGCCTGGGCTATTCCTTTTTTCTATGATCGAGAAGCTGGGGGAATACCTTGGACTCTTTTGTAACGCAGAAACTCGGGCGACCTGTCGGGCTGGCCGCCATGATTTTTTCATGGGGCCTGGTGGCCTTGCTGAGCACAGCGCTCTTCAGCTTTGCCTTCAGCCAACTGCACTACGGCTGGAACTGGGAGGCCATCTGGCAGTACCGGAATAAGTTCCTGCAAGGATGGTTGATGACTTTGGCAATTTCAGCGGCGTCCTTGCTGGTCAGCCTGATTATCGGGCTGCTTGCCGCCCTGGCGCGACGCTCGGCTTTTCTGCCGGTGCGCTACTCGGCTGTGCTCTATGTTGAAATAGTCCGCGGCACGCCTCTGCTGGTGCAGATCCTGATCCTGTTCTATGTCGTAGCCAACGCGTTTGGCATGGAGAACCGCTATCTCGTAGGGGTGCTTGCCCTGTCTCTTTTCGCCGGGGCCTACCTGGCCGAGATGATACGTTCGGGCATTGAAAGCATTCGTGATTCGCAACTGGAATCGGCGCGGGCCATCGGACTGACGCGCGGGCAGACCTACCACTATGTCATCTTTCCTCAGCTCGTACGCCAGCTTGCACCGCCGTTGACCGGACAGTTTGCCTCGATCATCAAGGACTCGTCACTGTTATCGATCATTGCCGTCAGCGAGTTCACCCTGAACGCCCAGGAGGTGAACGCATTCACCTACAGCACCCTGGAAAGTTACCTTCCGCTGGCGCTCGGCTATCTGCTACTGACGCTTCCGATATCGCTGCTAAGCCGCGTAATGGAACGGAGATTCCACTTTGCGACTTGAGTTTGGTGCGATCAGCAAACAATTTGGCAATCATCAGGCGCTGTGCGATGTGAGCCTGTCGGTTCCGGAGTTCCAGTCACTGGCCATCATCGGCCCGTCCGGAGGCGGCAAGACGACGCTGTTGCGCATTATCGCCGGCCTTGAAATACCGGAATCGGGGCACCTGAGCATCGACGGCCAGCGGGTGAATTTTTCTGAAGAATTCCTGCTCTCGCACCGCCGCAGCATCGGTACGGTCTTCCAGGCCTACAACCTGTTTCCACATTTGACTGCGCGGGAGAACGTTATTCTTCCGCTCGTTAAAGTTCACGGTCGGTCAACGGACGAGGCACACGCCGTTGTCGAGGCCCTGTTCGAACGATTTGAACTATCACGTCATGCCGACCAGCGACCGGCCGAACTCTCCGGCGGCCAACAGCAACGCGTGGCCATTGTCCGGGCGATCGCCATCAAACCGCGTTTTCTAATTTTTGACGAACCGACGTCCGCCCTCGATCCGGAGATGACCGCCGAAGTACTCGACTTCATTGCAGAACTGCGCGGTGAAGGGCGCGACCTGATCATCGTCACGCACAATATGGGTTTTGCCCGGGAAGTATCCGATCACTGCCTGTTTATTGCAGAGGGCCATGTACTGGAGGAGGGGCGTTCAGCAGAACTGTTCAGCAAACCACAGCATCCCCAGCTGGTAAATTTCCTCGCCAAGGTTCTCCGCTACTGATCGCGATGGATCAACGGGGCCATTGATTTTGAGCAACGCAGCTCGGCAGTTCAATAGACCGCCGGAATGAACAGTTCCTCGGTTACGGGATGGCGGATATAGTCCGGGTTATGAACGCGTTCCGGCAGGATGACCGGTTCCCTTCCGATTTCGTCGTAGGGAACCTGAGTCAGGAAGTGATGGATGCAATTGAGGCGGGCTTTCTGTCTACCGCCTCGACAATCCGCCACGGGGCTTCGGGAATGTGCGTTCGCGCCAGCATGATTTCCTTGGCCTTGGTGTAGAGCTCCCAGCGGCGGCATGATTCCATGTCCAGCGGGCTCAGTTTCCATCGCTGGGGAGGGTCATGGATGCGCATCTTTAAAGGGATCGAAGTCGGATCGAAGTCATTTGATGTTTGGTGCCCTGTTTTTTAAATGACTGGGTTCCCAATGGCACTGCCTTAGGCCTTCAAAATCAGATATTTCCATTTTTCGACAAGCACTTGGAAATCAACCGATGTAACAACCCGGTACCACCACGGATGGTACGACACGCCCACAATCGGTCTTCCGTTCAACAAACCAGAGGAGACCGACATGGCAGCGAAAAAGATTCTGATGATTTGTGGTGACTACTGTGAAGACTACGAGACCATGGTGCCCTTTCAGGCCCTGCTGGCTGTGGGCCACACGGTACACGCGGTGTGCCCGGACAAAAAGGCGGGTGACAGCATCAAGACTGCCATCCACGATTTCGAAGGCGCGCAGACCTACAGCGAGAAACCCGGTCACAACTTTACGCTCAACGCCACGTTTGCCGACATCCGGTCGCAGGACTATGACGCCCTGCTGCTGCCCGGCGGTCGTGGCCCCGAGTACCTGCGCACCTACCCGGCGGTGGTTGCCATGGTCAAACACTTTTTCGACAGCAACAAGCCCGTAGCCGCCATCTGCCACGCCGCCCAGTTGCTGGCGGGGGCCGAAGTGCTGAAAGGCCGCACCTGCTCGGCCTACCCGGCCTGCCGCGTTGAGGTGGAATGCGCCGGCGGCACCTACGCCGACATTGCCATCGACGCTGCCCACACCGACGGCAACCTGGTCACGGCACCGGCCTGGCCTGCTCACCCGGCATGGATTGCTCAGTTTCTGGCGGTTTTGGGAACGACGATCACCCACTGACCGAGAGCCTGCGAAAAAATCGTTACTTCCTGATTTCCACGCTCGTCACCCCGGCACACCCCATGGCCCAAGGCCACGTCGGGAGTGTTTAAGCCATAGGCCCTTTCACAGTCGGTGCAGAAACCGGGGTCCAGCTCGTTTATCCGATTGTAATATGGATATCGGAGAAAGCTACTGGATTCCGGCTTGCGCCGGAATGACGGCTTGGGAGGTGTTTTCCGTAGATCTACAGCCTCTGAGGCGGCTCGGGCTGCCACGGTGCACCTGGCAGTGCGTGTCCATTGACGCGCGGCGGCAAGAGCCGCATCATGGCAAATCCGAAGATCGAGCAGGAGCCATAGCATGTGCCAGGTTTTTATCGGCGCCGATCCGCGCCTGTACGAATACCGCGTGCGCTCCGTGCGCCTGCACGGCGTGGCAACCAGCATACGGCTGGAGAACCTGTTCTGGAATGTTCTGGCCGACATTGCCAGCCGCGACGGCATGCGCGTTCCCCAACTGTGCACCAGACTCTACGACGAACTGGTGCAGGAGCATGGCAAGGTCGACAACTTTGCCTCTTTCCTCCGCGTCTGCTGTGGCCGGTATCTGGCCTTGCAGCTATCGGGAGGCATCCCGCAGGACGCCAGCATTCCCATCGGCAGCCTCAACGCCCAGCGCGTGCTGGCCACCGAGCGTAGCGGGAGCGCCTTACCGTTTGTGCCCTATACGCTTGCACCGGGCGTAGACACACAGAGTCGGGTGGCCTAGCAGCATCCTTCAGGAATTGCGCCCTGCAAACAACAGGTTGAGCACAGCGGGGAGTCGATCTAAACCTTGGCCGAGGTCCCTGGCTTAAGTCAGTGCCATGGCACTACGGGTTCCGGGTTCATGATCTGAAACACGGAAGGGACGAAAAGCCGGCTTCGGCCGCACGTCCCTTAGAGCTCATCGGAAATCAGTATTCCCAAAAAATCCGCTGCAGTTCCTTGCTCTCGTTGGTCGACGTCAGCGCCACCGTGGCCAGGATACGCGCCTTTTGCGGGTTGAGGTCATGGGCGACGATCCAGTCGTATTTGTCGTCAGGCTGCTCGGCATTGCGCAATACGAAACCGCCGGCATTGACGTGGGATGAGCGGATGATCTGGATGCCCTTGCCGCGCATTTCCTGGAGAACGGGAACCAGGGGGCCGGCGACCGAACCGTTGCCCGGGCCGGCATGAATAATGGCTTTGGCGCCGGAATTGGCGAAAGCACGGTAAGCTGTGTCGCTGACATTGCCCCCGGCGTAGGTGATTTCAACCAGAGGCAGCGCGTCGATTTTCTCGATATCGAACTCGGAGTTCATGGTGTGGCGCTTGTCCAGTTTTCGGAACCAGTAGTTTTTTCCTTCCACGACCATACCGAGCGGGCCCCACGGACTCTTGAACGCTTCGACCTTGATGTTGATCGACTTGGAGACGTCGCGGCCGCTGTTGATTTCGTCATTCATCACGACCAGCACGCCCTTGCCGCGCGCGTCCTTGCTGCCGGCGACGGCAACGGCGCTGTACAGATTGAGCATGCCGTCGGCCGACATGGCGGTGCCCGGACGCATCGAAGCGACGAGGACGATCGGTTTCTCGGTGTGCACGACCAGATTCAGGAAGTAGGCCGTTTCTTCAGTTGTATCGGTGCCGTGGGTGATCACGATGCCATCGACGTCGCCCTGTTTGGCCAGCGCCGCAACGCGCTTGCCGAGTGTCAGCAGGTTGGCGTTGGTGAAGCTTTCCGAAGCGATCTGGAAGACCTGCTCACCACGCACGGTAGCGATGTTGCTCAACTGCGGAATGCCGGCGATCAGCTTGTCCACCGGCACCTTGGCCGCCTGATAGGTGGCGCTATTGGTGACGTCGACACCGGCACCGGCGATGGTGCCACCCGTTGCCAGAATGACGACGTTCGGCTTGCTCTGAGCGATCGACGTTCCGCCGAAAAGCACGGCCGAAACGACGACCAGTGCCCAGCGCATTACTGTTTTCTTCAACATGGGTAAATCCTTTCTGTTGAGTTACGAAAAAATCAACGTGGTGTGCGGTCGGGACGGAAGTCCTTGGCCTGACTCGCCTGCCATGCCAGTGCTATACGATCACGGCTGATCCTTGCACGCGTAGATTGCCATGGCTTCGATCGTCCAAGCTGCTCATTTGAGAACCTGATCAGCCATGAAGTTCAACTCCACGTCCCGAGGCTGAGCCCTCGCGTTCATTCCTGAGCAGATCAAGGGGGTTTGAGCCATAGTCCCTTTCACCATCGGGGAAAAATCCGGAATCAATAAAGGACGGCTGGTCAGTTTTGACCCTGAAGCATCTGATCACATCGACAAGCGCGATGCCAGCTATATGATCTTCAAAATGCCTTTCGAAAGTGTGGTCTGACGGTCTCATCCTCGGGCTTATGTAGCGCTCCACATATGGACGATGAGCACTCATCAATCCCGCTGAACCAGGCGGTAGCAGTACCTCGCATAGTGGACCTTCAAGACCTCGCAGGCTGAACAAATCTTCGGGTCGCATTGCTGTCGTTCCCATCCAAGCCAGGTAATGGATCAAGTTTCTGCTGATGAAGACATAGCGGGTGGGCACTTGCAAGTGTTGCCGACACTGTGCAGTTTCGCTCAATCAACGATGAAAAGCCTTGCTCCAAGTGCCGTCGATGAACGATGGGGTTCCGCGTTATCTGCAACCTGGTAGCTCACTCCCGGTTTAAGCGTGAATTTTCGGCCATCTTCGAGTTCAGTGATGAGTTCGCCCTCGATGCATAGCAGGATGTGGCCTTTGACGCACCAGTGATCTGCGAGATAACCCGGTGTGTACTCGACCATGCGCACCCGGATATCGCCAAAATGCCTAGTTCGCCAGTAAGCCAGCCCGCTTTCACCTGGGTGCTCGGTGGCTTCAACCTGAGACCAGTCGGTGGTACCAAAGGGTAGAGATGATATTTGCATATGCACTCCTTTGCCTGGATACGTCTAAATGCCTGGGGTTGCTGCCGATTCTACCGGCGTCAGCCAGTGCACCATCTGCCGGGTCACCTCGGGGCTGCTCAGCAACGCGAGGTGGTTCATGCGAAAGAATATCCTTTGCGACGCTTGCGCAAAGATCAGCGTTCGCCGCGCGTCGTGATGTTGTCCAAGTGCGCTGTGCAGCGGCACCAATCCATCACCGATCAGGCGCTCGGCCAGTTTGCTGCGCCTGGCGGCGGTGGTCGCCGCCGCGCTGTAGCAGGCCACACCCTCAGGCAGGGGCAGCGGCTGACGGGTGTCGGATTTGCCGTGAAAGCGGTCATGGCCCTGCCAGTCTTCGTCCAGCACATTGCCATGGCGAAGGTCGGTAATGCCAGCGCTGCGCAGCTTGCCGAGCCTGGCGAAAGGCGATGTGTAGGGGGTGCTGCCGAGGAGGGCGTCTACCCGGTTACCGGCCCGTTCCAGCGGTGAACCATGGTGTGGCACGCCCAGGAAGACAATGTTTTTCAGATGCTGAGGCCAGTGCAGGCTGTCGTGCCTGGCGTAGTGGACAGCGCTGCGGATCAGCAAGCCGCCCATGCTGTGCGCCACCACGGTGATTTCTTCAATGGGCAGCGGCCAGTGTGTGGCCAGTTCCTGCAAAAGGGCTGACAATTCGCGCCCATTCTGCGAGGTGTGCAAGCCTGAGTTGTAGCGCAGATAGACGGGGGTGTAACCCAGGGTCGAGGCCAGTGTTGCGCCATGGTCGACGAGCTGCCCGTGGTGCTCTGTGCGCCACTGCAAGTCGTTCATGCACAAGCCGTGAATGAGCAGCAGTACCTTGCCGGTGGCCTCGGGCATCGCTGGCAGCGCCTGCCAGTTCAGCACTTCACCCTGATAGCGCAAAGTCATCGGGATGGCGAAGGGGTTGTTGTTGGCGAGCAGGCGGTCGCCCATCACGCCATTGAGTACGGCAAGCACCGCTTCGCGCTGGGGCGTTGCGGGTTTGCCCTCAGCGGCCGATTCAAGCCGTGGTTGCAAGCTGACGAGCAGCGAGTCCACGCCTTTGCCCAGCAATTGCGTGGCGATATCTATGCTCCTATAGACCAGACCGGTGATACCGCCGGTTTGCCCCGGCGCCTTGCCGCCGGGCACGCCGAGGGTGTTCCAGATCGACTGGTGCACGCCTTCGACGATCCGCGTCACGCCGAGGGTGGCCTGCGTTGCCAGTTGGGCCAGGCCACGGATGTCCGAGGTGCGCAAGTGCTTGAGTTTGGTTTTAGCGGCTGGTTTGTGCATTTGCCGCTAGATTAACTCATTCGTGGTCTCCGGAATCGGTGTTATTGGATTTCGGGCTTGAAGCCTGGGCGCATGCGGCGGAGAATACGGCCTACTGTATTCAAACCAGAGAGGAACAAATGGCTGGCGGTGGATGGGGTTGCCCGCACGAAGTGAGTGGGGCATGCGGTAAGGTGCACAACCTGCCGTGCGATCCCGGCATGAAAGGCTGCGAACTTTACGGGCGTTACACGTTCTTTGACGGCAACAAGAACAAGCGCCTGGAGCAGAAGCAGGCGCGCGCGGCATTGGTTGTGTCGGAGCCGGACGGCAACCCGACCGGAGTAATGAATAATTCCCGCAAAGCAAAAAACGGCTGTTAGCATTTGCTACCCGGTACCAAGTAAAGAGATGACCCATGCGACTCGATGACCAGAATGAAAGCGATAACGTTGAAGACCGGCGCGGCTCGGGTGGAGGTGGAATGGGCGGCATCGGGCGCGGTGGCCTGGGGATCGGCACCATTGTCGTTGCCATCGCCGCCAGCTATTTTTTCGGCATCGACCCCTCGGTAATCCTTGGCCTCGCCTCGAACATTCAAGGCCAGTCGCCGCCGCAAGTGAGTGCACACAAGCCGCCCGCCAACGACGAGATGGGACGCTTTGTCTCGAAGATACTGGCCAGTACCGAAACTACGTGGACGCAGGTTTTTCAGGAAGGCGGGTCGCGCTACCAGGAGCCGAAGCTGGTGCTCTTCAGCGGGGCAACGCCAACGGCCTGCGGCACCGGGCAGTCGGCAATGGGGCCGTTTTATTGCCCCGGCGATCAAAAAGTGTACATTGACCTCTCCTTCTACCGCGACCTGAAGGACCGCTTCCGCGCGCCGGGTGAGTTCGCGCAAGCCTACGTGATCGCCCACGAAGTCGGCCACCATGTGCAGAACCTGCTTGGCATATCAGGCAAGGTGCATCAGGCACAACAAGGCGCCAGCAAAGCCAGGGCGAATGATCTATCGGTCCGCCTTGAATTGCAGGCCGACTGTTTGGCCGGGGTATGGGGAAACCGCGCCGATGCGGCCAGGCACATCATCGAACCCGGCGAGATCGGACAGGCACTGACCGCCGCGTCGGCCATCGGCGACGACCGGCTGCAACAACAATCGCAAGGCCGCATCGTTCCGGAATCCTTCACCCACGGCACCTCCGAACAGCGCATGCGCTGGTTCAAGCGGGGCATGGATAGCGGCGATCTGCGCCAGTGCGACACCTTCAAGGCGGCATCGCTGTAAGGCAGGAACCCCACCCAATGATCTGTTTTGCATGGATTACCTCCCGGCGGCTGGCGGCGGCTTTGTTGTTTCTGGCTTTGCCGGGCATTGCCCTCGCCCTGCCGAGAGCGTCTAGCGTTCCCGGCGGCATCGCGCTGATCACACTGGGCGTCGTTTCGGGCAGCACCGGCCCGCCTCGCGCCTGGTTCGGCGAGCAGCGCGTTCTGGTGACGAGCGCAGACGGACACTGGGTCGCCGTGCTTGGCCTCGCGCTTGATCTGCCGCCCGGCCGCCATCAACTGCGCGTCAATGTCGGGGGCGAAGAGAAGATCCTGCCATTCGTGGTCAGTGCCAAGAACTACCCCGAGCAACGCATCACGCTGAAGGACTCGAGCAAGGTGAACCTGTCGCCGGCCGACGAGGCGCGCGCTGTCAGCGAGATCGCAGTCATCCAGGAGTTGAAGCGGCACTGGCGCGATGTGGACGACACCGACAGCAACTTCCTGCAGCCTGCCGAAGGGCGTCTGGCCAGCCGCTTCGGCCTGCGCCGCATCTTCAATGGCGAGCCGCGCTCGCCGCATTCCGGCCTCGACGTCGCCGTGCCGCGCGGCACCCCGATCAAGGCCAGCGCGCAGGGCCGGGTGCTGGCGGTCGATGACTATTTCTTCAACGGGAATACCGTGTTCATCGATCACGGCAACGGGCTGATCAGCATGTACTGCCACCTTGACCGCATCGACGTACAGGCCGGCGATTCAGTCGCCCAGGGTCAGCACATCGGACGTTCAGGAATGACCGGACGCGCCAGCGGCCCGCACCTGCACTGGAGCGTGGTGCTCAACGGCGTGATGGTCGATCCGGAGTTGTTCATTGCGGCGAGCAGGCGCGTTCGCTAAAACGACTCGTCGTCGCGCAAAAACCGCCACTGCCCGAGCGGCAAATCCCCCAGCTTGACCTTGCCGATGCGAACCCGCTTGAGACCGACCGCGCGCAGGCCGACCAGTTCGCACATGCGACGGATTTGCCGCTTGCGCCCTTCGTTGAGGACAAAGCGAAGCTGGTCCTCGTTGAGCCATTCGACCCTGGCCGGCTTGAGCTTCCTGTCGTCGAGGCTGAGTCCATGATTCAACAGTGCCAGCCCCCTGGCATCGAGCCGACCTTCGACACGCACCAGATATTCCTTGTCGACGCTCGTGTTCTCACCGATCAACTGGCGCGCTATCCGACCATCCTGGGTCAGCACGAGCAGGCCGGTGGAGTCGATATCGAGTCGCCCGGCCGGCGCCAGACCCTTCAGGTGTGAGGCATGGAAGCGCGGTGTATCGGCGGTGCAGTATTGATTTTCCGGCAGCACCAGCGTAACGGCCGGTTTGAAGCCCGGTTCCGGCTGCCCTGAGACATAACCGACCGGCTTGTGCAGCAGGATGGTCATCTGCTGTAGTTGCGCCGCGCGTGCGCCCTTGTCCAGCTTGATTGTTGCGGAGGGATCGGCACGCGTGCCGAGTTCGGTAATGCGCTCACCATTGACGAAAACCCAGCCACGCTCGATGTAGGTATCTGCTTCGCGCCGTGAGCACAGGCCGCGTTCGGCCATCAGTTTGGAGATGCGCACACCACTCTGCGGCGCTTTGCTGGGCGTGGTTGTGATGGCCGGCGCAGACGGCGGAAGGGCAAGGAGCCTGGACTTCGGTACGACGGGCGCGCGTGAGGGAGTTCCACGCGGCTTTTGTTGCGGCTGGTTTTTTACCGGCGGTGATGTGCTGATTGTGAGCTCGCTGGCCGCGCCACGCTTGATGCTTGGCCTGCCACCACGCACTGGCCTGCGGCCCGTGCCGGCCACACTTGCTTCAGCCCTGGCCTGACCAGGCAAACCCAATGTTTTTCGGGTCGTAGTGGTCATCAATCAATTGATGTCGAGCAGTTCAACTTCAAACACCAGTGTGGCATTGGGCGGAATCACGCCTCCGGCACCGCGGGCGCCATAGCCGAGTTGAGGTGGAATGGTCAGCTTGCGCACGCCGCCGACGCGCATGCCTTGCACGCCTTCATCCCAGCCGGCAATGACATTGCGCTGGCCGAGCGGGAATTCGAAGGGTTCGTCGCGATCCTTGCTCGAATCAAATTTATTACCATTGGTCAGCCAGCCGGTGTAGTGAACACTGACAAACTGGCCGGTTTTGGCGGTCTCGCCGTCGCCTACCTTGATTTCTTCAATCTGCAGACCGGAGTCGGTTGTGGTGATGGACATCTTTCTTCCTCCTGAATTGGAAAGGTGGAGTGTAGACCAGCCAGGCTTTTGCGACCAGTTTAATGCGCACCGTGATGGCGAAAAAAGGCATGTGCTAACGGGAATGGAGTTGGCGCCACTCTAGAATATGCAATTCACTGCCCTGCCCGTTGCCCTCCCTTGCTGGGCGCATTCCGGCTTGGCAACCAGAGTCGTTCGAATGGCACGGAGCATGCTCCGCGAATTCCCAATCTCGCCCCCCGACCTCTCCCAGTGGGCGATGGGTGGTGCGAGAAACACAAGCGACTTTCAAGCTAACCCTCGTTCCGGCTTTCAGCTAAACTTGATGCAATACAAACCTGCAGAGAGACTTAATGGATATTCGCTCGATCATTGCCCCCGTGATTCTGGATAAATTGGCTCTCGAAGAGTTTATTGAATCACTTCGCGACCAGGCGCCAAGCATTGAACGCGATATCGCCCGCCTGAAGAGCACGCCAGGCGACCGCGAAGTCATCAGCAGACTATTCCGCTCGATACACAATATCAAGGGCGATGCAGCACTGTGCAAAGTCGATCTTGCGGTAGCCATTGTGCATCCGATCGAATCCGTTCTTGCGCGTTTACGTAGCGACGAAATCGCTTTCAGTGAAGTGATTGCAGAAGCCGTTCTGCTCGCTATCGACCGGCTTGAATTGGCGGCGGCAGGGCTGTTCTCGGGCAAATCTCTCGATAGCCTGCGCCTGCTGGCACTGGTGCAGGGGCTAGAAAAACTTGCGTTGGCGAGCGCACCCGATATGGACGAGTATGCCTGCGAGTTGATCGAAGCCGTCACCGGTTTTCGGCCCGCCGCCGAAGCTTCAAATCTTTTGCGCGGTCGCGCCTCATCCATTTCCGGCAATTCAAAATCGCAGGCGGCAGAAGATCTTCGTTTCTTCCGTACGCTGGCTGATCAGCTTGAGGCGCGCTCCCTCCTGTTCAAGGGACGCACCCTGCGTTTGCTTCGCCTGTCCATGGAAGCCAATCAAATGATGGGCAAGGTGGTTGATCCGATGCAGCTGGAGGCGGCCATTTACATGCACGACATTGGCATGATGTTTCTGCCGGAGTCGGTATGGTTGAAGCTCGAGCGCATGACAACAGACGAAAAACTCATTCTTCGCGCTCATCCCGGTTACGCCGCCGGAATTCTCTCGCGCATGGACGGCTGGAACAGAGCCGCCGAAATGGTGGAACAACACCATGAAATGCCAGATGGCGAGGGTTACCCCTTGGGCATCAAGGCGAAGGAGATTTGTGAGGGGGCAAAAATCCTGGCAATTGTGGACGCCTTTGAAGCGGTCATGCTGAAGCATGTCAATCGTGGCAGGAACCGCTCCTTGTTGCGTGCCATTGCCGAGATCAATGCCTGCGACAATCAGTTTGCGCCGGAGTGGATTGAGCCCTTCAATCAGGTCATCCGGCGTTCGCTTGAGGCCCGATGATCGAGACTTCAGGTGATCACTTGGCCGATCCGGCGCGGCGTTTCGGCGGTATACAAAGGCTCTACGGTGCCGATGCGCTGGCGCGCTTTCAGGCAGCGCATGTTTGTGTTGTCGGCATCGGCGGCGTAGGTTCATGGGCAGTGGAAGCGCTGGCCCGTTCGGCCATCGGCCAGCTCACGCTGATCGACCTCGACATGGTGGCTGAATCGAACGTCAATCGGCAGATCCAGGCGCTCGGCGATGCGTTTGGAAAAGCCAAGACGGATGCCATGGCTGAACGCATTCTGGCGATCAATCCGGCTTGCCAGGTTAGCAGGATCGAGGATTTCGTTTCTCCGGACAATCTGGTTCCGTTGCTCGACAAGGGCTTCGACTACGTGATCGATGCCATCGATCAGGTGCGTACCAAGGCCGCAATGATCGCCTGGTGCAAAGCTCGCGAGTTACCCCTGATCACGGCCGGCAGTGCCGGCGGACAGATCGACCCGACACGAATAGAAATCACTGATCTGGCGCGCACCGTTCAGGATCCGCTGCTTTCAAAGGTACGCTCGCTGCTGCGCAAGGAGTATGGCTTTACCCGCGAGCCAAAAAAGAAATTCGGCGTTCCGGCAGTATTTTCAGGCGAAGCGTTGCGCTATCCGGAAAATGACACCGCATGCGATGAAGCGCCGGTTCTGACCGGCCTCAACTGCGCCGGCTTTGGCTCTTCTGTGTGCGTCACGGCAACTTTCGGACTGTTCGCTGCGAGCGCAGTCCTGAAGTATCTGGCAATCGAAAGAAACGTTGCTTGAGCAACATCTACTTCTCGGTATCAACCCACACACCGAGGCCCTGAGCGTTCAGTTCGAGATCGCCGTCAAAAATCTCCAGAATCCCGGAGACCGGTAGTCTGCAGCCAAAGCGACTGGTTTCATTCAGAAGCAGTTGCTCAAGTCCCTCACGAATTCTGGCATGCCGTTCCGCACCCGCGTTTTTCTCACGCCTGGCAATGGCGACGTGAGCGTCAACCAGACGGTGCAGTTCAAGGGCTTTAGCCGCGGTATCCCGGATCTGACTGAAATGGGTGAGATAGATTGCGTCTGGCTGATAACTCATGAGTAAATCAATCGACGCATGCATGGCTACAGGGTCAAACTGAACAGGCGTCGTCGTCGGGAAAATAAATTGGCGAGCGTCGGTGTCGAGTTCGCGGTACGACAGACCGAAAATATCCCCGGTAAAGATGTGCCCGGTCTTCTTGTCGACCAGCGCAATGTGATGTCTGGCGTGCCCCGGCGTATCGAGGCAACAAAGTTGTCGTCCGGCCAGATCGACATTCAGGCCATGCGTCGCCTCGATAATCCGGCGTGCATCGATCGGCAGCACCTCGCCGTACAAGCGGCGCACCTCTTCCTGGCCATAGACGGCCGCCGCGCCTTCGATCAGCCGGGTCGGGTCGGCCATGTGTCGCGCGCCACGCGGATGAACGACCAGGTGTGCATTCGGAAAGGTTTGCATCATCACGCCCGCACCACCCGCATGATCGAGATGAATGTGAGTCGGGATGACATAGTCGACGTTCCCCGGCACAAGGCCGAGTTCATCGAGTGCTGCCATGACATTCGGCAATGAGTCGTTGCAACCGGTGTCAACGAATGCAGCCCGACCATTTTCTACGATCAGGTGAATAGCCGCCAGTTGCGGACGAATATAGTCCGCATCGATAGCAAAAATGCCGTGTTCATAACGAATCAGCTTGCGCATGGATAATCCGAAAGTGAAGCCTCTAAGAAGTACCGCCTGGTCACGATTTCGTTCTGATCCGCGAACTGAATTTTTTGCGAAACTTGGCAAGCTTCGGTGCGACGACCACCTGACAGTAACCCTGATCGGGGTTGTTGCTGAAATAGTGCTGGTGATAATCCTCCGCAACGAAGAAGCGTTCTTCAGGGCGCACTTCGGTTACTACCGGCTTCCCCCAGATTTTTTCATTTTCCAGCTCACGAATTAGCGCGTCAGCCGTTTCTTTCTGTGCCGCAGAATGATAGAAAATAACAGAACGATATTGGGTTCCAATATCATTTCCCTGCCGATTGGGCGTGGTCGGATCGTGAATCACAAAAAATATTTCTAGCAGATCCCTATAGCTGATCCGGGCCGGGTCGAATGCGATGCGAACCACCTCAGCGTGTCCGCTGTGGCCCTCGCAAACCGATCGATACGAGGGATTGTCGGTTTGCCCTCCACAGTAACCCGAGACGACCGACTCAACCCCGGTCACCTGTTCGAACACGGCCTCCAGGCACCAGAAGCAGCCGCCTCCCAGTGTTGCAGACTCTCGATTGTTTTCCGACATAACAAATCTCCGAACGGGGCAAACTTTTCAGACTGAATATTCGGGAAAAATCTCCCGATAGAGGGTATGGCTCGCAAAAGCGAGCACGGGAAAAGTCAGCAGGAAGAGCGGGAAGATCAGAATGCTGGCGATGATAGTCACCGACAAAATCATTGCCCACAACAGGCAGGTTGCAAGATTTGCAAACACGGCGGTGACACTCAAAAATACCGCCTGAACAAGTCCGGCACGACGATAGTAAAGAAGAGGTACCGAGAAAGCTGAAATCGAAAAAATAACGAATGCCAGAACAGCACCGAGCAGGGAACTCCAAAGCAGGAAAGAAAGGATATTTTCCGAAGGAGAAAAAAGCATCAGAAGCGAGGCCGGGACGCGCCCGACCGTAAAACCGTAGAGTGCCGCTACATCGGTGACCCAAATCATGAAAAGCAGCGTACATACAAATGCGATAACCAGCATTTCAGGTGAGGTGCGGGAAAATCCACTGACGATATCCGAAAATGTACAGGTTTCCTTGCGCGCGATGCGATCCGCCATTGCGAAAAACCCCGAGAGCAGCAGCGGGCCAACCAGCATGAAGCCTCCCGCCAGCGGGAAAATCATCGGCGCGAAGCTGGCCCGTTCAATTCCGAAAAGAATCAGTATGCCGATAAGCGCGAAAATCATCGCGTAAGTGACACTCAGTGGCCGCGTAATCAAAAACATTTCCCAGCCACGTTTTATCGCCCTGAAAAGCGAATCGAACGTCAGACGAGCAAAGGCAGGAGCATTATTTTCAGTCATACAATCTCCGATTCAACTGCGGCATTTTGACAGAATTGACCGGGGATGGCATAACCTTCATTACAAAGCACGAAGCCCTCGCCGCTGTAGGGCGGGGAGGGCTTGTGGTTTTGGGGAGCCTGGCGGTGACCTACTTTCGCACACGTAGTATGCACTATCATCGGCGCGACTTCGTTTCACGGTCCTGTTCGAGATGGGAAGG
>NZ_JAEUOI010000014.1 GCF_016790145.1 Propionivibrio sp. | reverse complement strand
GGTGAATACTTTTGTCATGATTATACTCGAATGGAATGGATAACCTGTTGACATGCCTCGCGGCAAGGCAGTTCATCTGCTCAAGCCGTACCGCCCACCGTCAGACCCTCGATGCGCAGCGTCGGCTGCCCGACGCCAACCGGAACACTCTGACCATCCTTGCCGCAGGTGCCGACCCCCGGATCGAGGCGCATGTCGTTGCCGATCATCGATACCTGGGTCATTGCTTCCGGACCGCTGCCGATCAGCGTCGCGCCCTTGACCGGGCTCGTTACTTTGCCGTCTTCAATCAAATAAGCCTCAGACATCGAGAACACGAATTTACCGTTGGTGATGTCGACCTGACCGCCACCGAAGTTAACGGCGTAAATTCCCTTTTTCACCGATTTGATGATTTCTTCGGGGCTCCTGTCGCCGGACAGCATGGTGGTGTTGGTCATGCGCGGCAGCGGCAGATGCGCGAAGGACTCGCGCCGGCCATTGCCGGTCGGCGCCACACCCATCAAACGGGCGTTGTGGCTGTCCTGCATATAGCCCTTGAGAATACCGTCCTCGATCAGCACCGTGCGTTGTGTCGGGTTGCCTTCGTCGTCGATGTTGAGTGATCCGCGGCGACCGGGAAGCGTTCCGTCATCGACCACGGTCACGCCTTTCGACGCCACGCGGCTGCCGATACGGCCGGCAAAGGTCGAACTGCCCTTGCGGTTGAAATCGCCTTCCAGACCATGCCCGACGGCCTCATGCAGGAGGATGCCGGGCCAGCCGGAACCGAGTACGACGGTCATCGTTCCGGCCGGCGCCGGCTGCGCCGCTAGGTTGGTCACGGCCTGATGTACCGCCTCGTGCGCATAGCCGTGCAGCACGGCATCGCTGAAAAAGCTGTAATCGGTTCGTCCGCCGCCGCCGGCCGACCCCTGTTCGCGCTGGCCATCCTTGCCCTCGACGATAACGGTAATCGACACCCTCACCAGCGGCCGGATATCGGCCGCCAGCCGACCGTCGCTGCCGGCCACCAGTATCACCTCGTATTCTCCGGCAATATGCGCCATGACCTGTGTGACACGGGGATCTTCGGAACGGGCATAAGCCTCCAGCCGTTCGAGCAGTTTCACCTTGGCCGTCGCGTCGAGCGAACTGAGCGGGTCGAGCGGTACATACAGCGCGTGGCCGATTTTCTTCTTCGGGGCCGGAATGACTTTGCTGCGCCGCTGCTGTCCCGCCGCCGCGATGGCGCGTACCGCCGAGGCCGCATCGGCAAGCGCCGGCAGACTGATGTCGTCGGAGTAGGCAAACGCGGTTTTTTCGCCCGAGATGGCGCGCACACCAACGCCCTCATCGATATTGAAGCTGCCCGACTTGACGATTCCTTCTTCCAGACTCCACGCCTCCGAACGGCTGAACTGGAAGTAAAGGTCGGCGTAATCGACGTCATGCGCCATGATCGTGCCAAACACCTTGCCCAAGTCGGCCACGTCAAGACCATAGGGAGTAAGCAGGGTTTTCTGCGCCTGCACGAGCAGGGATTGAGCTTTTGCGGTCATTGGGTATCCAATTTGCGGTAATTCAAAAAAAAACGATGTAAAACTCATTCTACGCAGAGGGCGCAGAGACGCAGAATACGCGGGGATAAACCAAAACTTTCTATGATTTTCTCTGCGACCTCTGCGTCTCTGCGTACTCTGCGTTGAAAGCGCTTATGCACTACATTACCCGATGCTTCAAAGCGGGCAGGCTGGTGCGGACTTCGGCGATGCGCGCGTGATCCAGTTCACCGATCACGATACCCGGTCCCTTCGCTTTGCGCTCGAGAATATCGCCCCAGGGGTCGATCAGCAGGCTGTTGCCGTGCGTCTCGCGGCCGTTTTCGTGCTTGCCGCCCTGGGCCGCAGCCAGCACATAACACTGGTTTTCGATGGCGCGGGCACGCAGCAGGATTTCCCAGTGGGCGCACCCCGTCGTCTCGGTGAAGGCCGCCGGGATCACCAGCAAATCGGTAACGCCCAGCGCACGATAGAGCTCCGGGAACCTGATGTCATAGCAGATCGACAATCCGACCCGGGCGAAGGGCGTGGCAAAGGCCACCGGCTGGTAACCGGCCTCGATCGTCGCGCTCTCCTTGTAGCGTTCGGCACCCTTTTGAAAACCGAACAGGTGGATCTTGTCGTAGCGTGCCACGCGTTCCCCCTGCGGGTTGTAAACCAGACAGGAGTTGAGCACCTTGTCTTCCTCACTGGCAATCAGGGGCAGCGAGCCGCCGACCAGCCAGATGCCGTGCCGGCGAGCTGTTTCGGCAAGAAAGTCCTGGATCGGGCCACAGGCGTCCGCCTCACGCACCTTGACCTTGTCCCCGTCGCGAAGGCCCATGATCGGAAAATACTCGGGTAGAGCAACCAGCTCGGCGCCCTGCGCCACCGCCTCGGAAACAAGCCTTCCGGCAGTTTGCAGATTCTCTTCAACACGTGGCGTCGACACCATCTGCACGGCAGCCACGCGTGCGTTCTGCAACGCGCCCGTTGACTCACTTTGGGGACGAATCATGTGCGGCTCCTGCTGGATTGGCAATGGTTGGCAACTGTGGCGCCGGAACGGGCGGCTCGTTTCCCGAAAGTTTTTCGACCTTGGGGTCATCCCACTTGCCGGTAATCAGATAGTCAAAACCGAACATGTGATTGAGAGGATTCTGCAGCGCCTTGTGCGCCAGCCAGGTCGCCACACCCGCAACCGGGTTGATGAGCGCCACGCCAAGCGCGGCGGTGCCACCCAGTTCCGGCTGGACGTTGATTTTGAGACGCTGCGTTTCGTGCTCCAGATCAACCTCGCCGCGCATCACGACTCGCGCTGATGGCCCGTCAATCTGCAAACGATCGGTGCGCATCACGCCATTCTGCATCGCGACCTTGCCGGCAATGCTGTCGAAGGCAAAGCCTTCGCTGAAGACATCATTGAAATCGAAGGTAATCCGGCGAGTCAAACCTTGCAGGCTCATCAGACCGAGCAACTTTCCGGCGGCACCGGGGTCGAGTTTGACGAACTGACCCTTGCCCGCCTCAAGATTCAGTTCGCCGCTCAATGATCCGAAATCAAGAGCGGTCGGCGTATCGTTCCAGCCGATCTTCCCTTCCATCTGAGCCGTACCGGCGCGCACCGTACCGGGGTAACCCAGCCGATCGAGCATTTTCCCGACGTCGCTGCTGTTGATCCTGAAATCGAGCTGTGTACGGCTTTTCCCGCCGGTAATCTGCCACTGGCCGCTACCCGAAAGGTTGCCATAGGGATTGGTCACCTGAATACTGTTTAGATGCCAGACTCCCCCCGCGTTGCGCGCCTGTACTTCGAGCCGGCCGAAACGGCGCACGCCCAGCGAAAAATCGTCGACCACGATGTCGAGTTCCGGCAGTTCCTTTAACGCTTCACCCGCATTGGACTCCGTTGGTACGCTTGTGGAATCGAGTGCCCACTGCTTGAAGCGAGCTGTCACTTTGCCGCTTCCCGCGCTTTCCCACACCAGCTCTCCGTTGGCCTGACGAGAATTCAAACTGATCTTCAACTGGGCAGGTGCGGGTACTGCGGTCAGATCGACATCATTGAAGTGATGCCCAAGCAGAATCAGATCGGCGGTCTTGATATTGATCGAATCTAGAAAAGGCGACGCCGGCGCAGGAGCAACAGCAGGTGTTGCAGCAGGTGCAGAAACAGGTGCAGAAGGAGGTGCTGCAACTGAGCCAGCGGATCGATAGACCCGCCGCCAGTAATCGAGATCAATGCGCTTGGCGGTCAGCCCGAAGGTAACGCCTCGCTCGGGCAACTGCAAAGGCCGACCGACGGCAATGGCGCCACGTTCCGGCAGAAAGCCCGTGGCCTGCTTGCGACGAATCAATTGCATTGACATGACGCTGCCGAGTGTTGCGCTGAGCTGATCGCGCACTGTCGGATCGGCCTTGTCTGCTTTTTCAACTTTCTCGGCCTTTTCGTCTCCGGCTATCGGTACGCCCGGCAGGAGTTTCTTTTCAAGACGAAGCGGCATGGATTCCCCGGCGTCCTTGTGGAAGGGTTCAGGAAAGGCCGAGGCCAGCCCGACCAGTGTCGAATCAATCACCAGATCGGCGTTACGCTTGTTGATGCGCACCTCGCCCCGGTAAGGGCTTGCCCCCGACAGATTCGCCAGCAGCGGCGAAGCGTACTGCTTGCGCAACTGCTCAATGCTGATCGAACCGTTGGCAGTGATCAATACCCTGCCGTCCTTCTGCGACCCACCCTTGATCCTGAGCGCTCCACCCAGGAGCGTCGCATTGATCTCGGGCACCTGCAAATCGTTGCCCGAGAATTGCACGCTGCCATTCACCTGTTTTAATTGAGGTATCCCGGCATCGATCGTCACTTCGTTGTTCACGAACTTATAGGTGCCGTCGATCTTCGAATCCCCAAGTTTCGCTTCGTCAAGCGGAATGACCAGCCCCAGATCGAGATGGCCGTTTCCGCTGGCACGCATATCCTCGGTGAAGTGATCGATCCGCCCGGCGACCGGACTGAGCTCGATAAACTTGAGGAACTCGGAAGTCGGCCCTTCGGCTCGCCCCTTGACGATCAGGGTTGAAATCGGCGCATCAAAATCAGGAATCTCGACGCGCGTGTTGGAAAGTTGCGCTCCAAGAATCGATCCTCGATGTGCCTCAACGGTCATGCCGTTGCCCTCGAAACGCAGATCTCCGTGAATCCCCTCGATTTTCGGCCAGCCCTGGCCATAATCGAGCACCACGTCCCGCGCCTTGACCGTCACCAGAAACTGGCCTTTGCTCTTGTCCAGGAAGGGGAAGTCATTCAACTTGCCTTTGAGTATCAGCTTCGCCTCGCTGGCATTCCCGGCCAGCAAGGAATCGCGAAGCCAGAAGCGCGCTCCTTCGCCCACGGCATGTGGCATGTAGCGCCAGACGGCACGCGCTTCGGCTCGGGTCAGTGCTGCGCTCAGATCGATTTCCCCCGGCCCTTCACCCGTGTTTCGGTAGCTTCCCTTCGCCGAACCGGCCGCATCCGGACCGGTAAACTCGACTCGCGACAGCTCGACATCAAGTACGCCCTTGCTGATTTCCCACCTGGCCTGCGCATTGAGCGTATCGAATACAGTCAGCGACTCAGGGAAAATGCTCGGTAAATCGACGCTCGATTTTTGCGAGCGCAGTGCAGCACTACCGCTCGTTTCATTGAATTCAAGCGTTCCTGACAACCCCGAAAAGCCCGGAAAGTAGCCCTGTGCTGTCAGCGCCAGCTCATCGAACCCGGCTTTAAGCGAATAGGTTTGCAGGCGCTCTGCATCGCCTTTCCATTTGGCCGTCAGGCTGCTGACATGGCCGCGCGGTGCGTAATCCTTCAGCAACTGGCGAGATCGCGCATCAAAAGGCAGGTGCTCGGCAAGTCTGGCCAGCGCAGCGAGGTCAATTCTGCTGGCGCTGGCACTGCCGACGACTCCCTTGCCGTCAGGCTCGGGTTGCCAGTCCACGTGGAAATCCGTTGGTTCAATGCGTATCGTCTCGCGTGATTCGTTATTCGGCGTCGTCAGCGCCCGGGTCGCCAGCTCGATGCGTTTCCCGCTGACCTCAAAGCCCGTCGCCGAAAAACGGGCACCGATACGCCCCGACATGTGTTCGAGTACAAGCGCAGGGAGATCAGGCGCCAGACGCAGGCTGACGTCCTGTAGCGAGGCATCGGCCGTTACCTCCTGCAGTTTGCCTTGTGCGAAACCCAACCAGGCGCGCAAGGCACCCCGCCCGTGCGGAAGCGCTACCGGATAGTCAATCCACTGGCGCCAGACCGCCAGATCGGCGTAGCCGATCTCGGCGTACGCCTGCCCCGACCACGACTCCAGCCGTTCGATGTCCTTTCCCCGGAAATCACCACGAACATCGATCATTGAAGCCAGTTCGGCTGGCGGAAGGGCGGTCAGGCCAAAACGATGGCGCCTGTTGTCATTGTCGAGAGCAAAATCAAGATCTTCGAGAACCAGCGGCGGTGCCTTGCGCAACTCGTCTTCCCAGACCAGCGTCGCGCCCAGGATGCGGATGCGCCTTTGCGCCAGGATCCAGTCGGAAACGTCGCCCTCGTTTTGTTCCTGACTGAGCGGAATGCCGGCGATATAAAAACGACCCTGGGTATCGCGACGCAAATTCAGTGTCGGCTCGTCGATGCGCAGCAGTCGCAGCTTGAGCTGCGCACTCGGTACCGACCACCAGGAGAGAATCGCCTCAATGCGTGAAAAAGCGAGGGCCGGCCGACCCTGCGCATCGTCAATGCGGACGTCGAGCAGGGTCAGATCGGGGTTGATGCCTTCCCAACTCGCTTCGACGCGCCCGATGCTTACGCTTTGCCCAAGTCCCTCGCTGGTCAGTCGTTCGATGTCGGCGCGATAGTCTTCAATGTGCGGCAGTACGACGTAGCGCAGCACCAGCACCAGTACCACAAAACCGAAATAAACCAGCCAGAAGCCCCACACCAGGGCGCGCCAGAAACTGCCCACCACACGGTTCGAGACCAGAGGCACCAGAAAATGAAGTCGGTGATAGAGCGCCGGGCGCAGGCTGTTCCAGCTCATCATGAACCGGTTACCTGCGGAAGACTTAGCCCGTTATCGGAAAGCGTCACTGGAATGGTGAACTACCTGAAATCCTTTTGAAGTATCAATTGTAACGGCTTTGCCCGACCGAGCTCTTATGAAGAAATGTGAAGAAATACGAGAAACGCTGGCGCCGCGCCAGCACTCGATTTCGACAGGGTCCAGGCGGTTCCGCAAGGGATAGATGGCATTAATACTCCGTGCCTGAAACAATATCTCTTCGCTGTGGCCGCTGTGCCCGGTGTGGTTAAAGATCTGGCTGCGGCGGCAAGTGCACGCATGCTAGAATTCCGAGTGATTCCATTGGGTATTGAATTGTTTCAGGATTCTGCATTGAACAAGTCTCCTTCCGCGCCTGCGCGTATCGTCATAGCTTCACGTGAGTCGCGCCTGGCCCTGTGGCAGGCCGGGCATATCCAGGTGCGGCTGTCCGAACTGCATCCGCACTGCCGGGTCGAGATTCTCGGCATGACGACGCGCGGCGACCAGATCCTCGACCGGCCATTGTCGCAAATCGGTGGCAAGGGGCTGTTCATCAAGGAGCTCGAAGTCGCCATGCAGGAGGGTCGGGCCGACCTCGCGGTGCATTCGCTCAAGGATCTCCCGATGGAAATGCCGGACGGTTTTTCGCTGACAGCCATCCCGCAGCGTGAAAACCCGCGCGATGCATTCGTTTCGAACCGTTACGAGGGGCTCGACGCATTGCCCGCGGATGCCCTGGTCGGCACGTCGAGCCTGCGGCGCGAGGCGATCGTGCGCGCCGGCTACCCGCAACTCAGGGTCGAGCCGCTACGCGGCAATCTCGACACCCGCCTGCGCAAGCTCGACGAAGGACAGTACGACGCGATCATTCTCGCTGCGGCGGGGCTGATCCGCCTCGGGCTCAGTGAGCGCATCAAGGCCATCCTGACGCCTGAACAGTCGTTGCCGGCACCGGGGCAGGGCGCGCTCGCCATCGAGGTGTTGTCCAGCCGCGCCGATGCTGCGGCCTGGCTTGCCCCGCTCAACGATTCTGAAACCGCCCATTGCGTTCGCGCCGAACGCGCCTTTTCGCGTGCCCTTGGCGGCAGTTGTCAGGTGCCCCTCGGTGGCTATGCCCGCATGGAGAATGGCGTGTTGTGGTTACGCGGTTTTGTGGCCACAGCGGACGGCCGGCAGCGGGTCAGCGGTGAGCTGCGCGGCGCGCCGGACGAGGACGAGTCGATCGGTCAACGTCTGGCGCAGCAGTTGCGCGATCGGGGGGCAGGCGCCATTCTGGCCGCTCTTGCCGCAGGGCAATGAAAACCCCCTTGCACGGCAAACGCATTCTGGTGACCCGGCCTGCCGCCCAGGCCGGCAAACTGGCGCAGATGATCGCGGCGCAGGGTGGCGAGCCGGTGCGCTTCCCGCTGCTCGAAATCGCCCCGGCAGTCGATCCGGTGCCCTTGCAACAGGTGATTGCGCGCCTTGAGGTATATGTCATCGCCGTATTCATCAGCCCGAATGCGGTCGAGTTCAGCGTTCCCCTTATCCTCTCGACACGCGCCTGGCCGGCCACCGTGCAGGCCGCGGCCATCGGGCAGGGCACGGCCGTACAGCTTTCGCTGTGCGGTATCGGGCGCGTCATTACCCCACTCGAGCGTTTCGATTCGGAAGCGCTGCTTGAATTGCCGGAGTTTCAGAGCGATCGAGTGGCCGGAAAAATGGTGCTGATCCTGCGCGGCAACGGCGGGCGCGATCTGCTGGCCACTACGCTGCTCGAGCGCGGCGCCGAAGTGCACGCCGTGACCTGCTATCACCGTTCGGCGCCGAGCGACGGAAAGCCCATCGTGTCGCTGTTGCGCAACAGGCAACTCGATGCGCTGACGATTTCATCGAGCGAAGGTTTGCGCAACCTTCGGGCTTTGCTCGATACTGACGCCTTCGAGCTTGTGCGGACCCTGCCGGTATTCGTGCCCCATCAGCGCATTGCCGAAGTCGCCGTAGAGCTCGGCCTGCAAAGGGTCAGGCTGACCAGGCCGGCCGATGCCGGCATCATTGACAGCTTGTGCGAATTTAATTGGCTTGACCATGAATGACATCGTTGATCAGCAACCTGCAACTCCCGCATCACCTCCTCCGACGGCACCCGATCCGACTGCTCCAGTCGCACAGGCAGCGCGCGCGTCGAGCTTTGGCGCATGGCTCAATCCGTGGCTGTACATTGCCCTGCTGGCGCTCGCTCTGGCCGTCTGGCAGTGGTTCGAGACGCGCATCCGCCTGGCCGATACCCAGCAGGAAATGGCGCGCCGCCTGTCCGACAGTGATGCGGTGTCTAGGGAAAGTCGCACGCTGGCCAGACAGGCGCAGGAACAACTCGCCGTACAGCAGGGAAAAATCGGCGAGCTCGAAGGCCGGATCGCCGAATCCAGAAGCCAGCAGGCCACTCTGGAAAGCCTGTATCGGGATCTGGCGCGCAGCCGCGACGAGTGGGCGCTGGCCGAGGTTGAGCAGAGCGTGACGCTGGCCGCGCAGCAGTTGCAACTGGCAGCGAACGTTCAAGGGGCGGTGCTCGCCCTGCAGGCCGCCGACGCCCGTCTGGCCGGCAATGGTCGTCCGCAGTTCATCGGCTTGCGCAAGGTGCTGGTGCGCGACCTGGAGCGGCTGCGTGCCCTGCCGCAGGTCGATGTGCCGGGAATGAATCTGCGTCTGGAAAGCGTGATTTCCGCCGTCGATACCCTGCCGCTGGCGGTTGATGGCCGACCGCGAGAAGAAGGCAAGCCTGGGGAGACGCTCGAATCGCCCACGGCTACCCTGGGATCGCTGATTTTCTGGCAGCATCTGGCGGTCGATTTCTGGCGTGAGTTGCGCAGTCTGGTGCGCATCCAGCGCTTCGACCGCGACGAGCCGGCGCTGCTGGCGCCGGGGCAGGCCTTCTTCCTCCGCGAGAACCTCAAACTGCGCCTGCTCAATGCCCGTCTGGCCTTGCTGGCGCATGATCAGTGGACCTTCCGCAACGAACTCAAGCAGGCCAGGTTCTGGGTCGATCGCTATTTTGACAATCGTGACAAGTCGGTGCAGACCGCACAGAGCACTCTCAAGCAGCTTTCGGCGACCGAGATCAGCATCGAACTGCCCAACCTCAACGAGAGTCTCTCGGCGATCAAGAATTTCAAGCTCGGCAAGGACGGTAAATGAAAGGCCTGCTCTGGGTGCTGGCGCTCTTTGCGTTAGCCGTCGGCATCTCGCTGGCCGCGCATTTCAACGAGGGCTACGTGCTGCTGGTGTATCCCCCGTATCGTGCCGAGATCTCACTTAACCTGGCTATCCTGCTCATCATTGGTGGCTTTGTATCGCTTTACGCCTTGTTGCGCGGCGTGGCGCTGACCCTCTCCTTGCCCAGGCGCGTGCGCGAATATCGCCAACACCGCCAGCGCGAGAAAACGATCGGTGAGTTGTTCGACGTCGTGCGCCTCCTTTTTGAAGGCCGTTACAGCCAGGCCATGAAGAAAGCCGGTGACGCCCATGCCGCCGGCCAATCGCCGGCGCTCGCCGCATTGCTCGCCGCCCGCGCGGCGCAGCGCCTGCATGAGCCCTACAAGCAGAAGGCCTGGCTTGAGCGGGCCGCGCAGGCGGATGCAAAGATGCAGCCCGCCTGTCTGATGCTTGAAGCGGAAATGCATATCGAGATGCAGCGCTTTGAAGATGCAGTCAACACCTTGAAGCGCCTGCAGGAAACATCCGGACGACATATCGCCGCGCATCGCCTTGAATTGCGTGCCGAGCAGGGTTGCGGCAACTGGGATGAAGTATTGCGCATCGCCCGGCTGCTCGAAAAACGCAATGCCATGCTGCCCGAACTGGCGCAGGAGATCAAGCTCAAGGCGCATCAGGAAAATGTTCGCCAGCGGCGTTCCGTTCTTGCCCAGTTGCAGGCCTATCGGAAAAAACTGCCGGCGCGCGAGCAAAGTCCGCGATTGGCGCGCGTTTTTGCCGAAGCGCTGATCGAACTGGGTGCGCATGATGAAGCGCGGAATTTCATCGAGACACAACTCGATGCGGAATGGGATTCACGACTCGTCGGCCTTTACGGGCTGACCCCGGGCGGCGATCTCAGCGCACGCCTGGCCCGCGCCGACCAGTGGCTGCAGAAGCATCGTGACGACCCCCAGTTGCTGCTGGCGCTGGGCCGGATGTGCCTCGAACAGCGCCTGTGGGGCAAGGCCCAGAGCTATCTGGAAGCCGCCCTCTCACTTGAAGACAGCCGCGAGGTGCGCCTCGAACTGGCGCGCCTGTTCGAGCAGACCGAGCGCGCCGACGAAGCGATGCGGCAGTATCGGGCGGCGGCGGGGAAGGCTGACTGAGGTTTGAACCGGTGAGGTGAAGTAGTGGCTTTTGTCGGGCGGTGGCTGTCGAGTTCGGCTGAGCAGATGTATGTGGCGGGAATGAGCAAAATATTTTGCGATGTTACTCAGTGGAACTACCAAACCCCTTTTCCCTTTTAGATTAAATTCCGCTGGCCCAAAGAGCCCCTTTACTCGACGAAATTACCCCACTGCCGTCGACCACTACAAAACTGATCCCGACATGCTTGGTGACAATCAGCATCTGAGTATCGTAATGCTTTGTCGCAATAAAATGGCTCGTACCAATCGGATTTTGTCGCTGTAGGTTTCGGCGTGTTGCCTCGTCCAGATAGGGTTTTAATTCGCCATCCGGCCAGTTGCGTCGATAGTCAGCGTATCAGCAACGGCAAGAAGAAAGGTGAAGGCAACACCAAGAATGGCAACAAGTACCTGGCCTGGGCTTTTGTCGAAGCGGCCAACTTCGCCTTGCGTTTCTCTGCCGAAGCCAAGCGCTTCTACGAACGCAAGAAAGCCAGGACGAACAACGTGGTCGCCACGAAAGCGCTGGCACACAAGCTGGCGCGCGCCTGCTTCCACATCCTGAAGGAACACCACGCGTTTGATACGGGGCGCAGCTTCGTATGAGCAACGACGGCGGCGGCAAGCCCGGAAAGGGGTCTGGAGATTGAGCCATTAAGCTGAATGGGAGGTCGTCCGCCGTCACCCGAGCAGTGCAGCGAATCGCCTGCAGCGCGAGCCACCAAGGGGTTGGCTCCGGGATACCGGCAGCCACGATGCTGTGCAAACCATTGGACGCGAAGCGGGACCAACGTTCTTCTGGGGCGGTAAAACCGCCAGGGCGAAGGCAGAGCACCGCCGATCGCTTGATCCTGATGGGTGACTGGCGAGATTCGTCGCAGCCATGATGTGAAGAAACGGGCGCGGTTCGAGCGCTGCACTTGGGGAGTTTGAGACATTGGAATAATCGACCATCGCTTTGGTTGGTCGATCCGATGGGCGTTATTTCAATATCAATCGCGGTATCGACGCGAGATTTAGTGTTCGCGAACTTGGCTTAGGCCGGCTAATGGGAGACCCCTTTGGAGCACGTGATACCTGGGCTGGGTGTGTAGTGGATTCCGGCTTTTTCCGGAATGAAAGCATGGGAAATGTTTATCCATTAATTCGCAGCCTCTGAGAGCCTGCGCCCAAGGGCGGCTCGGTCTGCCTCGCTTACAGCGGCAGGTGCGCCGGTGTCAACGGCGCACGGCCGCTTGCACGATAGGCTTCGCAACGTTCAATGTATTCGCGCGTACTCTTGGGCATCGGTGTTCTGGCGCGGGCAATATGGAAAATCAGATGACGGCCGTTGTGGATCAGATGCAGACCGTCAGCAAGGCCATGCCTTGGCGTCGCGTTGCCGGGCGGCAAGGCCTGCGGAGTCGGGGTAAAGCTGGCCAGCCGCTCGGCGGCGGTGACCAGTTGCGCCCAGACATCGAAAATGTCCGGGTCGGTGCGCAGGTTTTCCGTTTTGACCTTGGCGTAATGGACAAAGTCGCGGATCGGCGCTTCGACGTGCTCAAAAGCCGGAATCTGAGTGAAACTGGCGACCATCACCTCGGCGATGCGGTCGATGTCGCGCATGCTCTGGCCGATCTTGATGTAGCGACTTTCAAAATAATCCTCGACCGGAATCGAGAAAGCGCGAAAAGGTTCGCCCCACAACTCGTCGATGCCTTCCTCACCACTGCGATGCAGGACGTGGCGACCCAGGTCCATGGCGTCGAGCAGGCATTGGCCGCATTCGCGCATCAAGGGGTCATCGCTGTGAATTTCGACGCCATCGGCTTGCAACTCGACCAGCTTTCTGAAAATGTCGGCCGATCGGTTGAATAGCGCGCCGGCCAGCATGCCGGCCTTGACCCGGCGTCGTGCGGGGTCGGTCTCGGCCTGATAGCTCTGCCGCGCCTCACCCAGTCGGGCGCCGGGGATGTTCAGTCCGTGTTCGGTGTGGTTGAACAGGCGCCGGGTCAGTGCTTCGATCAGCCGCTTCTTGGTCTCCAGCGAATCGGCAGGAACCGGGTAGGTCTTGATCCAGTAGCCTTCGTAAAACACCCGCTCCAGGCCGTCGATCATGCGCCGGGTGCCTTCCGCAGGTGATTCATCGGGCTGCGGCTTGTATTTAAGGGAGTGTATGGTCATCGCGAGTACTGATAATTAATCGGGAGTCAGCTTTGCCAGAACTGCTAGCAAGAAGCATGCAGAAATTCGTCTGGTTTTTAACGAACTGAATTGACAGGGGAAAACCGCAGGCAATCGATCGAGCGCGGATCCGAACTGCCCTGTTCTGGTGCGATAAATCGCAGGGCACACCCGTTTCTGGGCGTTTTACGTCGAAAGTGTTCACTCAACACCCCCAACACCCCCAACACCCCCAACACCTCTTAATCCAGCAGCGCGACAGCCTTGATTTGCGCCCACAGGGCAAGACCCTGCCGGATGCCGAGTTTATCGGCGGAGCGTCGGGTAATGCGCGCCAGCAAGGGACAACCAGCGACATCCAGGCGGACCAGCACGTGGCCGGGTGTATCGGTCGGCGCCAGATCGAGCACCGTGCCACTCACACAGTTGAGAATGCTCGACTGCACTTGCGGCACCAGGGCCAGGCTGACATCGCGGGCATGTATGCGGCAGCGTAGCAGTGTTCCGATCGGTTCCTGGCGGCGCGAAACATAAATCAGGCCACCGGTGAATTCGAGCCGGGTCAACTCGTCCTTTTCGTGCTCGGCGATCCGTGCCTCGATCACCACGCCCGCATCGTCAACGAAGGCTGCAGGCAGGTTGATGCGGCTGAGTACCTCATTCAGCGGGCCACTCGCCACCACCTGGCCTTGTTCAAGCAGCACCAGATGATCGGCCAGCCGCGCTACTTCATCCGGAGAGTGGCTGACATAAATGACCGGGATCGAAAGCTCGCCGTGCAGCCGCTCCAGATAAGGCAGGATTTCCAGTTTGCGCTTCAGGTCAAGTGCCGCCAGCGGTTCGTCGAGGAGCAGAATTTTCGGTGCGGCGAGCAAGGCGCGGGCAATCGCCACACGCTGGCGTTCGCCTCCGGAAAGCTGGCGGGTTGAACGTTCGAGAAGGTGCGTAATGCCGAGCAGTTCAGCCACTTCGGGCAAGGCAAAGCGGCGCTCGCTTGCCGGGGCGCTTGTCTGGACGCGTTTTTGTCCATATTCCATGTTGCGTCGTACCGAGAGATGCGCGAACAGGCTGGCCTCCTGAAACACCATGCCCAGGGCACGCTGGTGCGGCGGCAGGAAATGACCCTGTGCCTCGTCCTGCCAGACCTCGTTGCCGATGGCGAAGTAACCCTGCGCCGCCCGCTCCAGCCCGGCCATCGCGCGCAGACAGGTGGTCTTGCCGGAGCCGGAATGGCCGAACAGCGCGCTGATGCCGTGCCCGGGGAGGCACAGGTCCACTTCCAGCCTGAAGTCGCCGCGCGGCAGGCAAAACCTGGCCTGAATTTCAGCGCTCATAGTGCTTTTCGCCGTGACGGGTTCAGGGTGTATAGCGCCAGCAACACGCTGAAGCTGAAAAGCAGCATGCCACCGGCCAGCCAGTGGGCTTGAGTGTATTCGAGGGCTTCAACGTGGTCGTAGATCTGCACCGAGACGACGCGGGTCTTGCCCGGGATGTTGCCGCCGATCATCAGCACGATGCCGAACTCACCAACCGTATGGGCAAAGCCGAGGATCGCGCCGCTGAGAAATCCGGGGCGGGCCAGCGGCACGGCCACACTCCAGAAGGCATCCCACGGGCTGGCGCGCAGCGTGGCGGCAACTTCCAGCGGGCGTTCGCCGATGGCCTCGAAGGCATTCTGGATGGGCTGAACGACAAACGGCAGCGAGTAGAGCACCGAGGCGATGACCAGGCCGGGGAAGGTGAAGGGCAGGATGCCGAGGCCGAGCGACTGCGTCAGTTGCCCGACCGGCCCGTTCGGCCCCATGGCGACAAGCAGGTAAAAGCCGAGCACGGTCGGCGGCAGCACCAGCGGCAACGCAACGACGGCGCCGATCACCCCCTTCCAGGCCGAGCGCGTGCGTGCCAGCCACCAGGCGATCGGCGTGCCGACGATGAGCAGGAGCACGGTAACAATCGAGGCCAGCTTGAGCGTCAGCCAGACGGCGGCCAGATCCTGGGAATAAGCGGCATTTTCCATGGCTAATGACGTGACAGCAGATTGCGTACTTTGCAGAAGATCGTCGTGACATCGAAGCGTTGCCCTGGCAGCGCTTCGCCGGCCAGAATGCAGGCGATGGCCATGGCCGGATCGGTTTCGCCGGTTATCAGCACCTTGCTGCCACGCTTTTTCATATGGCGGATAAAACCCTCGCCGGCGCTGGCAGCAAGGACGAAATTGACGCCGTCGAGCGGGTGCGCTCCGGCATCGGCAAAGGTGTGCAGCACCTGATGCTTCTCCAATGTGATGCGCTGCGGCGCCGGCAGCCACTCATCCGGATGGTAGCCGGCGAGATCGTAAACCAGCCAGTGCCGGGTTTTTCCGGCATGACCGCTGACGGCAGTGCAGTGGCTGGTGGCAATGGCGATTTTCATGGGATTGTTTCGCTGCGCTTAGAAAACGCATTCGAGAGTAACCGCCACGTCGCGCGGATGGGCGAAATAGGGAGCGCTGGTGACGAGAATCCGCGCGCCGGCACGGGCATAGGCTTCAGCATTATTGACATTGACGCCCCCAGCCGCGGCAATTTTCGACGCCTGCGGGGTCGATGCGGCGTAGGCGGCTATCCCGCTCACTGCTGCGACGGACAATTTTTCCAGTTGCAGTATATCGGCGCCGGCGTCGATCCAGGTGCGAGCCTCGTCCTCGTTATCCACTTCAACGAGGATGGCGCGTTCCGGCCATCGCCGACGCAGGCGTTCGATCGTCTCGCCCGGTGTTTCGCCTGCAAGAAAAACGCGGTGCTCCGAAAATACGAGCAGGGTTTCAGACAGGCTCAGGCGATGCGGCGATGCACCGCCGCTAAGCACCGCCTTGATGGCCGCCGCCTTGGTACCGGGAAAATTCTTGCGCGTACACACGACGCTGCTTCCCGGGTCGCCGCGGTGTGCCGCAGCGACGATTGCCGACACGCTGCTGGCGATTCCGGACAGGTATTCCATCAGCGTCTGTGCGGTTTTCCAGACCCCATGCAGATTTTCAGCCGCCCCTTCGAGGCGCAGTATCTCCTCGCCGGCAAGCAGCCGGCAGCCGCTTTCACGTACCGCGCCGACGACCCGCAGATCGCGCAGTTCGCCGAGCCGTTGGGCTTCCTCGCTGCCGCACAGCACCATGTCATGGCGCGCCCGGAAAACCAGTCGACCCGGCTGCCGACCGATGCCAAGGGCAAACGTGGTGGCATCGCCGCACGGGCTGTCTTCCTGCAGCAGGCTTTCCAGAAAACCATCGGGGAGCCGGTAGGGGTTCATCGGGATTCAGCCCTCATGATGGTTTCAGCGCGGACACTGTTCGGGTGCCGGGCAGGCAGGCCAGCCAGGCCCTGCTGTTACGGCTTGCGCGATCTGCCCGCTCTGCCTGGCTGGCGCTGAGGGTAGGCATGCACACCGGCATGATCAGCGCAACTCGTAGCCGTAGGATCTGATGATGGCTCGGGCGTTTTCTCCCTTGAGATAGGTCAGCAGCGCGGCGGGCGCTGCCTTGTCCTTGCCTTTGGCGAGCAGAACGGCATCCTGGAGAATCGGCTGGTGAAGACTGGCAGGAACGGCCCACATCGATCCGCCGGTGACTTTCCCCTCCTTAAAAACCTGGGAAAGAGCGACAAAACCCAGTTCCGCTGCACCGGTGGAAATGAATTGATGGGCCTGCGATATGTTTTCACCCTGAACGAAAAGTGGCTCCAGCCTAGCCAGTACTCCGAGCTTGGTCATCGCCTCGATGGCTGCGGCACCGTAGGGCGCCGTTTTCGGGTTGGCCAGGGCGATGTGCTTGAAACTACCCGTCTTGAGGACGTCACCTTTGGCATCGACCCGATCAGGATCGGCCGACCACAGCACGAGTTTGCCAATGGCGTAAGTGAAGCGACTGCCGGCGACGGCGTGGCCCTCCTTTTCGAGGCGGGCGGGGTTTTCGTCGTCGGCGGCCAGGAATACCTCGAACGGTGCGCCGTTGACGATCTGTGCGTAGAATTTGCCGGTTGCACCAAAGGAAAGTGCCGCCTTGTGCCCAGTGTCCTTCTCGAACCCGGCCGCAATTTTCTGCATCGGCGCGGTGAAATTGGCGGCTACCGCCACCTGGACCTCGTCGGCGCAGGTGCCAAGGCTGGCAAGAAAGAGGGCAACGAGCAGTGTCAGGCGGTGCATGATGTTCTCCTTGATCAGGGGTAGAGGCAGAGGATGACGGCTGACGCCTTGAATACGGCGCAGACCTGTTTGCCGACGGCCAGGCCGAGGTTTTCGACGCTGTCGTGGGTGATGACGGCGCAGATTGTCTTGCCGCTGTTCATGGTCAGGATGATTTCCGAATTGACCGGGCCGTCGTGGATTCGCGTGATTTCGCCCCACAGGTGGTTGCGCGCCGTGGTTCGCACCTTGGGATCGGTGAGCAGCAGCACCGACGAGGACTTGACCAGCGCACTGATCTCCATGCCGATGACCAGCCCCATGGTTTCTGCCGAATTGCGGGTGATGACGGCCACTATTTCGTTTTCGTCGTCGAGCTTCAGCCGTACCTCGAAATCGACGTGCCCCTCGCGTAGCGCGACGATATGGCCGGCAAGCTGGTTGCGCGCGCTGGTTTTCATCGCCATCCGTTTGAGCAACTGGCGAAACTGCTGGAAGTCGCTGGCCTGCCCGTCGTTCATGCCGGCACTCAGGCGGTCAAGCGCCGACTGATACTCGGCTTCCAGCGCGCGGTAGAGGGCGATCGTCTTGCGCCCGTGTTCGGTCAGTTGCGTCCCGCCGCCGTGGCGGCCGCCGGTCGAGCGTAGCACCAGCGGCTGATCGGCCAGGTTGTTCATGGCGTCGATGGCATCCCACGCCGCTTTATAGGAAAGCGGTACGGCCTTCGCCGCCTGGGAAATCGAACCGTGCTGGTCGATGGCCTCAAGCAGGCGGATGCGCGTGTCGCCGAGAAAACTGCCGAACTCGGTAGTCACTTCCAGCTTGCTGCGTAACCGATGTGCGATTTGCTCCATTTTGTCTGACTTCCTACGTAATGTTGTAAAGTATATAACGATAACTCAAATTCTTCTGGCTGGCACCGTTACTAGCGCATCTCTGCTACGTTATGGTTGAATAAGTACAACGCATCTGGTTAAAGTATGCTCGCGCCCAAGTAAATTCGTTATTTTATGATCTATATAGCGAAAACCGGGCCAGCTCTAAACAAATCCGCTCAAGGAGAACTTCATGAAAATAAGCGCACGCAATATCTTCGAAGGAAAAATCACCGCTCTGGTCGATTGCAAGGTCAATGCCGAAGTCGAGGTCACCACGCCGGGCGGCGATCGCATCGTCGCCGTGGTGACCGAAAGCAGCGTGCAGTCGCTCGGCCTGGCGCTCGGCAAGCCGGTACTGGCTTTAGTCAAGGCACCCTGGGTGATCGTTATGGCCGGCGACAGCGGAGTGAAATTCAGCGCCCGCAACCAACTGGCCGGGACCGTACAGAACATCGAAAAAGGGGCGATCAACAGCGAAATTCGCATCAAATTGACTGGCGGTACGCTGGTCTATGCGGTGATCACCAACGAAGCGGTCATGGAACTCGGACTCAAACCCGGCGTTCCGGCCAGCGCCCTGATCAAGGCCAGCCATGTCGTCCTCGGCGTCCCGGAGTCCTCACGAGCTGATTGAAGCACTCAGAAACTGTAAGCTCACAGTCATTCCGGAGGAAGCAGGAATCCTGATTCGTCCATCTGATCTAGATGTTAGTTGTCTTGCGAAGCCTGGCGCGCATCCGGACAGCCAGCCGCCACAGCAAGCGCGTGGGCACGCGACTCGAAGGCGCTTACCATGCTGGTGGCCATCGGCATGATCAGAACCTGGATGACCGGGATCAGGAACAGTGAGCGTGCCTCGCAATCGAGCGTGAAGTCGACGTGGCAGTGATCCTCGGCCAGTGGTGAAAAACTCCATCGAATTTCGAAATGCCTGAAGGACCGATCCTCGGATATGACGGTGATAGCGCGCGGGCGATCGAGTACCGTTCGCGAGTTGAAGCGGTGCGTCATCAAACCGAGTGCCAGGCTCTGCTCGGTTTCGTAAGCGTTTTCGTGACGTTTGACGATCTTTGCTGCGCGGATCAGGGGCAGGAACTCGGGATAGCGTTCGACGTCGGCAACGATATCGAACAGCCATCCAGGTGATCGAGCAATGTCGCGGCTCTCGCGATGGGTTGCCATGGGCTTCTGCCTTCCGTTTGCTGTTTTGCTGGCCAGGTTATTTTCCGGGTACGAGCGTATTATGGAATTTCTCTGGCGTGCTAGGGTCTTCATCGTCGCCTGGGGCGCTAAGTGCCTGCCGTTCGAACTCTTCATCAGAAAGCGGCGGAACTTCGCTGAGCACAATGAATTCTTCCAGGAACTCTTCGGTTGGCTCTTCTCCATTAAGCAGAATGTCGCTGATCGTCTGTTTAACGATGGGCGCCTCCGGCGCGCCGGATCCCAAAGTAAACAAATCGTCAAGGGAGGTTGTTGAGTTTCCAGTCTTCGGCGCCGCCATGTCAGACATAAATGGCTTTCTCCGCATGTAAAATTCCAGTCCTGTATGGCATTAGCGTTCGCAACAGATGCGTTAGCGACAGTGAAGTATCAATTGCATCTAGTCATTATACTAATAGCATGATATGCGAGAGCTTCTTCTTTTGGCCAGAATTCGCTCTTTCTACGAAGTCATCAAGCCGGCCGGGATATACCTGCCCTGCAATACTGCTCCGGCAGCACGTCAATCCTTCGGATCGGTCTCCTGGCATTGATGCGAAAAATTCTGTGCTTGTCGCAGTAAAGCGCTGCCGGTACGCCATGCCTCATGATGCGCTCATGTAGCACAAGCATGTAGCGCAGCGAGGATTCGCTCGGCATACAGCGCAGTTGGGTGAGTTCCCCGGTGGCATCATCGATGAACGCCGGCAGCGTGCACTTCTCGCCGCGTCCCTCAACCCAGTCGTGGTGGCTGCCGTCGATCTGGATCATTTCGCCAAACCGGGCGCGACGCGTTCGCAGCGAATGAGCGCACACCGTGCCACCCTTCTTGGCGTGCCAGTAACCCGCCCGGACCATGAGCTGGACCGCCGTGGCGCACAGAGTTCATCCAGCCGTCGGCTTGAGGCTCTGCCCCGCTTCTTGCTGACCAACCCGCCTGTCCCTTCCGCATGATAATGCTCAGCCAGCCGCCTCAATTGATGGGCGCCGATACCCATCCGTTTCGATGCTTCTTGCCGGCTGATCTTGTTCCCTTTCAGAAGATCCAATACCTGGGCACGTTTCACTTCCTTTTGACTCATGAGCTTGTCCATCTTGAAAATATCCACCGTCAGTTTTAAAGCGGTGAATCGAGGGGGGGTGTTGACATTCATTTCATGGGCGCGAAAGGAATGTCAACACCCCTAGTCACCTGCAGAAATTTCTACTTGGGGCCAACAAAGCCGATCGGGTGCACTTGCCTCCGGCGTCACTTTCGTGTGCAATGCTCGATTCCCTTAACCTTCCGGATTCCCATGGCCGAAAGCAAGAAGTACCAGATCGCGGCAAGCGCCGTTCCGCAGTTCATTGCCGATCAATCCGATCCGGCTATTGAGCGTTACGTTTTTGCCTACACCATCACCATCGAGAATGTCGGTACCGTGCCGGCGCAACTTATCTCGCGGCACTGGATCATCACCGATGGCAACTCGCGGGTGCAGGAAGTGCGCGGTCTCGGCGTGGTCGGCCAGCAACCGCTGCTCAAGCCGGGCGAGACCTTTGAATACACCAGTGGCTGCCAGCTTGACACGCCGGTAGGAACCATGCGCGGCAGCTACCAGATGACGGCCGAGGACGGTACGCAGTTCGAGGCGGTAATCGCCGAATTTACGCTGGCCATCCCGCGGGTACTGCACTGAGGACGAACTGTTTCATACCGGGTTGACTATCCGCCCGCACTCCTCGCCTCACCCTAAAACCCGAATCATCTGCAACAAGCTTGCTGGACACCGAATGGGTGCCACGAGCCCGCTAAATGAATACCCGGGTTGAATTGCACGAATTCCTTACCCCCTGCTGGAAACCGACACTACCGTGATCGAAACGTCCGCAGCGGTTCTCAATGCGCTTGACTGGTACGAGCAAGGCGCTGATTTTGCCGACGTGCTGCATCTGGCGGTTCACGGTTCCGCCGTGTTGCATACCTTCGACCGGGATTTCTGCAAGGCGGCGTGCGATGGAGGCGTTGCCCCGCAGCTACAGGTGTGGGAAGTTTGACAGACGTGGTTCAGGATTATCCCAATGAGATTTCAAATGATTTTGGAAAGTTCAGCTCCGGTAATCCGCGTTGATCTTCACGTAATCGTACGAGAAATCGCAACTATAGACCGTGCCGCAAGCCTTGCCACGGCCGAGATCGACGCGCACGGTGATTTCCGATGACTGCATGATGCGGGAACCGTCCACCTCGCGGTAGGAATCGGCGCGGCCACCTTTCTCGGCGACCAGGATTTCTTCTTCGGCGCTGCCCAGCCAGACGCGAACGCCATCGACATCGAGTGCGTCGATGTCAGCGTAGCCAATGGCAGCGAGAATGCGGCCAAGATTCGGGTCGGAGGCAAAGAAGGCCGTCTTGACCAGCGGCGAGTGGCCAATGGCGTAGCCGACACGCTTGCATTCTTCGCGCTCCCGCCCGCCTTCGACGGCGATGCGGATGAACTTGGTCGCGCCCTCGCCGTCGCGGATGATGGCCTGGGCAAGTTCGAGTGCCACAGCGGTCACCGCTGCGCGCAGTGCGGCATAGCCCGGCGTACCTGAATCGGCAAATTCACTGCCGGACTGTCCCGTGGCAATCAGGATGAAAGAGTCATTGGTCGATGTATCGCCATCGACGGTGATGCAGTTGAATGACTCATCGGCGGCTTCGCGCACCAGTTGCCGCAGCAGCGGCTCGGCGATGCCGGCGTCGGTGGCGACGAAGCCGAGCATGGTCGCCATATTCGGCCTGATCATTCCGGCACCCTTGCTGATGCCGGTGATGGTGATCATCCGGCCATTGATTTCAACGCGCCGCGAGGCCGCCTTGGCCACCGTATCGGTGGTCATGATGCCATGCGCGGCGGCGTGCCAGTGATCGGCTCTGAGGTCTTCAATACAGCGTGGCAGCCCGGCAATCAAGCGTTCAACCGGTAGCGGCTCAAGTATCACGCCGGTCGAGAAAGGCAGCACCTGATGGGCACCGACGCCGATCAGTTTGCCGACGGCAACGCAGGTATCCTGCGCTGCCTGCATGCCGGATTCGCCGGTCCCGGCATTGGCAATGCCGGTATTTATGAGCAGCGCACGAATCTCGCTGCCGGAATCAAGATGGCGGCGGCAAAGCTGCACAGGCGCCGCACAGAAGCGGTTTTGCGTAAACACACCGGCGACCGTACACCCGGCATCCAGCGCCAGCAGCGTCAGGTCGCGCCGGTCGAGCTTGCGGATACCCGCTTCGGCCAGTCCGAGACGGATGCCGGCGACGGGGAAGAGTGCTTCGGGAGTGGGAGTGGTGAAGTTTACAGTCATTGTTTTAACCTTTTTTACACAGGGAGCGCAGAGGCGCAGAGAACGCGGAGTGTTGATTGTTTCTCTCTGTGCCCTCTGCGTCTGAAGGTCTCAGTGTTGAATGCGTTTGGCGCTTAACTCAACTTGCCGTGGCACTGCTTGTATTTCTTGCCCGATCCGCAGGGGCAGGGGTCGTTACGGCCGACTTTCGGTCGGGCGTGAATCGGCTGCGCCTTGGGCGACGCCTCTTCGTCGCTCGGGCCGATCACTTCGTCGTAGCCGGCGTGGTGATACTGGACGTTCTGCACCTCGGCGTGCGGAGCGGTTTCCTGGACCTCTTCGGCACGGACCTGAACGGTCATCAGCAGCCGGTTGACCTCGACACGAACGCTGTCGAGCAGCATCTCGAACAACTGAAACGCTTCGCGCTTGTATTCCTGTTTCGGGTTCTTTTGCGCATAGCCGCGCAGGTGGATACCCTGGCGCAGGTGATCGAGCGCGGCCAGATGCTCGCGCCAATGGGTGTCGACGCTCTGCAGCATGACATTGCGCTCGAACTGATGGAAGCTCTCGGCACCGACCTGTTCAACCTTGGCGGCGTAGGCCGCATCGGCGTGTTCGATAATGCGCCTGAGCATCGCCTCGTCGCTCAGCGTCGGTTCGCTACTGAACCACTCGACAATCGGCAAGGGCAATTGCAATTCGGCAGCCAGTTCTTTCTCCAGCGTCGGCAACTCCCATTGTTCTTCGACGCTTTCCGCCGGCACATAGCGCCGGAAGATGTCGTACAGGACACCCTGGCGCATGGCCGTAATGGTCTCCGAGATATCTTCGGTTTCGAGCAGTTCGTTGCGTTGGGCGTAGATCACCTTGCGCTGATCGTTGGCCACATCATCGTATTCAAGCAATTGCTTGCGGATATCGAAGTTGCGGCTCTCCACCTTGCGCTGGGCCGATTCGAGCGAGCGCGAAACGAGAGGATGCTCGATGGCCTCGCCTTCCGGCATTTTCAGGCGCTCCATGATTGCCTTCAGACGATCGCCGGCAAAAATCCGCAGCAGCGCATCGTCGAGTGCGAGATAGAAACGCGAGGAGCCGGGGTCGCCCTGACGACCGGAACGGCCGCGCAACTGGTTGTCGATGCGTCGCGATTCATGGCGCTCGGAACCGATGATATGCAGTCCGCCGGAAGCCACCACCTGATTGTGCAAAATCTGCCAGTCGGCACGCAAGGCCGCGGTGCGCGCCTCTTTGGTAGCGGCATCGAGCGTTTCATCGTCGCGGATCGCCGAAATCTGTTTCTCAATACTTCCGCCAAGCACGATGTCGGTACCGCGACCGGCCATGTTGGTGGCGATGGTGATCATTCCCGGACGACCGGCCTGGATGACAATCTCGGCTTCGCGCGCGTGCTGCTTGGCGTTGAGTACCTGATGCGGCAGCTTTTCACTGTCGAGCAGGGTCGACAGCAGTTCGGAGTTCTCGATCGAGGTAGTACCGACCAGCACCGGCTGCCCACGCCCGCGGCAGGCGCGGATGTCGGCAATTATAGCATCGTGCTTCTCTTTGGCGGTGCGGAAGATCTGGTCGTTGTTATCGACCCGGATCATCGGCAGATTGGTCGGGATGACCACCGTCTCGAGACCGTAGATCTGCTGGAATTCGTAAGCTTCGGTATCCGCTGTACCGGTCATTCCGGCGAGTTTTCCATACATGCGGAAGTAGTTCTGGAAGGTGATCGAGGCCAGCGTCTGGTTCTCGTTCTGGATTGCCACCCCTTCCTTGGCCTCGACCGCCTGATGCAGTCCATCGGACCAGCGGCGACCCGACATCAGGCGCCCGGTGAACTCGTCAACGATGATCACTTCGCCGTTCTGCACCACGTACTGCTGATCTTTCAGGAACAGCGTATGCGCGCGCAATGCGGCGTAAAGATGGTGTATCAGCAGGATGTTGGCCGCATCGTACAGACTGCCGCCTTCGGGCAGCAGCCCGACACGCTCCAGAATCTCTTCGGCGTGCTCGTGGCCGGCTTCGGTCATCAGCACCTGATGGCCCTTCTCGTCGACCCAGTAATCGCCAGGCCCTTCTTCTTCCAGACAGCGCTCAAGCATCGGCGCGACCTGATTCATGCGGATGTAAAGATCGGTGTGGTCCTCGGCCTGACCGGAGATAATCAGCGGCGTGCGCGCTTCGTCGATCAGGATCGAATCGACCTCATCGACAATGGCGTAGCTCAGCTTGCGCTGGACGCGCTCAGTGGCGCTGTACACCATGTTGTCACGCAGGTAGTCGAAACCGAACTCGTTGTTGGTGCCGTAGGTGATATCGGCGGCATAAGCCGTCTGCTTTTCAGCGTGCGGCATTTGCGACAGATTGACGCCGACCGACAGACCGAGAAAACGGTGTAGACGCCCCATCCATTCGGCATCGCGACTGGCCAGGTAATCGTTGACGGTAATGATATGTACGCCAGTGCCGGAAAGCGCGTTGAGGTAAGCGGGCAAGGTGGCGACCAGCGTTTTGCCTTCACCGGTGCGCATTTCGGCAATCTTGCCGTCATGCAGCACCATGCCGCCCACCAGTTGCATGTCGAAGTGGCGCATGCCCAGCGCACGCTTGCCAGCCTCGCGAACAACGGCAAAGGCCTCCGGCAACAGTGCGTCGAGCGTCTCACCGTTGCTCACGCGCGTTTTGAACTCGCTCGTCTTGCCGCGCAAATCTTCGTCGGAAAGCGCGCTGATACCCGCTTCCAGCGCGTTGATCTGGCGCACCGCCTTGGAGTACTGCTTGATCAGCCGATCATTACGGCTGCCGAAAATCTTCTTGAGTAGGCCGGAAATCATTCTGGAAAGTGTTGTAGCGCTGAAAAGGAAGCGATTCTATCACGCGCACTCAGCGAGGCGGTTCTTCCGGGATTCCTGTCAGGGAATTGACTTTACATTCCACCGAAGCGACTGAGAGACACAGCGACAAAGAGGCAGAGGAAACACCGAGGAAAACCAGCTGCCTGGAATTCTCTGCAACACCTCTCTACCTTTGTGACCATGTTGTGGGTATTAGTTATAAATCAAGCACGCTTGCGCCGGGATGACCTAACGCGGCGCGTTGAAGCTCGCAGAGACACGTGCCGGCTTCGACGGTACGATGGACTTGACTGGCGGCGAACCTTTTTTCGACGCAACCGGAGAATTAAACGCCAGTTGCGTTCCCTGCTGCAGAAAGCGCTCGGGATTCTGCGCCACACCCTTGAAACGCACTTCAAAATGTAGGTGCGGTCCGGTCGAGCGTCCTGTATTGCCGCTGGCGCCAATGGCTTGACCGCGCTTGACGATCTGCCCGACCTTGACATCGATCTTCGAGAGATGCGCATAGCGCGAGGTAAAGTCGTTGCCGTGGTCAATCTCGATCTGGTTTCCATACTGCGGATGATAGTCGGCAGCCAGCACCACGCCTCCTGCCGAGGCATTGACTCGGGTCCCTGGATCGGCAACAAAATCGATCCCTTCGTGTAGTGCACTGACACCGGCAATCGGATCAAGTCGGTGTCCGAAGTTTGATCCCACATGATCGGCAATGATCGGTACCAGCGTCGGCAACAAGGTGGTCTTGATGCGCCGCTCCATGAGCTGCGACTCGAGTGCGGTCAGCGTGTCGCTACGCTGTTCGACAATCTCTGCCAGTCGGTCAATCTCGCGTTGCAGTTCAATGGCCGACAGCGGCTGCGCCGAATGAATCAGCGGGCCACCCTGACCGGCCTTGCCGTTCGCCTCGTTCACCTCGTTGGTCTCGTTCTTCGGGGAATTGACGCCCGACAGCCTGGCTATGCGCTCACCGAGCGAATCGAGTCGTATCACCTGAGCTTGCATCTCTCCAAGCTTGACCGCCATCGACGAGATGTTATCCCGCAGATACTCTTCGGTCTTGCGGTTGTGCACCTCTTGCACAGCGATCACCAGATCTTCGGCAAAAGGCATGTTGAAGCGGACACCGACCCAGGAAAACAGGAACGATGTGGCAAAAGCCAGACCAATCAAGCCGGCCACTAGCGCCAACAACAGCCGCGAAGTGACATTGAACGATCTGGCGGTTGCCAGACGGCTGGAGACGAGAATAATATGCAAGTTGCCTCTCCTTGAAGTTCCCGATGCAAAACTCCCTCGAAAACTATCTGGAAGCAGCCGATGGCGCCGGCAAGGTAATGACGCACGCCAGACTGCTTGTTAAACTAACGCATCTCTACCAGGAGATTGCGCCGACACACTTGGGCCAGGCTAGCCGTCTGGCCAATTACAAGTCTGGAATTATTGTTATTCACGCCGTCAGTGGCGCGGTGGCGGCCAAGTTGCGCCAGATGGCGCCCACGCTGGCCGAAGGTTTTTCAACGCGGGGAGTTGAGTGTAACGGCGTTCAGGTAAAAGTGCAAGCCTGTAAAATCAACACACAATCAAGGGCTTCCACTCAAAAACCGCTGAGCTCACGAACCAGCCGGACGCTGGAAGGCTTGCGCGACTCCCTGCCGGACTCGCCTTTGCGTGCTGCCCTGGAGACCTTGCTGACGCACTCGGCTAAACAGGAATAATGGCAACTCGCTCAAGAATCAGCAGGGCAAAAACCAGCAGGGCGACAATCAGGGCGTAGCGGAAAAGGCGCCAGGAAAAGCGCAAATAACGTGAATCCCGGGTCAGCAGGAACGCCCCTACGCCAACAGCCACTGCAATTACCGTCAATACGGCCAGCAAACGCAGCAGCCACATGGCTGGTACTACTGGAAGGCCGGCAGCGCCAGCCAGCGGGCAACGGCCTGTGGTGCCTGCTCCTGATCCGGGTATGAAACGTACTCCCAGGCGTCCGGATTGGCGAGCAACTCACGCGCCAGTGCATTGTTCAGCGCGTGTCCCGACTTGTGCGCAGTGAACGAGGCCAGCAGCGGATGACCGAGCAGGTAGAGATCGCCAATCGCGTCGAGCACCTTGTGTTTGACGAATTCGTCGCTATAACGCAGCCCGTCGGCGTTAAGCACACGGTACTCGTCGAGCACCACGGCGTTGTCCAGACCTCCGCCCTGAGCCAGACCGTTTTCGTGCAGCCACTCGACTTCCTGCATGAAGCCGAAGGTACGCGCGCGCGCCACTTCACGAATATAGGAATGCTCGGCGAAGTCGACGGTCACTTCCTGCCCGGTGCGATCAATCGCCGGATGGTTGAAAACTATCGAGAAAGTCAGTTTGAATCCGTCGTGCGGTTCGAAACGAGCCCATTTGTCTCCCGAACGATCCGCTTCACGAACCTCAATCGGACGTTTGACACGAATGAACTTCTTGGCCACCGGTTGCTCTTCGATACCGGCAGACTGAATCAGGAAAACAAAAGGCGAAGCCGATCCGTCCAGAATCGGCAATTCGGCTGCATCCAGATCGACAAATGCATTGTCGATGCCGAGGCCGGCAAAAGCCGACATCAGGTGCTCGATGGTACCCACTTTGGCGCCATCAAGCTCCAGACACGAGCACAGTCGCGTGTCACCGACGAGCAGCGCTGAAGCCGGCAGATCGACGAGCGGATCAAGGTCGACGCGGCGAAAGACGATCCCCGTATTGGGCGCCGCCGGACGCAACGCCATCTTGACCTTGATGCCGGAATGCAGACCGACGCCGGAGGCGCGGATCAGCGATTTAAGCGTTCGTTGTTTTAGCATGTGATTGATAAATTGAGTAAACGATGCATTTTAACACAAGACACCTACCCCCCATACAGAAGAGAGTTCAAGGAAATACGGAATAGCTAACCTCTTTCAACGCAGAGATCGCAGAGGGGCAGAGTTCTCAAAGAAAAAAATAATCAATGGCTGATTTTCTCTGCTTACTCTGTATCTCGGCGTCCTCAGCGTCGAAAGTGGTTTGGGCGTCAATCTCAATCCGCCTGTTTCCTCAAGAATGCCGGAATGTCATAGCGATCAACCCCGCTATTGGCCAGCGCTTCGACCGTCGCGCTACGTCCCTTGCGCACCACGGCCGGTATTGCGTCAAGATGACCATAGTCAATGTTCGCGTGTTGCGCGAAACCGCCATGGGTGCCGTTGGCCTGCTGCATGACCGGCGTATTGATCACCTCGAACGAATTACGCCTCGCCTGTGCCTGCCCGAGACCGGTGGCGACGACGGTGACACGGATATCCTCGCCCATGCCTTCGTCGTAGACCGCACCGAAGATGATGTGCGCGTCATCGGCAGCGAAGGCTCGAACGGTATTCATCACTTCGTTCACTTCCTTCATCTTCAGGCCGCGCGTCGACGTGATGTTTACCAGAACGCCCTTGGCCCCGGAGAGATTGATGCCTTCGAGCAATGGCGAGGCCACCGCCTGTTCGGCCGCAATACGTGCCCGATCGACGCCGGCTGCGTTGGCCGACCCCATCATCGCCATGCCCATCTCGCCCATGACGGTACGCACGTCTTCGAAGTCGACGTTGACCAGACCCGGGAAGTTGATGATTTCTGCGATACCGCCGACGGCGTTGCGCAGTACGTTATCCGCCGCCTTGAAGGCCTCGTCCATCGACACATCGTCGCCGAGTACATCCATCAATTTGTCGTTGAGAATGACAATCAGCGAATCTACGTGCTTCTGCAACTCGGCGATACCTTCTTCGGCCACTTTCAGGCGTTTCCCTTCAAAGCCGAACGGCTTGGTGACTACCGCTACCGTCAGGATGCCGAGTTCGCGTGCCACTTCGGCAACGACCGGCCCGGCACCGGTACCGGTACCACCGCCCATGCCGGCGGTGATGAACACCATATGTGCTCCCTTAAGCGACTCGGCGATCTGCTCGCGCTCATCGACTGCCGCCTGGCGTCCCGTCTCCGGCTTGGCGCCCGCACCCAGACCCGACTTGCCCAGACGGATCTTTCTGTGGGCGACGCTGCGCTTGAGGGCCTGGGCATCGGTATTGGCGGCCAGAAACTCGACCCCCATTACCCCCTCACGAATCATGTGATCGACCGCATTGCCACCGGCGCCTCCAATGCCGATGACCTTGATCACGGTACCCCAATCGCTACTTCCTTCTTCCTTCTCTATGATTTCAAACATGGCTCTCTCCTCCGCTAAAAAACGTTAAATAAGTGATCAAAAATTCTTTTCGAGCCAGGACTTCATGCGCCCGAAAACCTGCTTGACATCCCGTGTTTCACGCACCTTCAGGCCGCGTTTCCTTTGTGTCTGCGCTTCAAGCAGCAAGCCGCAGGCGGTAGCGAAACGCGGGGTTTGCACGACATCGGCGAGCGCGCCGTGATACTTCGGCATGCCGAGGCGTACCGGCATGTGGAAAACCTCTTCGCCCAGCTCGATCATTCCCGGCATCACTGATGAACCCCCGGTAAGCACGATGCCGGAGGACAACACCTCTTCGAAGCCGGAACGACGCAGTTCGGCCTGGATCAGCTCGAACAGCTCCTCGACACGCGGCTGTATGACGTCGGCCAGCGCCCGGCGTGACAGCTTGCGTGACGGCCGGTCATCGACACCGGCCACATCGAGCACGTCCTCCGCATTCGCCAGATCGGAAAGCGCACAGCCGTATTTGCATTTGATGTCTTCGGCTTCGCGCGTCGGCGTGCGCAGCGCCATTGCGATGTCGTTGGTTATCTGGTCACCGGCAATCGGAATGACCGAAGTGTGGCGAATGGCACCTTGCGTCCAGATCGCCAGATCGGTCGTACCGCCGCCGATGTCGATGAGGCAGATACCCAGATCCTTCTCGTCCTCGGATAGCACGGCGTAGCTCGATGCCAGCGGCTGCAGCACCAGATCATTGACTTCCAGCCCGCAGCGGCGCACGCACTTGACGATGTTCTGCGCCGCCGAAACGGCACCGGTCACAATGTGCACTTTCACTTCCAGGCGGAACCCGCTCATGCCGATCGGCTCACGGATTCCGTCCTGATCATCGATGATGAATTCCTGCGTCAGGATGTGCAGGATTTCCTGATCGGCCGGGATCGGCATGGCGCGCGCCGTTTCAATCACGCGCTCGACGTCCATCGGCGTCACTTCCTTGTCCTTGATCGCCACCATGCCGTTCGAATTGAAGCTCTTGATGTGGCTGCCGGCAATCCCGGTATAAACCTCTTTGACCTTGCAGTCGGCCATCAGCTCGACTTCCTGCAGCACCCGCGAAATGGTCGCGACGGTATCCTCGATGTTGACCACCACGCCCTTTTTCAGGCCTTTGGAGTCCTGCGATCCCATGCCGATGATGTTGAGCCGTCCTTCCGGCGTGATTTCTGCGACCAGCGCAACGATCTTCGACGTACCGATATCGAGCCCGACGATGATTTCCTTGCTTTCCCTGCTCATGGCTTCCCTTTACTTTCAGTTGCTGGCGCGGCAGCGATCCGCAGCGCAAAACCATTTGGATAGCGCATATCCACGACACTCGGCCGCTGCCTTGCGGCGCTCAATACGCTCGGGTAATACTCGACAAAGCGCAGCAGGCGCTCGCTCACCGGTGCCTTCGGTTGTTGTCGCCCCAATTCGACGATCATTCCGTCGTCCAGTCGCAACTGCACGGCAAGACGCGGTGAAACGCTCAATGCGCGCGGTATCCGTCCGACGGGCTTGAGGATGTCCTCGGCCTGCTGGTAATGGCTCAGTATTTCCGGTGCCAGTCCTGTCGGACCGATCAGCAAGGGCATCGGTGCCGACGGCGGGGCGCTCAAGGATGCGGTGAACACTTCGCCATAGGAGTTCACCATTTGCCCCGTAGCCTGCCCCCAGAAAGCCACCGGCAGATGCTCCTCGATACTCACTTCGATACGCGACGGCCACTGCCGCCGTACTTCGGCACGACGCACCCACGGCAACTGTTCCAGAGACTGGCGCAAATCCTCCACTTTGATGCTGAAGAAATTTCCGCGCAGCAAGCCGCTGAGCGAGTTTTCCAGTTCGCTGCGACGGACTTCCCGCAACTCGTGCGTAACGAGTACTTCGCGCAGCGGGAAAAGGGGCAGGCGAGCACTCCAGACTACCGCCGCCACCAGCAATGCAGCCGTCGCTGCCACCAGGAGCAGATCGGTAACAGCGTTCATCAACTGCGGTTTGTTCCACATTCATCATCCCAAAGACAGTGGGGAGTGAGGAGTGAGGGGTGAGGAAAAAAAGCGCAGAAAAGGACACCTCACTCCTGAGTCTTCACTTTTCACTGTTGTCATGCTTTTCCTCCCAGCGTGGCCAGCGCCAGCACACGCACCACCAATTGTTCGTAGGAAATTCCCGCGACCCGTGCGGCCATCGGCACCAGCGAGTGATCGGTCATTCCCGGCGAGGTATTCACTTCCAGGAAGTACGCCTTGCCCTGCTCATCCATCAGAAAATCGACCCGCCCCCAGCCACGGCAACCGAGCACGCGGAACGCGTCCAGCGCCTGAGCCCGCAGCTCAAGCTCGCGTGATTCGGACAGCCCGCAGGGGCAGCGGTAGCTGGTGTCATCGCGCAGATACTTCGCTTCGTAGTCATAAAATTCGGTAGCCGGTTCAATCTTGATGATCGGCAGTGCCTGCATGGTGTCGCCTTCGCCGATCATGGCCACCGTGTATTCACCGCCAAGGACGCCCTGCTCGGCAATCACCAGCGAGTCATGCCTGGCGGCCGCCAGCCAGGCGGCGCGCAATTCACCGGCATGCCGCACCATCGAAACGCCGATCGATGAACCTTCGCAGGCCGGCTTGACAAAGAGCGGCAGCCCAAGCTGTTTCTCCACCGCGTCGAAATCGCTGTGCGCGTCAAGCATGACGAATTCAGGAATGGCCAGACCGACCGAACGCCACAGCAACTTGGTACGCCACTTGTCCATGCCCACGGCGGAGGCCAGCACGCCGCTTCCCGTATAAGGAATGTGCATCAGCTCGAGCGCGCCCTGGATCGTCCCGTCCTCGCCGTAACGGCCATGCAGTGCGATGAAGGCGCGATCAAATACGGCCAGTTCATCGAGCTTGCGCTCGGCCGGATCAAAAGCCTGGGCATCAACGCCCTGACGCTGCAAGGCGGCCAGCACACGCGCACCGCTGTTCAGCGACACCTCGCGCTCGGCCGACTTGCCGCCGAGAAGTACTGCAACTTTCCCGAAATCAGTCATACGCAAAACCCCTCACCACCAAGGCACCAAGGACACAAAGAATCACCAAGAAGAACCTGGTGTCCTGGTGCTTATGCATTTACCAGCTTTCCAGGTACGCCGCCGATCGAGCCGGCACCCATGGTGATAACTACATCGCCGTCGCGGGCGACATCGAGAATGGCTTGCGGCAGGTCGGCGATGTTCTCGACAAACAACGGTTCGATCCTCCCTGCCACACGTAGTGCACGCGCCAGCGCACGGCCATCGGCGGCAACGATCGGCGGTTCGCCGGCGGCATACACTTCGCCCAGTACCAGTGCATCGACACCGTTCAGCACGCTGATAAAATCCTCAAAGCAGTCGCGTGTCCGGGTATAGCGGTGAGGCTGAAAGGCCAGCAGCAAACGACGCTCGGGGAAGGCTCCTCGTGCAGCGGCGATGGTTGCCTTCATTTCCGCCGGATGATGGCCGTAGTCATCGACCAGCGTGAACTGGCCGCCACTGGCTAGCGGCACTTCGCCGTAACGCTGGAAGCGCCGGCCAACGCCCTTGAACTCGGCCAGCGCCTTGACGATGGCCGTATCGGAGACACCCAGTTCGCTGGCCACAGTAATTGCCGCCAGCGCGTTGAGCACGTTATGCACCCCTGGCAGGTTGAGCGTTACCGGGAAGCGCGTGACGCTGCCGTTGATGCGTACACAATCGAACCGCATCTGGCCGGCAGCCGCTACAACGTTTTCGGCACGCACGTTGGCGGCAGCGTCCAGACCATAGGTGACAATCTGCTTGGCAATCTGCGGAATGATTTCGCAGACATTGGCGTCATCGGCACAGAGCACGGCCACCCCGTAAAACGGCAGACGCTGCAGGAAGTCGACAAAGGCCTGCTTGAGCCTGCCGAAATCATGGCCGTAGGTTTCCATGTGGTCGGCATCAATGTTGGTCACAATCGAAATGACCGGCGACAGGAACAGAAAAGAGGCGTCGGACTCATCGGCCTCGGCCACCAGGAAATCGCCGGAGCCAAGGCGTGCATTCGCTCCGGCCGCGTTTAGCCGGCCGCCGATAACGAAGGTCGGATCCATGCCGCCTTCGGCCAGAATAGAGGCCACCAGACTGGTCGTCGTCGTTTTCCCGTGCGTCCCGGCAATCGCAATTCCCTGCTTGAGACGCATCAGCTCGGCGAGCATCTGGGCACGCGGCACCAGTGGCACCTTGCGCAGGCGGGCGGCAACGACTTCCGGGTTGTCATCCTTGACCGCCGTCGACACAACCACGGCGTCAGCGCCGACAATGTTCTCACTCGCATGCCCCGCCGTGATTCGAATGCCCAGCCCGGCCAGACGCCTGGTCGTTGCATTGTCGGCCAGATCGGAGCCGCTGACGCCGAAACCCAGATTAAACATCACTTCGGCAATTCCACTCATTCCCGAACCACCGATGCCGACAAAATGGATGTTTTTGACTTTATGTTTCATTTCACCACCTCCTCGCACACTCTTGCGACTTCGGCTGTTGCGTGCGGCCTGGCCATCGCGCGCGCGCGCTCAGCCATCTGCTGCAACTGGCCGCGCGTGTAGTTGCGGAGCAGACTGATCGATTCAGGTGTCATTTCGTTCTGCGGCAATAAAATCGCACCACCGGCGGAGGAAAGAAATTTGGCATTGGCCGTCTGATGGTCATCAACGGCGTATGGGAAAGGCACCAGAATGCTCGCTACGCCGGCCGCAGCCAGTTCGGCAACCGTCAACGCACCCGCCCGGCAGATCACCAGGTCGGCCCATTCGTAGGCGCCGGCCATATCGTCGATGAAAGCCACACAGTGCGCCTGCACACCGGCAGACTGGTAGTTGTTCAGCAACTGTTCGAGATGTTTGGAACCGGCCTGATGCACCACCTGTGGGCGCTCTTCGGCAGGCAACAGCCCCAGCCCTTGCGGCACCATTTCATTGATTGCGGCGGCACCCAGACTGCCGCCGAGCACCAGCAGATGGAGCGGCAGGTTCTCGTCAGCCGCGCGCTCGGCGAAACGTTCGGCGGGTTCCGCTATCCCGGCGATTTCAGGACGCACCGGATTGCCAACCCACTCGCCTTTGGGCAAGGCCTCCGGGAAACCGCAAACGATGCGCGATGCGAGCTTTGACAGCACCCGGTTGGCGAGGCCGGCAATCGAATTCTGTTCGTGCACAACCAGCGGGCAGCCGAGCAACACGGCCATCATTCCGCCAGGGAAACTGACATAGCCGCCCATACCCAGCACGACATCCGGCTTGACGCGGCGAATCTCGCGCAACGCCTGCCAGAAACCCGAGAGCAAAGCCAGAGGAAGCAGCAACTTGCGCAACAGTCCCTTGCCACGAAGCGCGCCGAAGCGCATCCAGGACATTTCATAGCCACGCGAGGGAACCAGTTTGGCCTCCATGCCCTCCGGATTGCCCATCCATACAACCTTCCAGCCCCGGCTCTTCAGCAGATCGGCAACGGCCAGACCTGGGAACACGTGGCCGCCGGTACCGCCGGCCATCACGAGCAGCGTCTTGCTCATAATTTAGCCCCGCGCATCAATTCGTAGTTTTGGCTACGGCCGCGCTGCGCGCTTAACTTGCTGCGCAAGTTAGCCTTCGCCGAAATCGTCAATTGATGAAAGACAGGAGTGCTCATAACTTCGCCCCGCGCATCAATTGACGATTTTCCCAATCGACCCTGAGCAGGATGGCCAGGGCTACGCAGTTGGCGAGGATTCCGGAACCGCCAAAACTCATGAGCGGCAGGGTCAGGCCCTTGGTCGGCAGCAGACCCATATTCACGCCCATGTTGATGAAACTCTGAATGCCGATCCAGATACCGATGCCTTGGGCCACCAGTGCCGAATACAGGCGATCGAGCGCCACGGCCTGACGGCCGATGGCAAAGGCGCGCTGAATGAGCAGGCCAAACAGGACGATGACCACGACGATGCCCGTAAAGCCGAGTTCTTCAGCAATCACCGCCAGCAGAAAATCGGTATGCGCTTCCGGCAGGTAAAACAGTTTCTCGACGCTGGCGCCCAGCCCGACACCGAGCAACTCGCCGCGTCCGAAAGCGATCAGCGCATGCGATAGTTGATAGCCGCGACCAAAGGCATCCGACCATGGATCCATAAATCCGAAAATGCGGTCACGCCGGTAGGGAGAAACGATGATGAGCACGGCAAAGGCGGCAACCAGCACGACAATCAGGATGGCAAACAGACGGGCACGCATGCCGCCCAGGAAGAGAATGCCTATGGCGATCGAAATGATGACGACGAAAGCACCGAAATCCGGCTCTTTGAGCAGCAGTACGCCAACCGCCACCATGGCCCCGGCCATCGGCAGAAAAGCCTTCTTCAAGTCATGCATGTGCGGCATCTTGCGCACTGTGTAGTCGGCGGCGTACAACACGGCGAACAGCTTCATCAACTCGGAAGGTTGCAGATTGACGATGCCGAGTGACAGCCAGCGGCGCGCGCCATTGACATCGCGACCGATACCCGGAATCAGCACCAGCGCCAGCAGTATGAAGCCGGCGACAAAAAGCCAGGGCGCCAGATGTTGCCAGGTCGCTAACGGCACCTGGAAGACAAAAGCTGCAGCAATCAGCCCGATGACCAGAAATACGCCGTGGCGGACGAGGAAATAGCTCGGATGATTGCCGGTATACCGCCCCACTTCAGCAATGGCTATCGACGCTGAATAAACCATCACCATGCCGATCAGCAGCAGTATCAAGCCGCTCCACAGCAGGGTCAAATCGACCTCTGCAGGCATCCGGCGGGGAGCGTCAAGCGCGGGCAACATCAGGCTACCTCCCTTTCCAGACTGCGCACGACGTCAATGAACACGGCGGCGCGATGGGCGTAGTCGCTGAACATGTCGAAACTGGCACAGGCCGGCGACAGCAGAACAGCATCACCGCGACCGGTTTGCGACGCGCACCAGCGAACCGCCTCGGCCATGTCGGCACAGTGCTTCACTGGAATTTCACAACCCTCCAATGCTGCAGCGATCAGTCCGGCGTCGCGCCCGATCAGTGCAACCCCCCGGGCATGCTGGGCAAGCACCTTCCTGAGCGGCGAGAAATCCTGCGCCTTGCCTTCACCGCCAAGAATGATCGCCACCTTGCAGCCCATCCCCTGCACTGCAGCCACTGTCGCGCCCACATTGGTGCCCTTGGAGTCGTCGTAGTAGGAGACCCCCTTGATTTTTGCGACGAACTCGACGCGATGGGCCAGGCCGGTAAACTGGGTCAGCGCCGGCAGCAGGCTGCGCGGCTCAACGCCGATCGCCTCGCACAAGGCCAGTGCCGCCATCGCGTTGGCGGCATTGTGCAAGCCCGCCAGTTTCAGCTCACTGAGCGTGATCAGCTTTTCATTGCCGCGCACCAGCCAGCCATCGGCCACACCATAATCGACTGATCGCGGTGCCGGGTTGAGGCCAAAAGTGACTAGCTTTCGGCCGCACCGACCGGCGCCGAGACTGCGATCGTCGTCACGGTTGAGCACCATCACGCCACGCCCTTTGAAGACACGTGCCTTGGCGGCCGCGTAATCATCCATACCGCTGTAGCGGTCAAGATGATCCTCACTGACATTGAGCACCGTAGCCGCGTTGGCTTTGAGCGTATGCGTGGTTTCAAGCTGGAAACTGGAGAGTTCGAGAACCCATACCGCCGGAGCGGATTGTGCAGTGAGCAGTGAGGAGTCGGGTGCACGCCTGTCGATGACCTCCATCAGGGCATCGAGCGCCGATGGCGAGATGTTGCCGCAGGCGATCGCGCGCTCGCCGACGGCATTGAGCAGATGTGCGGTCAGCGTCGTCGTTGTCGTCTTGCCGTTGCTGCCGGTAATGGCGATTATTTTTGTCTGCGGCATCAATTCTTGCACCGCCCAGGCAAACAGTTCGATTTCTGAAACCAGGGGCACGCCGCGCGCGACGGCGGCCTGCACTTGCGGCTCCTGCGCCGGCATACCGGGCGAGATGGCGATCAGATGCGTCCTGGAAAACGTTTCGGCCACCAACGGCCCGGTCAGCAGTTCGGCCTGCGGCACGGCAGCACGCAGGACAACCGCATTGGGAGGCTGCAAGCGTGTGTCGGCCACTCGCACAACGGCGCCCTGGCGGGCGAGCCATTTCGCCATAGCCAGCCCGCTCTCGCCGAGACCGATGACCAGAACGTTTTTGCCGAGTAGATTCATTTCAGCGGATCTTCAGCGTCGAAAGGCCGATCAGCACCAGCATGATGGTGATGATCCAGAAGCGGACGACAACCTGGGTTTCTTTCCATCCGCCAAGTTCATAGTGGTGATGCAGCGGCGCCATGCGGAAAATGCGCTTGCCGCCGGTATATTTGAAGTAGAGAACCTGTGCCGCCACTGACAGGGTTTCGGCCACAAAAATGCCACCCATGACGGCCAGCACGATTTCCTGACGCACGATCACCGCCACCGTGCCGAGCGCGCCACCCAGCGCCAGTGCGCCGACATCACCCATGAATACTTCGGCGGGATAGGCGTTGAACCACAGGAACCCCAGCCCGGCGCCAGCCATCGCCCCGAGGAAAATGGCCAGTTCACCGGCGCCCGGAATGTAGGGCATGAGCAGATATTTCGCGAAGACCGAGCTACCGGCAACATAGGCAAAGATGGCCAGCGCGGCGGCGATCATCACCGTCGGCATGATGGCCAGTCCGTCAAGGCCGTCGGTCAGGTTAATCGCGTTGCTGGTACCAACGATAACCAGGTAGGTCAGTGTGATGAAGCCGATCGCGCCGAGCGGATAGGTCACGGTCTTGAAGAAGGGAACAATCAGTTCCATCTGCGCGGGAACCGTCGACGACAAGGATAGATAGACCGCCACCGCCAGCCCCAGTACCGATTGCCAGAAATACTTCCAGCGACTGGGCAGCCCCTTTGGGTCGCGATAAACCACTTTTATCCAGTCGTCATACCAGCCGATGGCACCGAAGCCCAGGGTGACGATCAGCACGACCCACACATAACGGTTGGTAAGGTCGCCCCACAGCAGGGTCGTAATTGCTATCGCGATCAGGATCAGTACGCCGCCCATGGTCGGCGTACCGGTTTTGACGAGATGCGTCTGCGGACCATCCTGACGAACGGCCTGACCGATCTTCTTGGCGGCCAGCCAGCGGATCACGCGTGGACCGGCCATGAACGAAATGATCAGTGCCGTCATCGCCGACAGTACCGTGCGCAACGTGATATAGCCGAACACGTTGAACCCGCGGATGTCCTGCCCCAGCCATTGCGCAAGCATCAGCAGCATCAGATGCCCCCTTCCTGTTGCAGTGCAATGACGGCATCGGACACACGCTCCATGCGCATGAAGCGCGAACCCTTGATGAGAACAGTCGTTTCTGGTGTCAACTCGCCGATCAGGCTCCCGATCAAGTCTTCGACCTTCTTGAAATGCCGCCCACCCGCGCCAAAGTTGTGCGCGGCCAGCGCGCTCGAATCACCCAGAGCCAGCAAGCGGTCAACGCCCTGGCTCTTGGCATAGCCGCCTACCTCGTCGTGGAACTGGCCGGTCATGTCGCCGATTTCGCCCATATCGCCCAGAACCAGAATCTTTTTGCCGACGGTCGCCGCCAGCACGTCGATGCCGGCACGCACTGAATCCGGATTGGCGTTATAGGTATCGTCGAGCAAGATCGAGCCATTCAGTCCGGCACGCCGCTGCAAGCGGCCCTTGATCCCGCGGAAAGCGCTCAGGCCTTCGCGCACGTCCGCAAGGGGAACCCCGGCCGCCAGTGCGGCAGTAGCTGCAGCCAGGGCATTGCGTGCGTTATGCGCTCCCGGCAAGGCGAGCGCGACTTCAATCTGTTCACCCTGCGCCGAAATGGTCAGATGATTTTCCAGCCCGCGCACCTGATAGCACCCGCCAACATCCGCCGTTCTCTCGCAGGAAAAGCTGTGCACCCGTTTACCGCTGCTCTGCGCACGCCACAGGTCGTACCAAAAGTCGTCGGCGTTGATTACTGCCACGCCGGCCTCACTCAGCCCTTCATAGATGCTTCCCTTTTCAGCGGCAATGGCCTCGATCGAACCCATGCCTGCCAGATGCGCGCGCTGGGCGTTGGTCACCAGCGCCACCGTTGGCCGGGCGATACTGGAGAGATAGGCAATCTCACCCGGATGATTCATCCCCATCTCGATGATCGCCGCACGATGTCCGGTATTCAGTTTGAGCAGCGTCAGCGGAAGACCTATGTCATTATTGAGGTTACCCTGGGTAACCAGTACGGCATCGCCAAAAGTCACTTTCAGAATACTGGCGATCATTTCCTTGGTAGTGGTCTTGCCATTGCTGCCGGTCACCGCAATAAGCGGCAACGCAAAGCGGGCGCGCCAGTCGGACGCCAGTGTACCGAGTGCCAGACGGGTATTGGCCACAACAAGCAAGGGTAGGCCGATTGACTCAAATTTCTCGAGCGTATTGGAATCGACCACCGCAGCGGCCGCACCGCGCGCTTTGGCGGCGGCGACGAATTCATGACCATCGAAGTGATCGCCACGCAGCGCAACAAACAGTTCTCCGCCAGTAAGTTTCCGGCTGTCGGTTGAGACCTCGGAAAAAGACACGTTATCGCCCATCAAGGTACCGCTGATCGCTTTCGCGGCGGCTGCGAGATCCATCATCATGCTCATGACATACACTCCAGACGGGCAGCAAGTGCAGCGCTGGCCTCGGCAATATCCGAGAACGAGCAGCGCACGCCAGCGATTTCCTGGTACGTCTCGTGCCCCTTGCCGGCAAGCAGAATCACATCGGCCGGATGTGCCGCCAGAATCGTCTGTCGAATGGCCTGCGCGCGATCAAGAATGAGTTCGGCGCCCGGGGCCGCAATCCGGATTTCGTCAAGAATGGCCGAAGGCTGTTCACTGCGCGGGTTATCGCTGGTCAGCACGACACGGTCAGCCAGTTGCGCAGCGATTTTGCCCATCAGCGGACGCTTGCCGCGATCGCGATCGCCGCCGCAGCCAAAGAGGGCGACCAGACTGGCGCCACGCGCCCTGGCCACCGGTCGCAGCGCACGCAAGGCACGCTCCAGCGCATCGGGTGTGTGCGCATAGTCAACGATGATCATCGGTTCGTTGTCCCGCTCCAGGGAGCCACCCAGGGTTTGTTCCTGCGCTGCAGATTGACGCCGACCAACGACCTTTTCCAGCCGACCAGGCGGTGAAGTCAGTTTTGCAAAGCGGTCGGCAACGTCTTCCGGCGACAAGCCGGCATCGATCAACACGGCGGCAACGGCCAGCAAATTGGATACGTTAAAGCGTCCGAGCAATCCGCTCTCGACCGGCGCCCGACCATTCGGCGCACAGAGTGTGAAGCGCAGGCCGTGAATGGTTTCCTCAACATTCTCGGCGCGGATCACACCCTGGCACGCGCTGGGCGCCTCGCTCTGCGTATAGCCCAGGATCCGGGCTGCCGTGCAGCGCCCGACCAATTCCCGGCCAAAAGGGTCATCGAGATTGATGACCGCCAAGCGCAGACGTGGCCAGATGAACAGCCTTTCCTTGGCTGCCGCATAGTTCTCCATGGTTCCGTGGTAGTCGAGATGGTCGTGCGTCAGATTGGTAAACACCGCCACATCGATCCGCGCACCGTCGAGACGCCCTTCTTCAATCCCGATTGAACTGGCTTCCAGCGCACAAGCCTGTGCTTCGGCAGCGGCAAATTCGGCAAGATAGCGCGTCAGGGTCGCCGCTTCGGGCGTCGTGAACCCGGTTTCAAGCAACTGATCCGGAAAACCGGCGCCGAGCGTGCCGATGATCGCGCAAAGACGCGGATACGCATGAGCGATCCACTGACTGATAGTGGTTTTTCCGTTGGTGCCGGTAATCGCAATCAGCGACAGCCGCTCACTTGGCTGGCCAAAGAGGGCATGCGCTAGCGGACCGGCAAGCGCACGCACACGGGTGGCTGGCAGATTGGAGATCTTCCAGTCGGGATTCCATACGAAGTCACCTTCTGCTTCCCACAACACCGCACAGGCACCACGCGCGATGGCGTCGGCGATATATCGACGCCCGTCGGCCAGATCGCCGGGAAAGGCGACGAACAGATCGCCGGGGCGAACCTGACGACTGTCGTCAGCGACGCCGCCCGGCTGCACGCCCAACGCGGCCAGTTGCTGGATGATGGCGTCCGGAGATTTGGCAAGCGAAGACGTGGCCAGGCTGCTCACAGTTTCTCCTTGGCAGGCGATGCTTTCGCGGCGTTGCCACTCTGTGCCACCTGCACCCCAGGTGGACTTCCTGCAGCGCGCAGCGGGGCATCGGGCGCTATGCCGAGAGTACGCAACGCGCCGCCCATGACACCGGCAAACACCGGGCCGGCGACATCCCCCCCGTAGTGCTTGCCGCCACTCGGCTCGTCGATCATGATGGCAACGATCAGGCGCGGATCCGACGCCGGTGCAAAACCGACGAAAGACGATACATATTTGTTGGCGTATTGACCACCCTCCAGCTTGTGCGCCGTACCCGTCTTGCCGGCCACGCGGTAGCCCGGAATTTGCGCCTTCGGTGCGGTACCGCCCGGCTGGACAGCCATCTCCAGCATGGCGCGTACTTCACGTGCCGTTTGCTGGCTGAATACCGGTACGCTGCCCAGGGGCAGAGCATCCTGTTTGGTCAGCGTCAGCGGGATCATGTCGCCATCGCGCGCGAAAACGGAGTAAGCACGCGCCAGTTGCATCAGGGAAACCGAAATACCATGCCCGTAGGACATCGTCGCCTGTTCGATCGGGCGCCAGCTCTTCCATGGACGCAAGCGACCGCTGACTTCGCCCGGAAAACCAAGGCGCGAGACCTGGCCGAATCCGGCGGCGTCGAACATGTCCCACATTTGCTGCGAGCTCAGCATGCCGGCGATTTTTGCCGCACCGACGTTGGACGACTTCTGGATAACCTGCGCGACGGTCAGCGCGCCATGCGGATGCGCGTCTGAAATCGTCGCACTGCCGATCGTCAACTTGCCGGGTGCGCAGTTGATGATCGTATCGAAGCGCACCTTGCCGCTTTCCAGCGCCTGGGCAATGGTAAATGGCTTCAGTGTCGATCCGGGCTCGAAGGTGTCGGTCACGGCGCGGTTACGCAGTTGCCCTCCCGACAGGCGCTCGCGATTGTTCGGGTTGTAAGTCGGCCAGTTGGCCAATGCAAGAATTTCACCGCTCTTGACATCTACGACCACAGCACCACCCGCCTTGGCCTTGTTGTCAATGATCGCCTGCTTCAAGTAGCTGTAAGCAAGATATTGAATCTTGGAGTCGAGCGCCAGGCGGATGTCCTTGCCGTCCTGTGGCGACTTGATCGAACCCACGTCCTCGACGATCTGGCCACGCCGGTCCTTGATCACGCTACGACTCCCGGGATGTCCCAGCAACTGGCTCTGGTAGGCCAGTTCAACACCCTCCAGCCCCTTGTCGTCAACGCCGGTAAAACCGACGATATGCGCGGTCATCTCGCCGCTCGGATAATAACGGCGGTACTCCTTGTTCTGACCGATCCCGGGCAGTTTCAGTGCAGCGACTTTCTCGCCCACTTCGGGTGGCAACTGGCGCTGCAAAAAAACGAAGGTCTTGTCGCTGGCCAATTTGCGCGACAAGTCCTTGACGTCCATTTCCAGCAAACCGGCAAGCTTTTTACCCTGTTCCGGCGTAAGACGGGCATCAGCGGGTATCGCCCACACCGATTTCATCGGTGTCGAGATCGCCAGCACCTCACCGTTACGGTCGGCGATGCGGCCACGCGAGGCAGAAATTTCAAGATCGCGCTGGTAGCGCGATTCACCCTTTTCTTGCAGAAAATCGTTATTGAGTACTTGCAGATAGAATGCACGGCCGAGCAATACGGCAAAGCAGGACAGAATAAGCAAGGCCATCAGGCGCGAACGCCAAGCCTGCAAACGCAGCTTGAGCAGCGGACTTTCTGCGAAGCGGTGCGCCCGCGCGCCTCTGAAGCGCATCATCGCGACAACTCCCCGCCGTGTTTGACTGAAGCCGCTTCACCTGCCCTGCGCGGCAATTCTACCGGGTTGATGGTGATTATTTTTGCGGCTTCAGGCGTTTTCATCCTGAGCTTGTCGCGAGCGATTTTCTCGATGCGCGGCGATGTTGCCCAGGTCGACAACTCCAGTTGCAACTGGCCGAATTCAACCTCGAGCTGCTTGCTGCGCTCCTGTTCGCCCTCCAGCGCCTGGAAGAGCTTGCGCGCCTTGTGTTGCGAGGTCACCACGCTAAGCGCGCAGAGCACAACCACGAGCAGAAGAAGGAAGTTTAGGCGAACCATTTCAGGCGCACCCTCCAACCAGATTATTCGTGACCAGCCGTGCAACGAGCTTTTCGGCAACTCGCATCACCGCGCTACGCGCCCTCGGATTGGCGGCTATCTCCGCCGCGCCCGCCTTGACCGGCTTGCCCACCAGACGCAACCTGGGCGAAGGCAGATCGACCGAACGCAAGGGCAGATTCTTCGGCAAGTTATCCGGCGAAGCCTGCGCACGCATGAAACGCTTGACGATTCGATCTTCGAGCGAATGAAAGCTGATGACCACCAGCCGCCCGCCGCACTTCAGACTATCCATCGCCTGCGGCAGAACTAGCGCCAGTTGCTCGAGCTCTTGATTGACGTAAATCCGTAGAGCCTGAAAGGTACGCGTCGCCGGATCCTGGCCGGGCTCGCGGGTCCGCACGGCCTCGCGTACAAGCGCGGCGAGTTGGCCCGTGGTTGCAACAGGCCGCTCGCTCCGAGCAGCCACAATCTTCTTTGCAATCTGGAAAGCAAACCGTTCTTCGCCATAGTTTCTAATGACCTCCGTAATTTCTTTTATTCCGGCAAGCGCCAGAAAGGCCGCTGCCGTCTCGCCCTGCGTGGTATCCATCCGCATGTCGAGTGGCGCGTCGAAGCGAAAGCTGAAGCCCCGCTCCCCCTCATCGAGCTGTGGCGACGACACTCCAATATCCAGAAGCACCCCATCCACTGCATCAATCCCCGCCTGCCGCACCGCCACGGCGAGTTCGCCGAAACTCAGGTGGACCATGGTCAATCGTTGATCGTTGATTGACGCCGCCGCCGCAACCGCCTGCGGGTCACGATCCAGAGCCAGAAGCCGGCCGTTCGGGCCAAGCCGTTCAAGTATTGCGCGGCTATGTCCACCGTAGCCGAAGGTGCCATCGACGTACGTGCCGGAGGGTTTGACTTCCAGTGCCTCGACCGCCTCCTGCAGCATCACCGTCTGATGCGGCGAGACAACGCTCACAGCGCCAGATCCTCAAGACCAGGCGGCAACAACTGATCGCCCATGGCAAAGAAAACTTCCTGCTGCTTCTGCCAGCCGGCATCCGACCAGATTTCGAAATGCGTTCCCTGACCGACCAGCCAGACCTGCTTTTCAAACTGTGCAAACTGGCGCAGCTCGGGGGCAACCAGCAAGCGACCGGCTGAATCCATGGCTTCTTCGCGCGCGTTGCCGACGAGCAGGCGTTTGATGGCGGCAGCTTGCTGATTCAGGCTGGAAGCGGCGAGCACCTTGTCACGAATCGGTTCCCAGGCCGTTGCGGGATAAAGCAGGAGGCAACGATGCGGGTGTGCCGTCAATACCAGATGACCGCCGGATGCCGCCACGAGCGCCTCTCGGTGACGCGCCGGAATGGCTAGCCGACCTTTGGCATCGAGACTTAGCGCCGCTGCACCCTGGAACATCAAACCCACCCCCTTGCTGAATTGCCCGACAATATCCCAAATTACCCACTTTTCACCACAAGACCCCACTTTAAGACAAAGAATTGGGCAATGCAAGCGATTTTTTGCAGTTTTTTTCAATGACTACAAGGACTTAACATACATTTTGTAGAAAATATTTAAAAAATATTTCCTTTATAAAACAATGCTAAGAATAAGTAACTTAAAGTGGTTTGTTACGATGCATGGCCGATCGGCCACACTGGCGCAAGTGCAAGAAAACCCACCCCCTGGAAAAACCCAGGGAACAGCACACACATCGGGGAAACTGGCGTCGCGCCAGAGAAACAGAAGAATTGCAGCGTGAATCGGCTAATTACCGATACGCCATTGGAGTACTTTCTGAAAGCGTGAAACCAGCAGGTAAGAATTGATCTTCACACGCACGATGGCGCAGGAGGGAGAGGCGGCGAATTCGGCCAGATAGGGATGGCGGGCGAGATACAGGTCGAGCAGGAGAGTGCCACTCTCGGCGTCAACTTCCTCCGCTTCCCCGATCGCCGTTACCGCCACCGAATCCTGCGTATCCGAACCCTTGTTTTCGCGATTATCGATCAGCAGGGCAACCCGGGAGTTAGCCTTGAGATTGGCGAACTTGCGCGTAGCCC
>NZ_JAEUOI010000015.1 GCF_016790145.1 Propionivibrio sp. | reverse complement strand
GCTCTATCAGAGTCTTGGCAATTCACCGGAAACCCGCAGCGCGGCTTATCGGGAATTATTCCGCCCGCAACTTGATGCTGAAGCGGCAGAAACGATACGTGAGGCCTTGCGCCTGGGGATGCCCTTGGGCAGCGAGCGATTTGCCGAAAGCATCTGTCGGCAATTGGGAATCCGGCGGAATACCGGGCAAAGAGGTCGTCCAGTCACTGAGAAAGAGGCTGTAACGAACCCGCTGCCAGGGCAAACGGATTTTGGATTCTAAGAGGTGAGGGAAATGAAAATACCGAGTCGGAAAAGTAAAAAAGGAAATGTCTCTGACCCCTTTGGGGTCGCACTGACCCCTTTGGGGTCGCAATCCCGGCGATGCGCTGGCCTCACTCAATGCGCCGGCGATCGATCGCTTCGCGTTTGCCGACGGGACGGTGCTGAGCTATGCGCAGCTCCTGGCACGAGGGTTCGATCTGGCGGGGGATGCGGGGAATAACACGATCGTCGGAACCAATGTGAGCGACCGGATGGACGGCAAGCGCGGTAATGACCTTCTGCGGGGTCGCGTAGTGCATAATGCCATGAGCAATTGTGCGAACGACATGCATTGGAGGATGACGGCGTGAGAAATGGACGTGCTCTGGAACCTTGGGTGCCTCGATTCAAAGGGCTGTTAGCCGGATTAGCGGGTCTGGTTCTGATGTTGTCGGGCTGCGAATCTTCTGGGCCGGGTTATACCGAAAAAATATCGCGACTGGAAACGGCAGACAGCCCGCGGCTCTACTGGCTGGACAACGACCACGTCTTCGTCCCCGGCTATGCGCCTGACGACAAGCTTCTGGACGAGAGTGGCAAACCGAAGAAAGGACTGTACATCCTCGACACCCGGAACAATACTTATGTTCGGCATGCCGACTTGGGGGATGGTTCCCGCTTTTGCTTCCACCAGGGCTTTATCACCTACTCGATCTACAACAAATCGGGGGGCGATCACAGCAAGGATTTACAGATGGAAGGGATGTTCGGACAGGAAAAACTGTTGCCTCCCGGTAACAGGTTCGATGCTGATTTTAATAACAACAGTTCCTACACCGACTGCCCCAGGGTGGATCGGGAGAAGCGCCTGAGACCCGAACATGCGGCCTTGGTGCAAGATCATTTTCCGGTCGGGGCGAAGTTCCTGCGCCCCGAAGACGGCTACATATTTGTGCATAGCTGCAAACAACAATACTGCGACGGACTTCCAGAAAAACACTCATTCGAAAACCCGTCAAAACTTTACCGACCGGATCGAGCCGAGCCCATCGAACTACCGATCCTTGCGAAAGAGTTGTCGCTGGGCTCGTACATCCGCTACGCCGAATGGGCAAACAAATATCTCATTGTTCCGTCTAGCCGAAGAGATAAAGCATACAACGGCGGGCTAATAGGTGGCTTAATGGAAGGAAAGGCACCTTACCAAATCTATTTGATGACACCCAACGGACGGGTCGAGACGATAACGATCCCGGATGGGAAATGGCTGCCTCCCATGGACATCGCCCTTACCCGTGCAGGTCTGTACTTCAATGGCAACGTGGGCACCGAACAAGGTGAAGGCGGCTGGTGGCTGAAGCTGAACGGCGAACTCAAGCGCATTTTTGATTTGTCCGGCCAAATGGGCCTTTCCCCGGACGGTTGTAAATTGGCGGTAGCTGCCAAATCCTACCGCGAGAAACCCCGGACATCCTTCGTCCGCATCGTCGATTTCTGTTCCAAGAATTGAACAAGGAGACTTGCCATGAACCTGACCAATCGTTTTCTGCATGCCCTTCTGGTAGCCTGCGACCAGTCCTACAAGACCACGGTCAAAGGTGTCGCCCCTGACGATTTTCTGAACTACTACCTGGATACCGAGAACGGCGATCCATACAGCGATCAAATGCCTTCCTCCTGGTTCGCCGACCTGAGCGACTGGAGAGTCGATAGACGGTTCGACGACCCGGATACCGGGTTCGGGGCGACCGTTTACAGCAAGCCGGTGACTGGTCAGCCCGGCAAGTTCGATTATATTGAGCCAAAGGGGTCAGAGTGATTAACCTTTTAAGCCATCGAGCATAAACCCATGCCCCGTCGTCCACGTGTATTGCTTGAGGGTTACCCCTTGCATATTGTCCAGCGCGGCATCAACCGCGAGCCGTGTTTTTTTGCCGAGGAGGATTACCACTGTTACCTCCACTGGCTGGAAGAAACGTCTCGCGCTTGCGGTTGTGCCATACATGCTTACGCCCTCATGACCAACCACGTCCATTTGTTGCTTACCCCCGCTGCATCGGGAGCGGCAGCACGGCTTATGCAATCGCTCGTTCGTCGTTATGTGCAGTACGTCAACCGCTTCTACCGGAGAACAGGCAGCCTCTGGGAAGGGCGGTACAAATCCAGCGTAATTCATGCCGAAGACTATCTCCTGGCCTGCCAGCGCTATATCGAACTCAATCCGGTCAGGGCGTGCATGGTTGACGATCCCGGACAATACCGTTGCAGCAGCTATCGAAGCAACGGCCTGCAGCAACACGAGCGTCGGCTTACCCCGCACTTGCTCTATCAGAGTCTTGGCAATTCACCGGAAACCCGCAGCGCGGCTTATCGGGAATTATTCCGCCCGCAACTTGATGCTGAAGCGGCAGAAACGATACGTGAGGCCTTGCGCCTGGGGATGCCCTTGGGCAACGAGCGATTTGCCGAAAGCATCTGTCGGCAATTGGGAATCCGGCGGAATACCGGGCAAAGAGGTCGTCCAGTCACTGAGAAAGAGGCTGTAACGAACCCGCTGCCAGGGCAAACAGATTTTGGATTCTAAGAGGAGAGGGAAATGAAAATACCGAGTCGGAAAAGTAAAAAAGGAAATGTCTCTGACCCCTTTGGGGTCTTTGGGGTCTGAAACCACGCATTTATCTGGAAACCAGCGTCATCAGCTACCTGACGGCACAGCCCAGCCGTGACATATTGGTCGCTGCCCACCAGTCCATCACCCACGACCTATGGCAACAACGTCAGGAATACGAATTCTATGTTTCACAGCTCGTTCATGAAGAGGCGGCGCGAGGCGATACCACGGCCGCAAAAGCGCGTCTGGATGCCTTGCTGATCTGCCTGCACTGACGCTGGGTGCAGACACCAAAGAACTCGGCGATTTACTTGTTGCCCAACTGGCGATACCCATCCGCGCAATTGAGGATGCTTACCATATCGCCACGGCCGCCGTACACGGCATGGATTACCTGCTGACCTGGAATTGCAAACATATCGCCAATTTACAAATGCGCCGCAAAATCGAACGAGTCTGCCGAAGTGCGGGTTATGAGCCGGCGCTGATCGGCACCCCGGAAGAACTACTTAATTCAGGAGAATGAAGCATGTGGCAAGACCCGATAGTTGAAGAATTGCGCAAGCTGCGCGAAGCACATGCCGAGGCACATCATTTTGATTCGGACAGCATCTTTGCCGAACTGAAGCAGAAGGAAGACCTTGCGCGCAACCAGGGCCGCATATTTGTTACCCTACCCAAAAAACCTGTGCAAGACATCAAGGTTGCCGCGTAGTATTCGCCGCTTGAAGCTCGATACCGAGCCCTGACAAAACATGGCACCGATAGACACCGAAATACGCACTGCACACGTGCCGCTGCCGCTTGCCGAAAACGTCGATCAACTGGCCGCTCGCCTTGAACGTCCGTGCGGCTGGATCGTCAAACCGGCGTCGACCGCCTGGATCGACCAGGAAGAGCCGCGCAGCCGATTGACTCGCGAGGCCCTGGCGGATATGGGTGCCGGCCACGTCGAAGCCTATCTTTTCTGTGTACTACAATGTAGCTACACAAAGTAAAGGAGTTTGTAATGCCTGCGAATGCTGTTGTCCGTGCCCGAATTGACGAGCACATCAAAGAAGAGGCTTCCACCGTACTGGCGGCCATGGGGCTTACCGTGTCCGATGCCTTACGGATCATGCTGACTCGGGTAGCCAGCGAGAAGAGACTGCCTTTCGACCCCTTGGTACCCAATGCCGAAACGATAGCGGCGATGAAAGAAGCTCGACGCGGCAATCTGGAGACGGTAACCCTGAGCGACTTGCAGTCGGTGCTCGATGCGGACGACTAAGCAAACCGGGCAATTCAAGCGCGACCTGAAACGAGAATCCAGAGGGCCGCATCGCAAAGTACTTCAAGATGATTTTGTCGCCTTAATCGTGAAGCCACACGTCCAATCGGGGCCGATTTCGGCGGTTGCAGCCGCATGAGGCCGGAACTGGAAATCGCTTGGGATTCGGCCAAGGCGCAAGCCAATCTCGCCAAGCATGGCATTGGCTTCGCGCAGGCGGCCACGGTGCTGGTCGATCCGCTGGCGCTGACGGTATTCGATGAGACGCATAGCCAAAGCGAGGAGCGCTGGTTTACCCTGGGCCGCTCGGAAGAAGGTAAATTGTTGGCTGTGGCGCATACCTTCCGTACAAGCCGCTCGGCCAGCATGCAGGTGCGCATCATTTCGGCACGCTTGGCCACACGGCGAGAACGGGAACAGTACGAAAACGAACCACGATAGGTGACACGATGAGCCCAGCACAATCCGCATTCGATGACGACATGCCCGACGAGATCGACTTTACCAAAGGGGTGCGCGGGAAGTTCTACCGCCCCGATGCCTGCCTGCATCTGCCCGTGTATCTGGACGATCAGGTACAGAGCCGCCTGATGGCGCTGGCCGACGCCAAGGGAGTCGAACTCTCGGTACTGGTCAATGATCTGCTAAGGAAGGATATCGAACTGATCGAGATGACGCGCTAACCAGCGCAGAATCCAGGCGGTCTCCCGCAAGGAGAGGGGGGTTACACCCTTCGCCCTGCGGGAGAAGGGCCGGGGATGAGGGCCTACGATTCTGACATTACGCTCAACTGTGTTTTTAAGATCGACTGTTTCGGCTCGTCTTCTTGAGATCATTGATTTTTGAAATGGGAAAATTAGTTCTGGTGAATCCTTGTGCGTGCCCTGGCGGTGAGACATGTCATTTAATTTGAAACAGCATTTGCCGCTGTCCGCGCTACGGTCCCGCTACGAACGGCTGCAGGGCGCTTTCGAACGCGCCCTGCCGGCCTCCGACCCGCGCCCGCTGGACTTCTATCCGCCGCTGCTGCGCCTGACCGACTCGCCGCCCAACCCGGTCGGACGCAAAGTCCTGTGGACCCTGCTCGCCCTGCTTACCGCGCTGCTGCTCTGGGCCTTGATCGGCCAGCTCGACATCGTCGCCGTCGCTGAAGGCAAACTCATCCCGCACAGCTACCTGAAGATCGTGCAGCCGGCCGAGTCGGGCATCGTCAAGGAAATCCTGGTGCGCGAAGGCGAAACGGTCAAGGCCGGACAGGTGCTGATGCGCATGGACATGCTGATCAGCGAAGCGGACAGCCAATCGATCGCGGCCGAGTATCGCCGCAAGCAGGCCACGCTGGCGCGCATCGAGGCCGAACTGGCCGACACCCCCTATCGGCCCGCCGTCGACGACCCGCCGGAACTGGCCAGCGAAATCGCCGCCCAGTACCACGCCAACCGCGCCGCACGCCACGCCGCGCTGGCCGAAGAGACCAGCCGCCTGCTCCGATACCGCTTCGACCTGGCCTCGGCCGAGCAGGTCAAAGCCAAACTGACGCAAACCCTGCCGCACTATCAGCAGCAGGATCAGGCGTTCGAGAAACTGGTCAAGGAGGGTTTCGCCGGCACCCTGATGGCCAGCGACAAGAAGCGCGAACGCATCGAGAAAGAGCAGGAACTGAAGAACCAGAACTACCTGATCGAATCGAACCGCGCCTATGTCACGCAGTCGGAGAAACGGCTGGCGCAGATCGACAGCGACTACCGCCGCCAGTTGCATACGGAGCGCAACGAGGTGCATGGCCAGGCCGACAAACTGGCGCAGGAAGTCGCCAAGCAGGCGCACCGCCAGTCGCTGATGGAACTGAAGGCGACGCAGGACAGCGTAGTCAAGGATCTGTCCACGCATACCACCGGCACCGTCGTGCAACCGGGCACCGTGCTGCTCACCCTGGTGCCGAAAGAAGAGACGCTGCGCGCCGAAGTGTGGGTCAGCAACGAGGACATCGGCTTTGTGCGCCAGGGGCAGCCGGTGAAACTCAAGTTTGCCGCCTTCCCCTTCCAGAAATACGGCCTGGTCGACGGGGTGGTTGAGCATGTCAGCGCCGATTCGGCCGACAGCACCACGAACAAGGACAGCACGGCCAACGACAAGGCGCCGGCCAGGAGCCCGCCCCTGTTCTACAAGGCGCTGGTGACGCTCAAGGCCATGCAACTGGTGATGGGCGAACAGCGCTTTGCCCTCGGTGCCGGCATGCAGACGCAGGCCGAAATCCTGCTCGGCACGCGCAGCGTCATGGAGTTTCTGCTCTCGCCGGTGCGCAAGGCGTGGCACGAGGCGGGGCGGGAGCGCTGAAGCGGAAGCGACCATGCGTGTCCTTTTCGTGCATCAGAACTTTCCCGGCCAATACCTGCATCTGGCCCGCCACCTGGCGGCTCAGCCGGGTCATGAAGTGGTGTTCATCACGCAGCGCGAAGACGCCGCCCTGAGCGGTGTGCGCAAAGTCGTTTACAAAGCGCAGCGCACCGTGACCCGGCACCTGCACCATTATCTGAAGGAAGCCGAGGCCGGGGTACTCAATGCGCAGGCGGTGGCGCGTGTGGCGCTTGATCTGAAGAAATCCGGTTTCATCCCCGATGTGATGCTCGGGCATAACGGCTGGGGCGAGATCTGGTACCTGAAGGACGTTTTTCCACAGACCCCGCTGCTCGGGTACTTCGAGTTCTACTATCGTTTTGTCGGGGCCGACGTCGGCTTCGACCCCGCAGAGAAGCCAAGCTTCGACACCGCGCCGCGCATCCGCACCCGGAATGCCGGCAACCTGCTCGGGCTGGAGGCCGCCGATTGGGGTCAGTGCCCGTCTCAGTGGCAGAAATCGACGTATCCCGAGCGCTATCGCTCGATGTTGCACGTCGTCCATGAAGGCATCGATACCGATACCGTGGTTCCCGACCCTCAGGCACGCCTGCGTCTGCCGGGAAGCGATGTGCACCTGGCCGCCGGCGATGACGTGGTGACCTATGTCGCGCGAAATCTGGAGCCTTATCGGGGCTTCCCGAGTTTTATGCGCAGCCTGCCGGCCATCCTGAGCGCACGGCCGAAGGCGCAGGTACTGATCGTCGGCGGCGATGAGGTGAGCTACGGCGCGCGCCTGCCGGAAGGCCACTCGTACCGGCAACGCCTGCTCGATGAACTGGGCGATTCGCTGGATCGCCGCCGTGTACATTTTTTGGGAAAGGTGCCGTATCCGTTCTTTCTGAAGATCCTGCAGATTTCAGCCGTACATGTCTATCTGACCTATCCCTTTGTGCTTTCCTGGTCGATGCTGGAGGCCATGGCGGCGGGTTGTCTGGTGGTCGCCTCAAAAACCGCACCGGTCGAGGAAGTAATCCAAGATGGGGAGAATGGGGTGCTGGTGGATTTCTTCAGGCCGGAGGAAATTGCTGAACGTGTCGTTGCCGCCCTGGCCGATCCGGCTCACTTCGCTCCCCTGCGAGTATGCGCGCGGCAGACCATTGTGGACAGGTACGATTTGAAGCGGATCTGTTTGCCGGGGCAGTTGAAGCTGATTGCGCAGAGGGGCTGACTGAGGGGCTTTTACTGCGGAGAATTGCCGAAAAAGGGGCTCTCGGGTATAATCCGAAGGTTTTCAAGTATTTAAGCGGGAGGGCTGCGCGCCGTCCCGCTTTTGTGTATGTAGGCTAAGGATCAGGAGTCTTTCGTGTCGTTGTTACCCTCTCTTCCGCCCGCGATTCTCGCACTGGCTGATGGAACGGTTTTTCGTGGTTTCGCCATCGGCTCCCAGGGCACTACCCGCGGCGAGGTGGTGTTCAATACGGCGATGACCGGCTATCAGGAAATCCTTACCGATCCTTCCTACTGCCAGCAGATTGTTACCTTGACCTACCCGCATATTGGTAACACCGGGTGTAATGAAGAGGACTTCGAGTCGCGCGCCAATTTCGCGGCCGGTCTGGTCATCCGGGACCTGCCGCTTCGCTGCGAGAGCTGGCGTATGCAGGATTCCTTGCCCGATTATCTTAAGCAGCATGGTGTGGTTGCCATTGCCGGAATCGATACGCGCAAGCTGACCCGTATCCTGCGCGAGAAAGGTGCGCAGGCCGCCTGCATCATGGCGGTTGAGGTTGATGAGGTGAAGGCCATTGCCGAGGCGCGGGCTTTCCCCGGGCTGGCCGGAATGGATCTGGCGAAGCTTGTGAGCGTCGATTCACCCTACGAGTGGAACGAGGGCGAATGGACTCTGAAAGGCTATCAGCCGGCTCCCGCAGCAAAGTTCCACGTCGTCGCTTATGATTTTGGTGTCAAGCGCAACATCCTGCGCATGCTTGCCGCGCGAAATTGCAAGGTGACGGTCGTGCCGGCACAAACTTCCGCCGCCGAAGTGCTCAAGTACAGGCCCGATGGTGTTTTCCTGTCCAATGGCCCGGGCGATCCCGAACCCTGCGCTTACGCCATTGCCGCCATTCGCGAACTGCTCGCTGCCAGCGTCCCGACCTATGGCATCTGCCTTGGCCATCAGTTGCTGGCACTGGCCTCCGGCGCCAGGACAATCAAGATGAAATTTGGCCATCATGGAGCCAATCACCCGGTCAAGGATCTCGATACCGGACAGGTGCTGATTACCAGCCAGAACCACGGCTTCGCAGTCGATCCCGACACCTTGCCCGCCAATTTGCGAGCGACGCATGTTTCCTTGTTCGACGGCTCATTGCAGGGCCTGGCGCGAACGGACGTGTCCGCCTTTTCCTTCCAGGGACACCCGGAAGCGAGTCCTGGCCCGCACGACGTAGCCTACCTGTTTGACCGTTTCATCACGCTGATGCAAGACAGCAAAGCGGCGGGAAAGTAACTCATGCCCAAGCGTACAGATATCAAGAGCATTCTCATCATCGGCGCCGGCCCGATCGTCATTGGCCAGGCCTGCGAGTTCGATTATTCCGGCGCGCAAGCCTGCAAGTCGCTGCGCGAGGAGGGCTACAAGGTCATCCTGGTCAATTCCAATCCGGCGACGATCATGACCGACCCGGAAATGGCCGATATCACCTACATCGAGCCGATCACCTGGAAAGTGGTCGAGAAGATCATTGAAAAGGAGCGCCCCGACGCGCTGCTGCCGACCATGGGCGGCCAGACGGCGCTCAATTGCGCGCTCGATCTGGCCAAATACGGCGTGCTCGAAAAGTTCGGCGTCGAAATGATCGGCGCCACCAGGGAGGCCATCGACAAGGCCGAGGATCGCCTCAAGTTCAAGGCGGCAATGACCCGGATCGGTCTCGCTTCGGCACGTTCGGCCGCCGCACACTCGATGGAAGAAGCGCAGCAGGTGCAGGCCATGATCGGCTTTCCGGCGATCATCCGTCCGTCGTTCACGATGGGCGGTTCGGGTGGCGGCATTGCCTACAACCAGGAAGAATTCGTCGACATCTGCAAGCGTGGTCTCGAAGTCAGCCCGACCAGTGAACTGCTGATCGAGGAGTCGCTGATCGGCTGGAAAGAGTTCGAAATGGAGGTAGTTCGCGACAAGGCGGACAACTGCATCATCGTCTGTTCGATCGAGAACCTCGACCCGATGGGCGTACACACCGGCGACTCGATCACCGTGGCTCCAGCCCAGACTCTGACCGACAAGGAATACCAGATTATGCGCGATGCCTCGATCGCCATACTGCGCGAGATCGGGGTGGATACCGGTGGTTCCAACGTGCAATTCGCGATCTGTCCGGATGACGGTCGCATGATAGTCATCGAAATGAACCCGCGCGTTTCGCGCTCGTCGGCACTGGCCTCTAAGGCGACCGGGTTTCCGATTGCCAAGGTGGCAGCCAAGCTGGCCGTGGGGTTAACGCTTGATGAACTGGCCAACGAAATTACCGGCGGCAAAACGCCGGCTTCTTTCGAGCCCTCGATTGACTACGTCGTGACCAAGGTGCCGCGCTTTGCCTTTGAAAAATTCCCGACTGCCGATTCACACCTGACCACGCAGATGAAGTCGGTTGGCGAAGTGATGGCCATTGGGCGCACCTTCCAGGAGTCTTTCCAGAAGGCCTTGCGTGGCCTTGAAGTGGGCGTTGATGGAATGAACCAACGCACCACTGACCGCGAGGAGCTTGAGCGCGAACTCGGCGAACCCGGCCCCGAGCGCATCTGGTACGTTGGCGACGCTTTCGAGAATGGCTTTACGCTGGACGAAGTGCATAAGCTGACGCATATCGATCCCTGGTTCCTCGCCCAGATCGAGGATATTGTCAGGATCGAGATGAAGCTCGATGACATGTCATTTGACGAGATCGATGCAGTGACCCTGCGTGAACTCAAGCGCAAGGGGTTTTCAGACCGTCGGCTGGCCAAGTTGATGAAGACGGGCGAAACCGATGTGCGTAGGCGTCGGCACGCTTTGGGTATCCGTCCCGTCTATAAGCGGGTCGATACCTGTGCCGCCGAGTTCTCGACCAGTACCGCGTATATGTACTCGACCTATGAGGACGAGTGCGAGTCGAATCCGGGCGACCGGAAGAAAATCATGGTTCTCGGTGGCGGTCCGAATCGCATTGGTCAGGGCATCGAGTTCGATTACTGTTGCGTGCATGCGGCACTCGCGCTGCGTGAAGACGGTTACGAGACGATCATGGTCAACTGCAATCCGGAAACCGTATCCACCGACTACGACACCTCGGATCGCCTCTACTTCGAACCGCTGACCCTTGAAGACGTGCTCGAGATCGTCGCCATTGAAAAGCCGGTGGGCGTCATTGTGCAGTTCGGTGGCCAGACGCCGCTCAAACTGGCGCGCGACCTTGAGGCGAATGGGGTGCCGATCATCGGTACCAGTCCGGACATGATCGACGCGGCCGAAGATCGCGAACGTTTCCAGAAACTTCTGCAGGAACTTGGCCTCAGGCAGCCGCCAAACCGTACGGCGCGAACCGAGCCCGATGCCTTGCGCCTGGCAGCCGAAATCGGCTACCCGCTGGTCGTTCGTCCCTCCTACGTTCTGGGCGGCCGTGCCATGGAAATCGTCCATGATCCTCGCGACCTGGAGCGCTACATGCGCGAAGCGGTAAAGGTCTCGAACGATTCGCCGGTGTTGCTTGATCGTTTCCTTAACGATGCCGTTGAAGTCGACGTCGACGCTTTGTCCGATGGCGATGAAGTCATCATCGGCGGTGTCATGGAACATATCGAACAGGCCGGCGTGCATTCGGGTGACTCGGCCTGCTCGCTGCCGCCCTATTCGCTGTCGGCAGAAGTACAGGATGAACTGCGTCGGCAGACCAAGCTGATGGCCAGAGCGCTCAATGTGTGCGGCCTGATGAACGTGCAGTTTGCCATCCAGCACGACGTCGTCTATGTGCTGGAAGTGAATCCGCGTGCCTCGCGCACGGTACCCTTCGTTTCCAAGGCGACGGGCTTGCAGTTGGCGAAGATCGCCGCACGTTGCATGGCCGGGCAGTCGCTCGCCAGCCAGGGCGTGACCAGGGAAATCATTCCGCTTTATTTCTCGGTCAAGGAAGCCGTTTTCCCGTTCAACAAGTTCCCGGGAATTGATACGATTCTAGGTCCGGAGATGAAGTCGACCGGTGAAGTGATGGGTGTCGGCAAGACTTTCGAGGAAGCTTTCGTTAAAAGCCAGATGGCGGCCAATGTCAAACTTCCTGATTCCGGCAAGGTCTTCATCAGCGTTAAGGAGTCGGACAAGAACAAGGTCGTCGAGATTGCCCGTGATTTGCATGCGGTAGGATTCAGTATTCTGGCTACGCGCGGCACAGCATCGACAATTGCGGCAGCGGGTATTCCAGTGCAGGCCGTCAACAAGGTGACCGAAGGACGTCCGCACGTTGTCGACATGATCAAGAACAACGAGATTTCCCTGATCATCAATACGGTCGACGAGAAACGCCAGGCGATCAACGATTCCCGCTCGATACGGACGTCCGGACTTGCGGCGCGCGTGACGATGTACACCACGGTATGGGGCGCCGAAGCCGCAGCCGTTGGCATAAAGAACCGCGGTGAGCTTGAGGTCTACTCGATCCAGGCTTTGCACGCACAACTGAGTTGAACAGTCCTCGTGCCGCCGGTGACGCCATTCAGGGCGCCGGCGGTTTTGCTTTGCCAGCGAACCACGTGAGTAAAGACCATGAGCAAAGTACCTCTGACCGTTAACGGCGCCGAGAAACTACGTGCCGAACTGCATCAACTGAAAACGGTTGAGCGGCCAAGCGTGATCGCGGCCATCGCCGAAGCGCGCTCACATGGCGATCTTTCGGAGAATGCCGAATATGATGCGGCCAAGGAACGTCAGGGTTTCGTCGAAGGCCGCATCAAGGATGTCGAAGGCAAACTGTCCAATGCCCAGATCATTGACCCCAAACTGCTCGATGCCGACGGACGCTGTGTTTTCGGGGCGACACTGGATCTTGAGGATCAGGATACCGGAACCCAGGTCAGCTATCAGATTGTTGGCGAGGATGAAGCCGACATAAAGGCCGGAAAAATTTCGGTCAATTCGCCGATCGCCCGGGCATTGATCGGTAAATTTGCTGGCGATATTGCGCAGGTGCAGGCTCCGGGCGGGCTGCGCCAATACGAAGTGCTCGACGTTCGATACGAGTAGGTGACGCAACGTGCGACGTTTTTCCGAAGCGCTTTACCTGATAACGCTGTCGCTATGGGTCGGCGGCTTGTGGGCGATCGGCTATCTCGTCGCCCCCGTTCTTTTCGCCACGCTGGCCGACCGTCAACTGGCCGGCATGCTGGCCGGCAAGCTGTTCGCGCTGATCGGCTGGGTTGGTCTGGCCAGTGCGGCCTACCTGTTGCTTTTCATGCTGATTCGCCTTGGTCGCAGCGCCTTGAAACGCGGAGTTTTCTGGCTGCTTGTGGTGATGTTGGTACTGACAGTGCTCAGCCAGTTCGGTATCCAGCCCTTGCTTGCGCAAATCAAGGCCGACGCTTTGCCGCGCGAAGTGATGGAGAGTGTGCTGCGTGATCGCTTTGCTACCTGGCACGGTGTTTCGAGCATTCTCTATCTGGTGCAGAGTGTGCTCGGTTTGCTACTGGTGGTCGGTGCCGGCCGCGGGCTGAAATAGGCGAAATTCTGCCCGTGCCTGGCATGGCCGTACGCTTCAATTGCTCGAGTTGCCCTGAAAGCTGCGCTTGCTGCGCCGTGGTGCTGCGCGGCGGCGAGGAGATTTCGGTGCCATGGCGGCAGGTGACGGGCGCCAGACGACGAGGAGCTTCCCGATATGCTGTACCGCTGCGGCACTGAGTTGTTCGCAGATGATCGCCAGATACTTTTCGCGCTCTGCCCGATCATCGTTGAAGACGCGGATTTTGATCAGTTCATGGCTGTCCAGATTGGTGCCGATCTCTTGCAGCACCGAATCGGATAGCCCGTTCTGACTGATGGTGACGACTGGATTCAGGGCGTGGGCACGAGCCCGCAGGGCACGTCGTTGGTCAGCGCTAATATCGAGCATTCAGTAAACCCTGGCAAAGAACGCATTTTACCGAGTTTTAAGCGATGAAACGAAGCAGAACGAGTAATGCGTGGTTGCGCGAACACGTCAATGACCCCTACGTGCAGCGCGCCAGGGCCGAAGGTTATCGATCACGCGCTTCCTTCAAACTGATGGAAATCGACGAGCGGGATCGACTGATTCGCCAGGGCGAGGTCGTCGTTGACCTTGGGGCGACTCCCGGCGGCTGGTCGCAAGTGGCCGCCAGGCGGATGCAGGGCAAGGGTCGGGTCATCGCGCTGGACCTTCTGGAAATGGAATCTTTGCAGGGCGTTGACTTCATTCTCGGCGATTTCCGTGAGCCTGAGGTACTGCTGCGTCTGGAAACGATGCTGGCGGGTGACAAAGTGGGGCTTGTACTTTCCGATATGGCCCCCAATATGTCAGGTATTCTCCTCTCCGATCAGGCCAGAGTGATGCATCTGGCCGAGTTGGGGCTCGAATTCTCCCGGAACTGGCTGAAACCTGACGGTGCTTTTCTGGTCAAAGTTTTTCAGGGCTATGGTTATGAAGACTTTGTACGTGAAATGAAACGGGTCTTCAAATCGGTTTCTTCACGCAAGCCGGATGCTTCGCGCGATCGAAGTGCCGAGTTGTACCTGCTGGGCAAGGGCTTAAAGGCCTGATTTTCCTTTTGAATGGCTTCGGTTTGTACTGCCTGAATCGCTTCAGAAGGTTTAGAATGAAATTTTTTCGCAATACATATACCTTCAGGAGCCCCCTGATGAGCAACGAGGAAGAGGTACAGCATTGAATAACATGTTCAAGAATATGGCGGTGTGGCTGGTCATCGGTCTGGTTTTGATGACGGTTTTCAACCAGTTCAATACCCGTCAGGTCGCTCAGTCCTCGATGGAGTACTCCCAGTTCATGGAAGAGGTCGCACAGGGTTCCATAACCAAGGTGGTGATCGAGGGGCGTGTGCTCAAGGCCACCACCAGCGACGGGCGCAAGCTGACCTCCTACGCACCGCCCGATCTGTGGATGGTATCCGATCTGCTCAAGCATGGCGTCAAGGTTGAAGCCAAACCGGAAGAGGAACAGTCCTTCCTGATGAGTATCTTCGTCAGTTGGTTCCCGATGTTGCTGCTGATCGGCGTCTGGGTGTTCTTCATGCGCCAGATGCAGGGCGGTGGCCGCGGTGGCGCGTTCTCGTTCGGCAAGAGCAAGGCGCGACTGCTCGACGAGTCGACCAACAGCATCACCTTCGCCGATGTGGCCGGTTGCGACGAAGCCAAGGAAGAAGTTTCCGAACTGGTCGATTTTCTGCGCGACCCGTCCAAATTCCAGAAGCTGGGTGGGCGTATCCCTAAAGGCGTACTGCTCGTCGGCAATCCGGGTACCGGTAAAACATTGCTTGCCAAGGCGATTGCCGGCGAAGCCAAGGTGCCATTCTTTTCGATATCCGGTTCCGATTTTGTTGAAATGTTCGTCGGCGTCGGCGCGGCGCGGGTGCGCGACATGTTCGAGAACGCCAAGAAGCACGCACCGTGCATCATCTTTATTGACGAACTCGATGCCGTCGGTCGCCAGCGCGGAGCCGGACTGGGTGGCGGCAACGACGAGCGCGAGCAGACCTTGAACCAGATGCTGGTCGAAATGGACGGCTTTGAGGCGAGTGTCGGTGTGATCGTGATTGCGGCAACCAACCGTCCGGACGTCCTTGATCCGGCGCTCATGCGTCCGGGTCGTTTTGACCGTCAGGTGGTCGTGCCGTTGCCGGATATCCGTGGCCGAGAACAGATCCTTGTCGTGCATATGCGCAAGGTGCCGCTGTCGCCCGACGTCAAGGCAGACATCCTGGCGCGCGGAACACCAGGAATGTCGGGTGCCGATCTGGCCAACCTGGTCAATGAAGCGGCCTTGTTTGCTGCACGCGCCAGCAAGCGTCTGGTGGATATGGACGACTTCGAGAAAGCCAAGGACAAGATCCTGATGGGTGCCGAGCGTCGCAGCATGGTGATGAACGAGGATGAGCGACGTAATACGGCGTATCACGAGTCGGGCCACGCCGTGGTCGCCAAACTGATGCCCAAGTCCGATCCGGTGCACAAGGTGACGATCATCCCGCGCGGTCGTGCGCTGGGGCTGACCATGCAATTGCCGGAAGAGGACCGCTACGCGTATGACCGGGTCTATCTGATGAGCCGTATCGCCGTCCTGTTCGGTGGCCGCATTGCCGAAGAGCTGTTCATGAACCAGATGACGACCGGCGCTTCAAACGATTTCGAGCGCGCCACGCAAATGGCACGCGATATGGTCACCCGCTACGGCATGTCCGATGCGCTCGGCCCGATGGTCTATGGCGAGAACGAAGGCGAGGTTTTTCTCGGGCGTTCGGTGACCACGCACAAGAACATGTCGGAAACGACGATGCGGAAGGTCGACGCCGAAATCCGTCGCATCATCGACGAGCAGTACGCATTGGCGCGCAAGGTACTCGAAGAAAACCGCGACAAGGTCGAAGCGATGACGGCTGCGCTGCTCGAACTGGAAACGATAGACTCCGACCAGATCAACGACATCATGGAAGGCAAGCCGCCCCGACCACCGAAACCGCCACAAGCCAGGGCGACGAATCCTGCCGATACGCCGCCACCGGATGCGGCGCCGAGTGCAACCGCACCGGCTTGAGCCGAATCATTCAATACAGACCGGGGGAAGTTTCCCCCGGTTTTTTTATGATGGGTTCCTATGCTTCGTTGCGGAAAATTTGCACTGTCCCTTGATCGTCCGCTGGTCATGGGCATCGTTAACCTGACGACGGATTCCTTCTCCGGCGACGGGCTGGCGGCGGATAGTGAGCAAGCCATTGCGTACGCCCGCCGTCAAATCGAGGCCGGTGCCGATCTTATTGACATTGGGGCCGAATCATCGCGCCCTGGCGCCATTCCAGCCACGCTCGATGAAGAACTCGCTCGCCTGCTGCCGGTACTGGATGCCTTGGCAGACTGCGGCGTGCCGATTTCGGTCGATACCTACAAGCCCGACGTGATGAGTGCGGCCATCGCGCATGGCGCATCGATGGTCAATGACATCTACGCGCTACGCATGCCCGGTGCGCTGGAGGCCGTCGCCGGAAGTGATTGCGCGGTATGTCTGATGCACATGCAGGGCGAGCCGCTGACCATGCAGCACAGTCCTAGCTATGCTGATGTGCTCGGCGAGGTGCGTGAGTTTCTTGGCCAGCGCGTCGCCACGGTAGTTGCCGGAGGCATTGCATCTGATCGACTGGTGCTCGATCCAGGTTTCTGTTTTGGCAAGACGCTAGAACACAACCTGCAATTGCTTCGTCATTTCGATACGCTGGCAATTGACGGATTGCCGCTAATGGCCGGTATTTCGCGCAAGTCGATGCTCGGCGTCATCACCGGTCGAGCAGTCGAACAGCGCCTGTCAGCCAGCTTGGCTGCCGCCTTGCTGGCACTGCAGCGCGGCGCACGCCTGCTGCGTGTGCATGATGTTCTCGAAACACGTGACGCGTTGGCGGTCTGGCAGGCGGTTGGTTCGGGATGACTTTCTACGGCGACTCATTCTTCAAGCCGGATCGTCTCTTGTAACAATGCTGTAATAATTTCGGGCAAGACAGGCAGTATGGAATTCTGCTAACCTTTGCCGTTGGCTGCAAGGCGTGGAAACCTTGGCTTTGTTGGTCACGGCAACATCAGGAAGATACCCAAGAGAGAACCCCGAATGTCAACGGAAATCGAGCTGAAATTACGCGTATCGCCCTCCCAGGCTGGACTCCTGCAAGCCCACCCGGCGCTGGCCGGAAACAAGCCGCAGAAGTATCGGCTGCTCAATACCTACTATGACACGCCGGAGATGGATCTGCGCCAGCGCGGCATCGCCCTGCGTTTGCGGCGCAAGGGCTGGGCCGTCTGGCTGATGACTGTCAAATGCGGTGCTTCCGGTGCCGGTGGTCTGGCGCAGCGCAGCGAGTGGGAAGCGCCAACGCAGCCGGGAGTATTCGATTTTGACCTCATTACCGATGCCGGTTTGCGCGAGTTTCTTGAGTCTTGTCATTCCCGGCTGCAACCCGTTTTTTCGACCGATTTCACGCGTACGGCATGGGTTGTCAAGCGTTCAGGTTCGCTGGTCGAACTGGCGCTTGACCGGGGCAGGATCAACGCCATAGCCGTTACGACTGGCGCAGCTCCGGTCAGCAAACCGCTGTGCGAACTGGAGCTGGAACTGCTCGAGGGCGAATCGCCCGATGCCCTCTTTGAACTGGCCATCGCGCTGGCTACCGACCTGCATCTTCACCCGGAGATGGCCAGCAAGGCGGAACGCGGCTACGCGCTGGCCGACCTGGATCTGGCCAAACCGGTCAAGGCCTTTACCTCTCCGGTCAATAAGGGCATGTCGCCGGTCGATGCGTTTCGATCGATAGCGTTGTCCTGCCTCATGCAGCTTCAAGGCAACGAAGGTGGGGCCATCGCGGGAAAAAACCCGGAATACGTGCATCAGGCCAGAGTCGCCATCCGCCGCTTGCGCTCGGCTTTCAGACTGTTTTCACCGGTGCTTGGCGTCCGTTTTGTCGAGGTTTATTCACCACGCTGGCGGGAGATGGCGGGGGGGCTCGGCAGTGCGCGCGACTGGGATGTGTTTCTGATGGAGACCCTGGCTCCGCTGGAAGAGGCCTTTCCAGGGGATCCCGATCTGGCGGTTTTGAGAGCCAGAGGCGAGGCCACCAAGGCCAGGGCACAGGCATCGGCAGGCATTACCTTGAAGCAGAAGGAATACAGCCAGCTCCTGCTGGCCTTTTCAGCCGCACTGTTCAGAGTCGAACCGCCAACGATCGAAGCTCAGCACAAGTCATCAGCCTTGAGTCTGCGCAAGTTCGCCGCGCGTCGGCTGCAGAAACGGGCACAGATGATTGAAGGGCTGGTCAGCCAACACGCCAGGATGAATGCCGAACGTCGACATGAATTACGCATCGCCTTCAAGAAGCTGCGTTATGCGCTCGAATTTTTTACGCCGATTCTGCCGCGCAAGCGTCTGACAGCTTATCAGGCTTCCCTCGCATCGATTCAGGATCTACTCGGTACGCTCAACGATCAGGTCACGGCTTCACGTCTGATCAAGGAAGTGCATCCGAAAGGCGAGCCGGATCCGCTGACGCGAGGCTGGATTGCCGGTCGAACCCAGCTTCTTGTCATGGCCTTGAATGAAGAACTGCGCGGTTTCCTGACCAATAAAAAACCCTGGCAGTAACAGGCTGGCTGGACCGCACGACGAGCGATGCGGCGCGAGGCGCTGTCCATCAGGCTTGCACGGCAAGCAATGCTGGAATGGCCTGTTGACGAGTGTTGCGGGTCGGTTTTTTTGATGCGATATTTGGCATTAAAAATTCGATTTGATGTCGTTGATCGATGTTTTCTGATCGCAGCCCATATTTTATTTATCGACAATTCGGGAAGAGTGTGTTTCGGATCACCGCCCCATGCTTCACGCATCATCGATGGCTTGAGTTGTTTTGCATAGCATTAGCGCTAGCGCCAGAGGTTTAAGTACAATGTCGGGCTTTGACGCCAAACCATTCCGGTACGGCGGGGGAGAGAACAAGTGACAAGAAGATATTTTGGTACCGATGGCATTCGCGGCCGGGTGGGGCAGTCCCCGATTACGCCGGATTTCGTGATGCACCTCGGCTATGCGGCGGGCAAGGTGCTGGTTGCCGACGAGTCGGCCAGGGGTAAGCACAAGGCCGGCGAGCGCCCGGCGGTATTGATCGGCAAGGACACGCGGATCTCCGGTTATATGCTGGAGGCTGCGCTGGAAGCCGGTTTTTCGGCAGCGGGGGTCGATGTCTGCCTGGTCGGGCCGATGCCGACACCAGCCGTTGCCTACCTGACACGAGCGCTTCGCCTGCAGGCCGGGATTGTCATTTCGGCTTCGCACAATCCCTTCTACGATAACGGCATCAAGTTTTTTTCCGGGCATGGCACCAAGCTGGAGGATGCGCTGGAAGCGAAGATCGAGGCCGGGATCGATGAGCCGTTAGTCTGCGTGCAATCGGCAGAACTCGGCCGTGCACGCCGGATCGATGATGCGGCCGGTCGTTACATAGAGTTTTGCAAAAGCACCTTCCCGAACGATCTCGACCTGCGCGGACTGAAGATCGTTGTCGATTGCGCCCACGGCGCGGCCTACCACATTGCGCCGCATGTCTTTCACGAGTTGGGTGCCGAGGTGGTCGCCATCGGCGCCGAGCCCAATGGCCTGAATATCAACAAGGACGTTGGGGCGACGGCGCCTTCGACGTTGAGCAAGGCGGTTCTGGCGCACCAGGCTGATCTGGGCATTGCCCTAGACGGTGACGCGGATCGCGTGATGATGGTCGATGCCGCCGGCCGCGTCTATGACGGCGATCAATTGCTACTGGCGCTGGTCCGTAGCCGTCTGCGGCAAGGCCCGGTGACTGGTGTTGCGGGAACGTTGATGACCAACCTGGCCTTTGAACACGCGCTGGCCGGATTGAACGTGCCTTTTGCCCGGGCCGACGTCGGCGACCGTTACGTGCTGGAAATGTTGCGTGAGAAGGGCTGGTTGTTCGGGGGTGAAAACTCGGGACATATCCTCTGTCTCGACAAACACAGCACCGGTGACGGAATCGTTTCGGCCTTGCAGGTGCTCACGGCGTTGCGCGAGGAGGGAGGCGATCTCGTTTCCCTGCTGGGACAGTTGACGCTGTATCCGCAGTTATTGATCAATGTGCCTCTGGTCAAGGGTTTTCCATGGCAAGATCATCCGCTGATTCGCGCCGTTTTGCAGGAAGTGGAATCGGCGCTGCAGGGTCAAGGCCGGGTGCTGCTGCGCGCCTCGGGAACCGAGCCGCTTTTGCGCGTCATGGTCGAAGGTCAGGATGCGGATAAAGTACGGGCCGCGGCAGAAAAACTCGCAGCGGCAGTGCGTGAAGCAGTAAAATCGTGATGTAACAGAGTTGTAACATTCCCCGGTTAAACTTGTCGCCGTTCGCTGTTTTAGTCATGTCTACCCAAGGAGAATGTTGCATGAAGATCACAAATTACGCCGCTGCGGCGGCTTTGGTTCTATCCGGTGTTTCTGCCTCCGGGCTGGTTCACGCGGATGTACTGGTCAAGGTTGATGGCTCGTCAACGGTTTATCCGATTACCGAAGCGGTTGCCGAGGATTTTCAGAAGTCCAAGAAGAACGCCATCAAGGTGACGGTTGGAATTTCCGGTACCGGCGGCGGCTTCAAGAAGTTCTGTCGTGGCGAGACCGATATTTCAAACGCTTCGCGCCCCATCCTCAAGAAGGAAATTGACGATTGCAAGGCGGCAGGTATTGAATACATGGAACTTCCGGTGGCCTACGATGCGCTGACTGTGGTTGTCAATCCGAAAAATGACTGGATCAAGTCGCTGACCGTCGCCGAACTCAAAACTATGTGGGAGCCTGGCGCGCAGGGCAAGATCACCAACTGGAAGCAGGTTAATCCGGCCTGGCCGGATCGTCCGCTGAAGCTGTTCGGTGCCGGCGCCGATTCGGGTACCTTCGATTATTTCACCGAAGCCATCAACGGCAAGTCGAAGGCCAGCCGCGGCGACTTCACCGCCTCGGAGGACGACAATGTCCTGGTTCAGGGCGTGGCTCGCGATGTCGGTGCCCTTGGCTTCTTCGGTTTTGCCTACTACGAGGAAAACAAGGACAAACTGAGGGCGGTGCCGATTGTCGATAAGGAAGGCAAGCCGGCGGTTGCCCCGTCAATCAAGACGGTAATTGACGGTAGCTACCAGCCGCTGGCTCGACCGATCTTCATTTACGTCAATGCCAAGTCGGCCGACAAGCCTGAAGTCAAGGAGTTCGTAGAGTACTACATGAAAAACGCCGAGAAGCTGACCAAGGAAGTCAAGTATGTTCCCTTGCCTGCCAAGGCCTATGACTACAACCTGGGTCACTTTGCCAAGCGCGACAAGGGAACCAAGTTTGGCGGCGAGAACAAGGTTGGTATCACCATCGAGGAATTGATGAAGCTGGAAGCCAAGTAACAAGACTCCCTGAATACATCCCCCGGCCTGACCGGGGGCTTTCAATGCCTCAAGCAGGCTATTCCTGGGGGTTTTGCCGGTGAATTCATACGCTATTACTGCCGAAAGTCTTGACCTTATGCCGCAACCGAGTGATCGACTGAAAAAAGACTTTTCCCGCCATTTCAAGGAACGGGTGATCGAGGCGATCCTTTTTCTCGCGGCGTTTCTTTCGGTTTTTACCACGACAGCGATTGTCTACATTCTGGTCAAAGAGTCCTGGATTTTCTTTCAACACGTTCCGCTGACCGATTTCCTTTTCGATACGCAGTGGACACCACTTTTTGATGATGCCCACTACGGCATCATGGTACTGCTCTCCGGAACCATTACCAGTTCGATGGTGGCCTTGCTGGTGGCGATTCCCCTGGGGACCATCATCGCCATTTACCTCTCCGAGTTTGCACCCTTCAGCATTCGGGAGATTGCCAAGCCATTCCTTGAGTTGCTTGGCGGTATTCCAACGATCATTTACGGCTACTTTGCCTTGCTGTTCGTGACCCCCTTGCTGCAAAAAGTGTTCCCTGAATTGCCCGGTTTCAATCTGCTTTCTGCCGGTATGGTCATGGGAGTCATGATCATACCTTATGTTGCGTCGCTCTCCGAGGATGCCATGCGCGCTGTCCCCATGGCGCTGCGTGAAGGGTCTTACGCCACCGGAGCCACCCGCCTGCAGACCGCCTTGCGGGTTGTCGTGCCAGCGGCCACCTCGGGGATCGCCGCAGCGTACATTCTCGGCATCTCGCGGGCAGTCGGCGAGACGATGATTCTTGCGGTAGCGGCCGGTATGCAGCCGAATCTGACCTTCAACCCGGCGGAGCCCGGTGCAACGATCACTTCCTTCATCGTTCAGGTGGCGCTGGGTGACCTGCCGCACGGCAGCATCGGATATCAGACGATCTTTGCTGCCGGTTTGACGCTGATGCTGCTGACGCTGGTATTCAACCTGATCGGCTTTTACATGCGCAAGAAGTATCGCGAGGTGTACTGAAATGAATCAACAGGAATTGCAGGCTCTGCGCACGATGATCGTTGCGCACAAGCGCTGGGACATGATGTTTGGTCTGCTCGGTATCCTGGCGCTGATGATCGCTCTGATGACCTTCACCGCGCTGTTCGCCGATATGGCAATCAATGGACTGGGTCGAATCAGTTGGGAATTTCTGACTTCCTTTCCCTCGCGGCGTGCCGCCAACGCGGGGATACTCTCGGCCTGGGTGGGCTCGGTGCTGGTAATGCTGGTGACCGCAGTTGCTGCCGTACCTTTAGGGGTGGCGGCTGGCGTTTACCTCGAAGAATATGCTCGAAAGAACTGGGTGACCGACATCATCGAGATCAATGTCAGCAATCTGGCTGGTGTTCCATCGATAATATATGGTTTGCTGGCGCTCGGCCTGTTTGTTTATACCTTCGGCCTCGGGCAAAGCATCCTGACTGCCGGCCTGACCCTGGCGTTGCTGATTTTACCGGTTGTCATTGTCGCCACCCGCGAAGCGATCCGCTCGATTCCCCAGATCATCCGGGAGGGCGCCTATGCCTGTGGAGCGACCACCTGGCAGGTGGTCAGCGACCATATCGTTCCTTATTCCAGCGCCGGCATTCTGACCGGTGTGATCATCGGCATGGCGCGGGCCATTGGTGAAACCGCACCGATCATTACCGTGGGCGCTCTGACCTTCATTGCCTTCCTGCCTCCGGCACCCTTTACGGGAGAACCGCCGGCTGGAGTGTTTGACTGGCTATTTGCCCCCTTTACCGTGATGCCGATCCAGATGTTCAACTGGACTTCGCGACCGGAGGCGGCCTTTCTCGCCAATGCGGCGGCGGCCGGCTTCATTCTTGTTCTGATGACATTGGCCATGAACGGACTGGCCATCTGGTTGCGCTACCGATTGCGCAAGAATATCAATTGGTAGGGATGCCTGGGTAAAATTTTATGATTGAAATCAACATGCAAGAGACGCAATTGCCGCTCAAGGCGGAAGCCCGGAACCTGAGTTTTTTTTACGGCAGTTTTCAGGCGCTCAAGAACGTCAACATGCCGATCTACGAGAAAAGGGTGACCTCCCTGATCGGGCCTTCGGGCTGCGGAAAATCGACTTATTTGCGCTGCTTCAACCGCATGCACGATCTGTATCCGGGTAATCGTTATGAGGGAGCGATCGATTTCCACCCCGACCATACCGACCTGCTATCGCCAAAGGTCGATCCGATCGAGGTGCGCATGCGCATCAGCATGGTCTTTCAGAAACCCAATCCGTTTCCGAAATCGATTTATGAGAACGTTGCCTACGGCTTGCGTGTGCGCGGTGAAAGCGCTCGTTCGGTGATCGACGACAAGGTCGAGGCGGCGCTGCGCAGCGCCGCACTGTGGGGAGAGGTCAAGGATCGTCTGAATGAACAGGGCGCCAATCTGTCGGGGGGGCAGCAGCAACGCCTGTGCATCGCCCGTGCTTTGGCGACTGATCCGGAATTGATGTTGTTCGACGAACCGACCTCGGCACTCGACCCGATCGCCACGGCCAGTATTGAGGAACTCATCACCGAGTTGAAGGAGAAGGTGACGATTCTGATCGTGACGCACAACATGCAACAGGCTGCCCGGATTTCGGACTATACCGCGTACATGTATATCGGCGAGATGGTCGAGTTTGGCGAAACCGATCAGGTTTTCATCAAGCCCAACAAGAAGGAGACCGAGGATTATATTACCGGTCGTTTTGGTTAGCCTGAAACGGCGGATTGCCTTGTATTTCCTGCTCTGGCGGCCGCTTTCCAGCGGCCGCTTTTTTATGCTTCCGGAAAAGCGCTTAGTGTCTTTTTATTGACCTGAAGGGCTCTGTCTGACTATAATCCTCCCTTTTTCTTGGGGGTGTACAATGCGTCAAAAGCTCGTAGCGGGTAATTGGAAGATGCACGGTGGGCTCAAGACCAACCTGCAATTGCTTCAGGACGTTGTAGCCGGTGTAGCCCAATTGCGTGGAATGTCGGCGGCAGTTTGCGTCCCCTTCCCCTATCTGGCTCAGGCGCAGTCCGCGTTGACCGGAACATCTGTCGCCTGGGGTGCGCAAAATATGAGCGAGCAGGCACAGGGTGCCTTCACCGGCGAAGTCAGTGCGGCAATGCTGAAGGATTTTTCCTGTCGTTATGTGCTGGTCGGGCACTCCGAACGTCGTGCTATCTATGGTGAGTCCGATACCCTGGTTGCCGAAAAGTTTGCAGCTGCGCTGGCCGCCGGTTTATGTCCGGTTCTTTGTGTCGGTGAAACGCTGGAGCAGCGTGAAGCCGGGCAGACCGTCGCCGTGGTTTCGGCGCAAATGGATGCTGTTCTGAAGCGCACTGGTGTGGCCGCGTTCTCCGGCGCTGTTGTTGCCTATGAGCCGGTTTGGGCCATTGGTACCGGTCGTACGGCGACCTCCGAGCAGGCGCAGGAAGTGCATGCCGCCATACGCGCACAGATTGCCCGTGCCGATGCCAAGGTGGCCGAAGGTCTGCAAATTCTCTACGGTGGCAGTGTCAAGCCGTCCAATGCGGTCGAACTGTTCGGCATGCCTGATATCGATGGTGGTCTGATCGGTGGTGCGTCTTTGGTTGCGGCTGACTTTCTGGCGATTTGTCGCGCAGCGGCTCAATAACAACATGGACTATCTGTTTTCTACAGTTCTGGTGATTCACATTCTGGCGGCGATCAGCGTCATCGGTCTGGTGCTGGTGCAACACGGCAAGGGTGCTGACATGGGCGCGGCTTTCGGTAGTGGTGCCTCGGGCAGCCTGTTCGGAGCGACGGGGTCTGCCAACTTCCTGAGCCGCTCCACCGCAGTGCTGGCCGCCGTGTTTTTCGTAACCAGCCTTTCACTGGCCTATATAGCCTCCCACAAGCCAAAAACGACTGGTAGTGTGATGCAGGATGCGGTAAAATCCGAGGCTGTTTCGGTGCCCGCTCCGGCGGCGGCTGACAAGGCTGGAATCCCCGTGGATTCTGGCTCGAAGTCAAAAGATATTCCGAAGTAGAGTGACTGCAGCAAAGCGGCGAGGGGTGCTTCCCCTCGTAGTTGTACCTCGCCGTCTGACTATAGCTGTGCCGACGTGGTGAAATTGGTAGACACGCTATCTTGAGGGGGTAGTGACTTAGGTCGTATGAGTTCGAGTCTCATCGTCGGCACCAAGTGGAGTTGTCCAATGCGGGTGACTCCGGTCTGAATGTAAGCGATAGCGTGGCGGATCATGCTGGAAAACTATTTCCCGGTTTTTATCTTCATCCTGATTGGTATCGTATTTGGTATTGCGCCGGTCATCACCGGTCTGCTGGTCGCTCCCCATCGTCCCGATAGCGAAAAGCTCTCTCCGTACGAGTGCGGTTTCGAAGCTTTCGAGGATGCGCGCATGAAATTCGATGTGCGCTACTACCTGATCGCCATCCTGTTTATCCTGTTTGATCTCGAAGTAGCCTTCCTTGTACCGTGGGCGACGATCTTCAAGGAGATCGTCCACACCGAATCGGTCAAGTGGTTCGGCTTTGTCGAGATGCTGGTTTTTATCATCATTCTGGTCGTTGGCTATGCCTATGCCTGGGCCAAGGGCGCACTGGATTGGGAGTGAACGATGGCTATTGATGGCATTCTCCAGGAAGGCTTTGTTACAACGACAGCCGACAAGCTGATCAACTACATGCGCACCGGTTCAATGTGGCCGATGTCCTTCGGTCTGGCCTGTTGTGCGATCGAAATGATCCATGCCGGTTGCTCACGTTACGATCTGGACCGCTTCGGTATCGTATTTCGCCCCAGTCCGCGCCAGTCTGATGTGATGATCGTTGCCGGAACGCTGACCAACAAGATGGCTCCGGCCATGCGCAAGGTCTATGACCAGATGGCCGAGCCGCGCTGGGTGATTTCCATGGGCTCCTGTGCCAATGGCGGGGGGTATTACCACTATTCCTATTCGGTAGTCCGTGGCTGTGACCGCATCGTTCCTGTCGATATCTATGTTCCCGGTTGCCCGCCAACTGCTGAGGCGCTGATTTATGGCCTGATCCAGTTGCAGAACAAGATCCGCCGTACCAGCACCATCGCCCGATAAACCAACCGAGAATGCATCATGTCCGCCAAGCTTGAAATGCTTAGCCAGAATCTGCAAAAACATCTCGGCGATCGAATCGGGTCGCTACAGCTTGCCCTGGGTGAAATCACTATTGACGTCGACGTGGCTGATTATCCCGGCGTAATGACTATGCTGCGCGATGAGCCGGAGTTGCGATTCGAGGAGTTGATGGACCTGTGCGGAGTCGATTACTCCACCTATGGAAATGGCGAGTGGGCCGGCAAGCGTTTTGCCGCCGTCAGCCACCTGATATCGGTTACGCACAACTGGCGTGTCCGTGTTCGCTGTTTCGCACCGGATGATGATTTTCCCTCGATTCCTTCAATCGTTTCGATCTGGAATTCGGTGAACTGGTTCGAGCGTGAAGCCTTCGACCTTTACGGGATTGTTTTTCCCGGGCATGCCGACCTGCGCCGGATTCTGACCGACTATGGCTTCATCGGGCATCCCTTCCGCAAGGATTTTCCGATTTCCGGATATGTCGAGATGCGCTACGACCCTGATCAGAAACGCGTGATTTATCAGCCGGTGAGCATCGAGCCGCGTGAGGTCACGCCGCGAATTGTTCGTGAAGAGAGCTACGGGGACGTGGAAAATGCCTGATATCCAGAACTACACGCTCAACTTCGGACCGCAACATCCTGCCGCGCACGGTGTGTTGCGCATGGTGCTCGAGCTTGACGGCGAAGTCGTGATGCGTGCTGACCCGCACATCGGATTGCTGCATCGCGCGACAGAAAAACTGGCGGAAACCAAAACCTGGGTGCAGTCGGTTCCTTACATGGATCGACTCGATTACATGTCGATGATGTGCAACGAGCACGCCTACTGCATGGCGATCGAAAGACTGCTCGCAATCGAGGTGCCGATTCGCGCTCAGTACATCCGCGTGATGTTCGACGAGGTAACGCGCATTCTGAATCACTTGTTGTGGATTGGTGCGCATGGACTTGATGTCGGTGCGATGACCATGGTCCTTTACGCTTTCCGTGAGCGTGAGGATCTGGTCGACTGTTATGAAGCTGTTTCCGGCGCCCGCATGCATGCCGCTTACTATCGTCCGGGGGGCGTCTATCGTGATCTGCCGGACAGCATGCCGCAGTATCGCGAGTCGAAATGGAAGAGTGCAACAGAGGTCAAGAAGATCAATGAGGTGCGCAGCGGTTCTTTGCTCGATTTTCTTGGGGATTTTGTCAGCCGTTTTCCGAAAATCCTCGACGAATACGAAACCCTGCTGACCGATAACCGTATCTGGAAGCAGCGACTGGTTGATGTCGGCATCGTCTCTCCCGAGCGTGCCATGCAACTGGGTTTTACCGGACCGATGCTGCGCGGTTCGGGCATCGCCTGGGATCTGCGCAAGAAGCAGTCTTACGAGGTTTATGACCGACTCGATTTCGATATTCCAGTCGGCGTGACCGGTGACTGCTATGACCGCTACCTCGTTCGGGTCGAGGAAATGCGCCAGTCGAATCGCATCATCAAACAGTGTATCGACTGGTTGCGTGTCAATCCGGGTCCGGTGATCACCGATAACTACAAGGTCGCGTCGCCTCCGCGTGCGAACATGAAGTCGAACATGGAGGAACTGATCCACCACTTCAAGTTGTGCACCGAGGGTATTCACGTGCCCGAAGGTCAGGTGTACTCAGCCGTCGAACACCCCAAAGGCGAGTTTGGGATCTACGCGATTTCGGATGGCGCCAACAAGCCTTACCGCCTGAAAATCCGTTCGCCGGGTTACGTCCATCTGTCGGCCATGAACGAGCTGACACGTGGCCACATGATTGCCGACGTGGTAACGATGGTCGGCACAATTGACATCGTTTTTGGCGAGATTGACCGCTGATGCTGACTACAGAATCATTGAAGAGAATTGATCGAGAGATCGCCAAGTATCCGGTTGAGCAGAAACAGTCGGCGGTTATGGCGGCGCTGGCGATTGCCCAGGAAGAGCAGGGCTGGCTGTCAAGCGAGGCTATCGAGTTTGTCGCCAACTACCTTGGCATGGCACCGATTGCCGCCTACGAAGTGGCCAGTTTCTACAACATGTATAACCTGAAGCCGGTTGGCAAATACAAACTGACGGTCTGTACCAATCTTCCGTGCATGCTGTCCGGCGGTGTCGATGCCGGCGAGTACCTGAAGAAAAAACTGGGTGTCGGTTACAACGAGACGACACCTGACGGCAGGATAACGCTCAAGGAAGGCGAGTGCATGGGGGCGTGCGGTGATGCCCCGGTGATGCTGGTCAATAACCATCGCATGTGCAGCTGGATGTACCCTGAGCAAATCGATAAACTGCTGGCGGAGCTCGAATAATGGCGATCCTCGGCGCACTCAATCCGATGCTCACCGTTGGGCTCGATGGCAACAATGATCGTGACTGGCGGCTGGACGCCTACGTCAAGCGCGGTGGTTATTCGGCCCTGAAACGAATTCTCTCCAAAAAAATGCCGCAGGATCAGGTGATCAACGAGGTCAAGAAATCCGTCCTGCGCGGTCGCGGTGGCGCCGGCTTTCCGACCGGACTGAAATGGAGCTTCATGCCGCGTGCCTTTCCGGGCGACAAGTACGTCGTCTGTAATTCCGACGAGGGCGAACCGGGAACCTTCAAGGATCGGGACATCCTGCTCTTCAATCCGCATTCGGTCATCGAAGGGATGGCCATCGCCGCCTATGCCATGGGCGCGGCGCGCGGTTATAACTACATCCATGGTGAAATCTGGGAAGTTTACACTCGTTTTGAGGAAGCGCTGGACGAGGCCATTGCGGCCGGCCTGCTCGGCAAGAACATTCTCGGTTCCGGCTTCGATTTCGAGCTTTTTGCCCACCCCGGTTACGGCGCCTATATCTGCGGCGAAGAAACCGCACTCCTCGAGTCGATTGAGGGCAAGAAGGGACAACCGCGCTTCAAGCCACCATTTCCGGCCAGCTTCGGTCTTTACGGCAAGCCGACAACGATCAACAACACCGAAACTTTCGGCGCCGTCCCCTTCATCATGAATATCGGCGGCGAGGCCTATCTGGAAGCCGGACTGGCCAATAACGGCGGCACCAAACTGTTTTCGGTTTCCGGCCATGTCAACCGGCCGGGCAATTACGAAATTCCGCTCGGAACGCCTTTTTCGACGCTGCTCGAAATGGCCGGCGGCATGCGTGGCGGGCGCAAGCTGAAGGGCTGCATACCGGGCGGTTCATCCTCCCCGGTGGTGCCTGGCGCCACCATGATGGACTGCACGATGGACTACGACTCGATCAGCAAGGCGGGTTCGATGCTCGGTTCCGGGGCAGTCATCGTCATGGATGAGACAACCTGCATGGTGAAAGCGCTCGAACGCCTTTCCTTCTTTTACTACGAAGAGTCCTGCGGGCAATGTACGCCGTGCCGCGAAGGCACCAACTGGTTGTACAAGATTGTCCACCGCATCGAGAACGGGCAGGGACGTCCGGATGACCTCGACCTGCTCGGCAGTGTGACCACCAACATCATGGGACGCACCATTTGCGCGCTTGGCGATGCCGCTTCGATGCCGGTGCAGAGCTTCGTCAAGCATTTCCGTGACGAGTTTGCGTACCACATCGAACACAAGAAGTGCCTGGTTCCGCCTGATGTTCAGCGCGCTGGCAGTGGCTTCTTCAAGGCAACGGTCTAAGGTAGCGATATGCTAGATATTGAAATTGACGGCAAGCAGGTGCAGGTGCCAGCGGGTAGCACCATCATGGATGCCGCACAGCTCATTGGCGTTTATATCCCGCATTTTTGCTACCACAAGAAGCTTTCGATCGCCGCCAACTGCCGGATGTGCCTGGTGCAGGTCGAGAAGGCACCCAAGCCCCTGCCTGCCTGTGCTACGCCGGTGACCAGCGGCATGAAGGTTTTTACCCACTCGGAGCTTGCCATCAATGCCCAGAAGGGCGTGATGGAATTTCTGCTGATCAACCACCCGCTGGATTGTCCAATATGCGATCAGGGTGGCGAGTGTCAGTTGCAGGATCTGGCGGTCGGTTACGGGGGCAGCGCCTCACGCTACGATGAAGCCAAGCGCGTCGTTTTTCACAAGGATATTGGTCCGCTGGTTTCAATGCAGGAAATGTCGCGTTGTATCCATTGCACGCGTTGTGTCCGTTTTGGTCAGGAAATCGCCGGTGTGATGGAACTCGGCATGGCCAACCGCAACATGCATTCGGAGATTCAAACATTTGTCGGGCGCACGGTTGACTCCGAATTGTCGGGCAACATGATCGACCTGTGCCCGGTTGGCGCACTGACATCCAGGCCGTTCCGTTACTCGGCACGCAGCTGGGAACTGTCGCACCGCAAGTCGGTCAGCCCACACGACAGCATCGGATCGAATCTGACGGTACAGGTCAAGAGCAACCGCGTCATGCGTGTTCTACCGCGCGATAACGAAGAGATCAACGAGTGCTGGATATCCGACAAGGATCGTTTCTCCTACGAAGCGCTCAATTCAGGTGAGCGCTTGCAGAAGCCAATGATCCGTGTCGATGGCAGCCTGCGTGAAGTCGAATGGAATATCGCGCTGGACTACGTTTCACATGCGCTGACGGACATTGCCAGGACGCACGGCGGCGAGTCCATCGCAGCCCTTGCCGCGCCAAGCGCAACGCTTGAAGAGCTGTATCTGCTCCAGAAACTGACCCGTGGCCTGGGTTCGGGGAGTGTTGATTTTCGGCCGCGTCGCCGCGATTTTTCAAGCGAAGGCAAGCTGGCAGGCATTCCATGGCTCGGTCTGAAGCTGTCCGAAATCAAGGATCTTGATGCCGCACTGGTGATTGGCAGTTTCCTGCGCAAGGATCACCCGCTGTTCGCCCAACGCTTGCGCCAACTGGCCAAGCAGTCGGGCCAGGTCAGCCTGATATCGGTGACCGGTGACGATCCGCTGATCAGGCTGCATTCCCGTATGACGGTCTCTCCGGCCGATTTGACGAGGGCGCTGGCCGCCGTGGTCAAGGCAGCGGCCCGGATCAAGAAGGTTGCACTGCCGGTCGGCCTGGAATCAGTCGAGCCCTGCGCCGTGAGCCAGGCGATTGCCGAAAGCCTGCTGGCCGGCGAGAAGCGCGCCATTTTCCTCGGCAATGTGGCCGAGCAAAGCGCACAGGCGGCCCAGCTTCACGCCCTGGCGTCTCTGCTAGCCACTCTGACCGGAGCCCGTTTCGGCTTTATCGGGGAAGCGGCAAACAGCGTCGGCGGCCATGTGGCCAGGGCCTTGCCGACAGCGCTCAACGCTTACGAAATGTTCGCTCAGCCGCGCCAGGCCTATGTCCTGCTGGGTATCGAAGCAGAACTTGACTGCTACAACCCGCACCAGGCCGTTGCTGCACTACAGCAGGCCGCGCTGGTCGTGATGTTGACGCCTTTCAAACACGAGGCCGCGCCTGATTACGCCGACGTACTGCTACCGCTTGCTCCGTTTACCGAAACCTCCGGTTCGTTCGTTAACACCGAAGGACGTATTCAAAGTTTTAACGGCGTCTGTCGTCCGCTGGGCGATGCGCGACCGGGCTGGAAGGTGCTGCGCGTTCTCGGCAACCTGCTGGCGATTCCCGGCTTCGATTACACGTCCAGCGAACAGGTTCGTGACGAGATCGTTGCGCCGGAGACTGTCTTTGTTGCTGGCCTGGATAATGGCATCGGCGACCTTGCGCTTTCCTCTGACCCGGCCAGTAAGGGACTGCAACGCATCGCCGATGTACCGATTTATTTCGCTGATCCGCTGGTCCGCCGTGGCGCCGCCTTGCAGCAAACGCGAGACGCGGCAGCGCCGACGGCACGCATGTGTGCCGCAACGCTGGTGCAGGCGGGGCTTAGTGATGGTTCTCAGGTGCGAGTCAGGCAGGGGCAGGGTGAAGCACTGCTGACGGCGAAGGCCGATGAGAGCGTACCGGCAGGATGCGTTCGGGTGGCGGCAGCCCATGTCTCAACGGCAGCGCTGGGTGACATGTTCGGGCCAATCGACGTGGAGCGTGCATGATGGTGGATGTGATGCAGCAACTGTTGCCGGGTTTCCTGATTCCGTATTTCAACGGGTTGATGCAGTTGGGCCAGGACACCTTCGGCTCGGCCTGGGCGAACATTCTGACGCTGGTGTGGACGGTGATCAAGGTCATGCTGATCATTGCGCCGCTGCTGCTGATTGTGGCCTACGTGACCTTCTGGGAACGCAAGATCATCGGCTGGATGCAGGTGCGTATTGGCCCGAACCGCGTGGGCCCCTGGGGATTGATTCAGCCCATTGCCGATGGTCTCAAGCTGATGCTGAAAGAGGTGGTGATACCCTCCGGAGCGGACAGATCGGTTTTTCTGCTGGCGCCGGTTTTTGCCTTTGCCCCGGCGCTGGCGGCGTGGGCGGTGATTCCCTTCAACGCCACGCTGGTCCTGGCAAATGTCAATGCCAGTCTGCTCTACGTCATGGCGATGACCTCAATCGGCGTTTACGGCATCATGCTTGCCGGCTGGGCTTCCAACTCCAAGTATGCCTTTCTGGGCGGCATGCGTTCAGCAGCGCAATTGATTTCCTATGAAGTGGCGATGGGTCTTGCGCTGGTGGTCGTACTGATGGTCTCGAACAGCCTTAATCTGGGCGAGATCGTCAAAGGCCAGGGGCAGGGCCGTTTTGCCGAAATGGGGCTGGGTTTCCTGTCGTGGAACTGGTTGTCATTGCTGCCGATGTTTGTCGTATATCTGGTTTCCTGTGTTGCTGAAACAAACCGCGCTCCATTTGACATGGCCGAAGGCGAATCCGAGATCGTCGGCTTCCACGTCGACTATTCGGGGATGGCGTTTGCCGTCTTCTCGCTTGCCGAATACTCGGCAATGATCCTGTGTTCGACATTGACCTCGCTGCTGTTCCTCGGCGGCTGGTTATCGCCCGTCGGTTTTTTGCCGGACAGCATCTTCTGGTTGTTTGCAAAAATATCCGCGATTATTTTCTTCTTCTTCTGGATTCGCGCTACCTTCCCGCGCTATCGCTACGACCAGATCATGCGTCTGGGTTGGAAAGTATTCATCCCCGTTTGCCTCATCTGGGTGGTGGTTGTCGGTTTCTGGATGATGTCGCCGTGGAATATCTGGAAATGAGAGGCTAGTCATGGGTTCGATGAGAGAAATTTTCAACAGCCTCCTGCTCAGGGAGTTGTTCAAGGGAATGTCGGTGACCGGGCGCTACATGTTCGCGCGCAAGATCACCGTTCAGTATCCTGAGGAAAAGACACCGCAGAGTTTCCGTTTTCGTGGCTTGCACGCCTTGCGTCGCTATCCGAATGGTGAAGAACGCTGTATTGCCTGCAAGCTCTGTGAAGCCGTTTGTCCGGCGCTGGCCATCGTTATCGAATCCGAGCAGCGGGACGATGGCTCGCGCCGTACGACACGCTACGACATTGATCTGAACAAATGTATCTTCTGCGGCTTTTGTGAAGAAGCCTGCCCGGTTGATGCGATTGTAGAGACGCGCGTTTTCGAGTACCACGGCGAAAAGCGTGGTGACCTTTACTACACCAAGCCAATGTTGCTGGCCAACGGCGATCGCTATGAAGCCGAGATCGCCGAAGACCGCGAACTTGACTCGAAATACCGTTAACGGGAATGGATCTGGAGCATCTCACAGTATGAACGCCGTACGCATTCCCGTTTCCCTCACCCCCGACCCCTCTCCCCCAGGGCGAGGGGAGATTCGAGAGTCGCTCACACGATTCTCACGATAGGCACCGCTACGATGGAATTCAAGACCTTCGTTTTTTATTTTCTTTCCACGGTTCTGGTTTATGCCAGTCTGCGTGTCGTGACCTTGCGCAATCCGGTGCACGCCGCGCTGCATCTCGTCCTGGCGTTTTTCAGCGCAAGCGGCGTGTGGATTCTCCTGCAGGCCGAGTTTCTCGCCATTGCACTGGTACTCGTCTATGTCGGTGCGGTGATGGTTCTCTTCCTGTTTGTTGTGATGATGCTCGATATCAACCTCGACCGTCTGCGCGAAGGCTTCTGGAGCTACCTGCCACTGGGGGCTATCGTCGCGCTACTGATGGTGGCTGAAATGAGCCTCGTGATCTGGGCCACCTCTTCCGATCTGTTCGATCATGACGTTGCGCAGACGGCTGCCGGTTACAGCAATGTCCAGGCCGTTGCCCGCCTGTTGTTCACCCAGTACGTTTATCCGTTTGTGCTGGCCTCGGTCATTCTCCTCGTCGCCATGGTCGCTGCGGTAGCACTGACCCTGCGCGGCAAGCGATTGAGTAAATCGGTCAGTCCGGCGCAGCAGGTTTTCGTCAAGTCCAAGGATCGCGTTCGCGTGCTGCAAATGCCTTCCGAGAAGCGGGAATGAAACGCTGTTTTACTGATACGCAGTTTTGAGCTTTCGAGATACAAGAATTCGATGGGGTGGCGCAAGACGCTGCCCTTTGCAGAAGGAACCAGGGAGGCACCTTGCTAACACTGTCCCATTTTTTGATATTAGGCGCGATTCTTTTTGCGATCAGCATCGTCGGTATATTCCTTAACCGGAAGAATCTGATCATCATCCTGATGTCGATCGAGTTGATGCTGCTGGCGGTAAACATGAACTTCATCGCCTTTTCGCATTACCTGCAGGATCTTGCCGGACAGGTATTCGTCTTCTTCATTCTGACCGTTGCTGCGGCTGAATCGGCGATTGGTCTGGCGATTCTCGTTGTACTCTTCCGCAACCTGAAGACCATCCACGTGGATGATCTGGACAGCCTGAAGGGTTGACCATGGAAATGCAAAAACTCTATCTGCTGGTTCCCCTGGCACCCCTTGCCGGGGCGGCCATTGCCGGTCTTTTCTGCCGCGTGATCCCGCGCTGGCTGGCGCACACCGCCGCCATTTCAGGCGTGGCGATCGCTTTTATTGCCTCGCTCATCATTTTCCGGGATGTGCAAGCCGGTAACACCTACAACGGCCCGGTCTACCAGTGGCTGACTTCAGGCGACTATGCTTTCGAAGTCGGCTTTCTGATCGATCAACTGACGGTAACGATGATGCTGGTCGTTACCTTTGTCTCGCTGATGGTGCATATCTATACCATCGGCTACATGCACGACGATCCGGGCTACAACCGCTTCTTCAGCTACATTGCGCTGTTCACCTTCTCGATGCTGATGCTGGTGATGAGCAACAACTTCATGCAACTGTTTTTTGGCTGGGAAGCGGTGGGTCTGGTCTCCTACCTGCTGATCGGCTTCTGGTACACCCGACCGACGGCGATCTTTGCCAACATGAAGGCCTTCCTGGTCAACCGGGTCGGTGACTTCGGCTTCATTCTCGGTATCGGTCTGGTTCTGGCGCATTTTGGTACGCTCGATTACCAGACCGTGTTCGATAAGGCCCCCGCACTGGCCGATGCCACGATCACGCTGATCTCAGATCGCGACTGGGGTACGGTGTCGCTGATGAGTGCCACCTGCATCCTGCTGTTCATCGGTGCGATGGGCAAGTCGGCGCAGGTCCCGCTGCATGTCTGGCTTCCGGATTCGATGGAAGGCCCGACGCCGATCTCCGCGCTGATCCACGCGGCGACCATGGTCACGGCCGGCATATTCATGGTGGCGCGCATGTCGCCGCTGTTCGAGCTGTCCGATACGGCACTGTCCTTCGTCATCATCATCGGCTCGATCACCGCGCTGTTCATGGGTTTCCTTGGCATCATCCAGAACGACATCAAGCGTGTGGTGGCTTACTCGACGCTGTCGCAGCTCGGCTACATGACGGTTGCGCTGGGCGTCTCGGCCTATTCGGTGGCGATCTTCCACCTGATGACGCATGCCTTCTTCAAGGCGCTGCTGTTCCTTGGGGCCGGTTCGGTGATCATCGGCATGCACCATGACCAGGACATCCGCAACATGGGCGGCCTGCGCAAATACATGCCGATTACCTGGCTGACCTCGCTGATCGGCTCGCTGGCGCTGATCGGAACGCCCTTCTTTGCCGGTTTCTACTCGAAGGACTCGATCATTGAAGCTGTCGCCCTGTCGCACATCAGCGGTTCGGGATTTGCCTATTTCGCAGTGATGGCCGGCGTCTTCGTCACCGCTTTCTATTCGTTCCGCATGTATTTCCTGGTCTTCCATGGCGAGGAACGTTTCGGCAAGGTTCATGAGGCGGCGCATCAGGCCCCTGCCAGGCACGATGATCCTGCCGCACATGGCGACGATCACCACGCTGTTGCCGATGTGCACGAAGAGCATCACGGCCTGGCGCCCGGCCAGAAACCGCACGAAACACCGTGGGTGGTAACCCTGCCACTGGTCCTGCTGGCCATCCCCTCAGTGGTGATCGGCTACCTCACCATCGAGCCGATGCTCTACGGCAATTTCTTCAAGAATGCCATTTTCATCAACGCCGAAGCGCATCCGGTAATGGAAGAAATGGCCCATGAATTCCACGGCGCTCTGGCCATGGCGATCCACGCCGTCAGTTCGCCGGTGTTCTGGCTGGCCCTGGCGGGCGTTGTCCTGTCGTGGTTCTTCTATCTGAAGCGCCCGGAAATCCCGGCGGCGATCAAGTCGGCTTGCGGGCCGATCTACACCCTGCTTGACAACAAATACTACTTCGACAAGTTCAACGAGGTTTTTTTCGCCGGCGGCGCACGCCTGCTGGGCAAGGGGCTCTGGAAAGGCGGCGATGTCGCCGTGATCGACGGACTGATCGTCGGCGGATCGGTACGTCTGATCGGCTGGGTCTCGATGATGGCGCGCTTCTTCCAGTCCGGACATATTTACCACTACGCCTTCACGATGATCTTTGGTGTCTGTGCGCTACTCTCCTTCTGGCTGTTGCGCGCCTGAACTGTACTAAATGACTGGGAACGATATGTCAGGTCTGCCGCTGCTCTCACTCGCCATCTGGGTTCCGATTATTGCCGGCTTTGTCGTTCTGGCAACCGGATCGGATCGCAATTCTCCGCTGGCTCGAATGCTTGCCCTGCTTGGAGCCATTTTCGGGTTGCTGGTTACCCTTCCGCTCTACACCGGTTTCGACATGGCGACACCGGCGATGCAGTTCGTCGAACTTTCGCCGTGGATTCCGCGCTTCAACATCAACTACCATCTGGGCGTAGACGGCATCTCGATGTTTTTTGTGATGCTCAACAGCTTCATCACAGTCATTGTTGTGCTCGCCGGATGGAAAGTCATCGACAACAAGGTGGCCCAGTACAACGCCGCTTTCCTGATCATGTCGGGGCTGTTGAACGGGATTTTCGCGGCACTCGACGGCATGCTGTTCTATATCTTCTTTGAAGCGTCGCTGATCCCGCTCTATCTGATCATCGGGGTCTGGGGTGGGCCGAACCGCGTCTATGCCGCGTTCAAGTTTTTCCTCTTTACGCTGATGGGTTCGCTGCTCTTCCTGATTTCGCTGATCTATCTTTTTGTTCAGTCGGGGGGCAGCTTCTCGATTCTTGACTGGCATCAACTGCCGCTCGCCATGGTTCCCCAGATGTGGATCTTCCTCGCCTTCCTGGTTGCCTTTGCCGTCAAGGTGCCGATGTGGCCGGTGCATACCTGGCTGCCGGATGCCCACGTTGAAGCACCGACTGGCGGTTCGATCGTGCTGGCCGCGATTGCCCTGAAACTCGGTGCCTATGGCTTCCTGCGTTTCTCCTTGCCGATCGCGCCGGATGCGTCGCACGAACTTTCCGGCCTGATCGTCGGCCTGTCGCTGATCGCCATCGTCTATATCGGTCTGGTGGCACTGGTTCAGGAAGACATGAAAAAGCTGGTGGCCTATTCGTCGATTGCCCACATGGGTTTTGTGACACTCGGTTTCTTCATGTTCAGCGCGCTCGGCCTTGAAGGGGCGCTGGTGCAGATGATCTCGCACGGCTTCATAGCCGGCGCCATGTTCTATTGCATCGGGGTCATGTACGACCGTGTGCATTCGCGCCAGATTGTCGATTATGGCGGCGTCGTCAATACCATGCCCAAGTTCGCTGCCTTTTTCATGCTGTTCGCCATGGCCAACGCCGGTCTGCCGGCGACTTCCGGCTTTGTCGGCGAGTTCATGGTCATTCTGGCAGCGGTCAAGTTTAATTTCTGGGTGGCATTCGCTGCCGCCTCGACAATGATCGTCGGTGCGGCCTACACGCTGTGGATGTACAAGCGCGTGGTCTTCGGTGCGGTGGCCAATCATCATGTCGCCGAACTCACCGATATCAGTGCGCGCGAATTTCTGGTTCTGACTCTGCTCGCCACAGGCGCACTGGGCATGGGACTCTACCCGCAGCCTTTCACCGAAGTCATGCACAGCTCGGTCAATGAGCTGCTGCGTCACATCGCCGTAAGCAAGATCCTATAACTGGTATCCGCCATGACGCTTGCCGAAATGCAATTTGTTCCGCCCGATCTCTATCCCGTCAGTGCCGAGATTTTCCTGCTGTCCATGGCCTGTCTGATCCTGATCGTCGATCTGTTTGTCAGGGACAAGAAAAACACGCTGAGTTTCGTCCTCACCCAATTGACTTTGATGGGTGCGGCGCTGGTTACGGTTTTTACCAGCGCGCGACTTTTGTCCTTGTTGATCGCCGTTGTCCTTGGCCCCGAAGCGGCTACCGATCTGACGCCCCGTTTCGTTGAGGCCCTGGGTATACCTGTCGGTGACGAGATCACCTATACCTTCAGCAAGATGTATGTCGACGACCTGATGGGCGATCTGCTCAAGCTCATGCTTTATCTTACCGTGATGCTGGTGTTGTTCTACTCGCGCGCTTACCTGCTTGATCGAGCACAGATGGCCAAGAGCGAGTATTACACGCTGACCCTGTTCGCGACACTGGGCATGATGGTGATGATTTCAGCGAATAATCTGGTGACGGTCTATATCGGTATCGAGTTGCTGTCATTGTCGCTTTACGCCCTGGTGGCGCTGAATCGTGATTCGATTTCGGCGACCGAGGCGGCGATGAAATATTTTGTTCTCGGCGCGCTGGCTTCCGGTTTGTTGCTCTACGGCATGTCGATGATCTATGGTGCCACCGGCTCGCTAGAAATCTCGGCGATTGCCGAGCGCCTGTTCAACGGGCAGGCGAACAAGACAATTCTTGGTTTTGGCGTCGTTTTCCTGGTTTCCGGCATTGCCTTCAAGCTCGGTGTCGTTCCCTTTCACATGTGGATTCCCGATGTTTATCACGGAGCGCCGACACCGGTTACGCTGTTCATCGCCAGCGCGCCCAAGCTCGCGGCTTTCGCCATTGTCATTCGGGTGCTGGTCAATGGGCTGATCGTTGTTTCGCAGGACTGGCAGGCGATGTTGCTGATCCTCGCCGTGCTGTCGATGGCTGTCGGCAATTTTGCCGCCATCGCGCAAACAAATCTCAAGCGCATGCTCGCCTATTCGGCCATATCGCACATGGGCTTCATGTTGCTAGGTATGGTGACCGGCGTCGTGGGTGGCGATGCACGCTATGCCCTCAATGCCTACAGCTCGTCGATGTTTTACGTCATTACCTATGTGCTGACCAGCGCCGGGACCTTCGGCATGATTCTGCTGCTTTCCCGATCCGGCTTCGAGTCCGACGAGATTAGCGATTTTGCCGGGCTGAACAAGCGCAGCCCGTGGTTTGCCGCCGTCATGATGATGATGATGTTCTCAATGGCCGGCGTGCCCTTCTTCGTCGGCTTCTTTGCGAAGTTTTCGGTGCTGCAGGCGGTCGTTGCCGCCGGCTATCTGTGGCTGGCCATCGCCGCCGTATTCTTCTCGCTGGTCGGTGCCTATTACTACCTGCGCGTGGTCAAGGTCATGTATTTCGATCCGCCGGCCAACAAGGCACCCATCGCTGCACCGATGAACGCAAGAATCCTGATGTCGGCCAACGGCCTGGCCGTGGCGCTGCTCGGTATCTTCCCGCAGACGCTGATGTCTCTCTGTGCGTTTTCCCTGTTGCGTTCGCTGTAATCTGCACGCTTGATGCCATTGACGCCCCGCTCGCCGGGGCGTTTTCATTAAGGGTTTCGAATGAAAAGCCAAAAAGACGAGCATCGACATCTGCACGAAATTCAGCTCGAGAGCACCCAGGTCTATCGCGGAAAACTGCTCGATGTGCGCCATGACCGCATTCAGTTGCCTGACGGGAACGAAAGTGCGCGGGAGTACGTCATGCACCCGGGAGCGGTGCTCATCATTCCACTGCTCGATAACGGTGAATTGATCTTCGAAAGACAGTTTCGCTATCCGCTAGGCCGAGCCTTTCTTGAGTTGCCGGCCGGGAAAATCGAGCCGGGCGAAGACATTCTGAATACCGCAACCCGGGAACTGCTTGAGGAGACCGGGCACAGCGCCAGCGATTGGCGCTATCTGGGGGTGATGCATCCTTGCATCGGGTATTCCAACGAGCGAATCGAGATCTTTCTTGCCCGCGGCCTGCAACACGAATCAGGCCAGCAGCTTGATCACGGCGAGTTTCTTGATGTGCTCAATCTGAGCCTGGATGACGCTCTGCTGGCGTTTCGCAAGGGCGAAATCACGGACGGCAAAACCATCACGGCCCTGTTCTGGGCCGAGAAAGTCATGCGCTCCGGTTGGTAGGGGCTGGCGTGTAACTGCCGAAGATACACTGCAAACCGATAGCCAGTGAAGCTATGAAAAAACGGGGGTGATACTTCCCGCACCCTTGCTGAGTTGGCTGGCGCCGACAATCAGTGCACCATGCCCGGCCTGACATGCGCCGCCCAGCAGAAACTGAAGCAACACCATAGACCCGACGTTCCCGGAGAGCCGGGACTCTACGCGCAACCCCAGCAACAGAGCACTCAGCGAGGTCATCATCAGCCCGACGACAAATCCAGTCCTCCGCACCTTTTATCAAGGGCGCGGCTCCCATGCCGAAAAAGAGCTGAATGAAAAGGGCGGTCAGCCAGCCACAGATGACTTGCAAGGGGATAATCCAGCACGACTTACCCGCCTTGCTCGACTTGGGTGGCGAAACCTCACCGCGCAAATGGCCTTCAGTTCGCAATACATTGAGCAAGGGCTCAAGCATGGTTCGCTCTCTTTTGCCATGGTTGGCCGTCTGGTGCAGCCAGGCTGCTAGTGGAAACACCACCAGAGCCATTATCACGGAGCGTTGCAGGCCGTTCCAGTTGAAGGCAAAGAAAAACACCGCCCCGGTCGGCAGCAGGAGAGTTCCGGCCGCCAGCAGCAGGCGATTGGCAAAGTGCCGCCAACGGGCCCCGCATCAGGAAAAACGCCAATTCGGCGTAGCGCAATATCCAGCCCGCTGGCCGTCAATTGGCTCTTGCGCGCGATGGGCTCAAAATAGTGTTGGGAAGTAGCAGGGTTCACAAGAAAGGCGAGGCAAAATAGTTGGAACAAAAATACAATCAAACCATGCAAATTTTCTGAACACTTAGCACCAAGGGTCTGATATGTACGCTTGGATCAGCCCCAGAGATCAGGCACCGCGATTATCGGTCGGGCGTTGCGGGCGTCGGTGGCGTCGTTTGCCCCTTGCTGCACGCTTGCGAGAGCGAGTGGTTTTCCAGCTAAAGTAGTCCAGCCCCAACTTGACCATGTAGCCAAAAATATAAAGGCCTGCCAGACCGTATAGCCAAGGTTTTACCGCCTCGATTAACTCGTCTAGCATGACTGCGGCTACCAGCTTTTCCTTTTCGGTTTGGGCGGCGGGTTGCGCTCGATTGTGATGTCCGTATCTGTTACCGGGCCCTTGCCATGGCTCAGAATCTTGTGGGGCGCTATTGCTTCCATTTTGCGAATAGTCCGATGAAGTCGTCCCGTTTAACGACGGACTGCTATTCAGTCCAAGATCTGACTTCAGGCCGCGCAAAGTTTCCACAACGGCCGAGCCCGCCAGGTCTTCGTATAGCGGGCGAACGGCTTCCTTGAACTCTCTGCTTAACAACCCGTCCTCGTTTGCACGGGCATCCGCCGCTAGTGAACCTGATGACTCGATGATCTGGCTACCTGATTGGTTCAACAGTCTTTCGTTTCGCCCAGCGGATGGCTGGATCGATTGACGATCCCTGGCTAACGGTTCTTGTGCGGGTTTGGCACCTGTTGCTTTATTCTTCTCGTCCGCGACATCGCCGGAATCACTTGTCGGGCTTGCGCCTGCTTCCGTCAATTTACTCGGGGTGAGCGACTCGCCGGGAGACTGCTCAACGATCAGACCACTGACCGGTTCGGCGCGAACAGGAACGCCCAGGCTAAGAATGCTGATCACTCCGATGGCAACTGATGATGACAGCTTCAGATGAGCGATACTCATGCGCATGACAATATTTCCTCTTGTGAAGGGTCAATAATAATACGGAACGATGACATCGGTGTACCATGGTGACTTTTACCCCTAAGCTGGACGAGTCGGGACCAAACAGGGGTTACGACGGGAGGATGACGAGTGGTGGTGGAGACGATCATGACGGGCAATGGGCTGGTGGAAAGGTACCCATCGAACCTGCATGGAGTTCTGTCTTGTCTTGATCGAGTGATCATTGTGGGTACGTTGCCGGGTGTGTGTTACGCGCAGGGCATGACGAACTTAATTTACCAGCATAGTATTTGAATTTTTGACTCCCCGAAGTTTGCCGAAGTGTTGCGTACCGGATTCGTGATCGGGCGCATGAAGTATGCGCCGAAGCCGGGATTGAGATTGAGCATGTAAGCAAGAGCCACATTCGTAAAGAGGAGTTGGTCGCGCACGTGCTGGCCGCGTGAGACGATGCCTTCCAGCGGAAGCACACCATCTCGACTCGAAATGTAAACTTCCACAATCCGGGGCATCAACCTATCTACCCGACTTTAATTTATCCAGCCCCGGTGAATCGCCAAACGTACGGGGCTCCACCGCAAGCAGTGAATGAGGAACAACTTATTTCGAAACGAGGCATAACAGGATCTGGTTTGACACTGAGCTGGCTCTTTCCTGACAAATTAGC
>NZ_JAEUOI010000208.1 GCF_016790145.1 Propionivibrio sp. | reverse complement strand
ATGTAGTCGACGTTTGGCACGCTTCGCCAAACCGGTATCCTGCCCGCAAATGGGTGCAGAGTAGCCAGGGACCAGCGGGAACGACTAACATAGTTGAACTTCTATTGAACGTCGTCAAGGGAGCCGCAAATGCTCAATATGGTACTGGTTAGCCTGGGTGTTCTCCTCGCCTTCTCCTTCGTTGGCGCACTGGCCTACTTTTACGTACAGGATGTCACGCAGGAAAAGCACGCCGTATTGCGTAATTTTCCGCTGGTCGGCCACCTGCGCTACATCTTTGAGCGCCTCGGCGAGTATTTTCGTCAGTACTTTTTTCTTGGCGACCGTGAAGAAATGCCCTTCGACCGGGCCACCCGCAGTTGGGTGTACCGCATGGCCAAGAACGAAGGCGGCATTATCGGCTTCGGCTCGACCTACCGCATTCATGAAACCGGTGCGCTGATTTTCGTCAATGCGCCCTTCCCTGTGCTTGAGGAAGACCAGCGCCCGACGCCTGAACGGCTGATCGGCGAGGGGTATTGCCGGACGCCGTTCACAGGCAGGTCGCTGGTCAATATCAGTGCCATGAGTTTTGGCGCGATTTCGCAGCCGGCCGTGCGCGCGCTGTCGCGCGGCGCGGCGGCGGCGGGCTGCTGGCTAGATACCGGTGAGGGCGGCTTGTCTCCTTACCATCTGGAGGGCGGCTGTGACATCATCTTCCAGCTCGGAACGGCGAAGTACGGGGTGCGTGACGAGAACGGCCACCTCTCGGATCAACGCCTGCGCGAACTGGCCGCGCACGAGACGGTGCGGGCCTTCGAGATCAAGTTGTCGCAGGGGGCCAAACCGGGCAAGGGCGGGGTTCTGCCGGGCACCAAGGTGACACCCGAGATCGCCGTTATTCGCGGTATTGCCGAGGGCCGTGATTCGCTCAGCCCGAACCGCCACCCGGATATCGCCAGCATCGACGAGTTGCTCGACATGGTCGAGCATGTGCGTTCCGTGACTGGCAAGCCGGTTGGCGTCAAGACCGCCATTGGCGGCACGCGCTTCATGGATGAGCTCAGGGCAGCAGTCTCGCGTCGGGGGCTGCACGCGGCGCCTGACTTTCTGACCATCGATGGCGGAGAAGGCGGTAGCGGTGCGGCGCCGCAGGCACTGGCGGATCACATGGCGCTGTCGATCGACGAAGCGCTGCCGCTGGTTGCCGACGCGCTGATTGCCGGCGGCCTGAAGGAACGTATCCGGGTGATTGCCTCCGGACAACTGGTGACGCCGGCCCGCGTTGCCTGGGCGCTGGCGGCCGGCGCCGATTTCGTGAACACGGCGCGCGGATTCATGTTTGCGCTGGGCTGCATACAATCCCTACGCTGCCACGCCAATACCTGCCCGACCGGCGTCGCCACGCACAACCCCCGGCTGCAGCGCGGCCTGGTCGTCGAGGACAAGGCAGCACGGGTAGCCTCCTACTGCCGGAACATGAACAAGGAGGTCGAGATGATCGCCCACTCCTGCGGTCTGCGCGATGCGCGCGGTCTGCACCGCGAACATGTGCGCATCGTCCAGGCGTCCGGGCAGAGCGTCGCTCTTGACGTTCTCTTCCCGTATCCAGCGATATCGTTGTGAAAGCGGACAGTTGTGATGGCCCCAAGTATCGTGCCGGCGATTACACTGAATGCCGCACAAGCGCACGTGCGAACTGAAAATTACAGGCTTCAAGGCGCCTGTTCCAAATGACTTGGCTTGAACCTGGGAGAAGAGAATGGCCGGTTACGAGCACTACGATGAAATCGCCAAACAGATTGAACATGAAATTGTGGTAAAGGGAATCGTTCTGGGTATCGACTGGACGAACGAGGCGCAGGTTGGCGCCCTGGCCCACGAGGCGCTCGACCACCTGGCCAATGATGTGAAACGTGCCGCCTCCGGTCATGTGGATCACAAGCTGATGGCCAAGGTCGACCTTTACGGCCTGGCGGCGATGATGCTGCGAACAATGGAAGAAAGCGCTGATACCGGTTTCGAAAGCCACGGTGGAGTCGCATGGAAAGCATTTTCCAGGGCGCTCAGGAAAGAAGCTGAATTGCGTAAATCACGTTAAGGGTTGCTGCCGAACAGAGAGGAGAAGTGGAATGCTCAAACTCGTTCAGTTTCACCCGGCCTTCGGCGTGCGCGACATGAGCCCGTTCTGCCTCAAGCTCGAAACTTATTTGCGTATGGCGGGCATTGAGCACGAGGTCGTCTGGAACAGTAACCCGCGCAGCGCACCCAAGGGCAAGCTGCCCTGCATTGTGGATGGTGATGTGGTCATGGGCGACTCGTCGCTGATCATCGACTACCTCAAGGTGAAGTTTGGCGACCCGCTTGATGAAAGACTGAGTGCCGCGCATTAGGGGCAAGCGCTGGCCTGCCGCTCACTCTTTGAAGACAGCCTGTTGTATCCCGTGATCTACTCACGCTGGATCGACCCGCTCGGCTGGAGCAAAATGCAGGCCCTGTTTGAGCGACTGCCGCTTCTCTTGCGCTACATTGTTCCCGGCCTCGTGCGTGGCGGCGTGCGCAAGCAGATTCATGCTCAGGGAATGGGCCGCCACCGACCCGATGAAATCTACCGTTTCGGTTTACAGTATCTGGCCGCCATCGAGACGCTACTCGGCGAGAAGACATTCATGCTCGGCGATGCGCCGACCTCGCTCGACGCAACGGCCTACGGCTTTCTCGCCAATCTGGTTGATACTGATTTTGATAACCCGCTCAACCGCAAGGCGCGCGCCACACCGGGCTTCGTTGCCTACTGCGTACGCATCAAGCAAGGCTACTTTGCTGATCTAAAATAGCGGCGCGGCGCAATCAACCGGGCGATCAGACATTGGATCGCGTCGACTTATCGGGGCGCTTTTCGGCCGGCATTGTGGTTCCAGTGAGTGCATGCCAGCAGGGATGGCTCCCTGTTCTGGCCGTGCCAGACTGCACGGATGGCCTCAATGAATTCGCGGGCTACTCTCGAAGGTACCAGGTAATGGCGATTGGAGACGTTAAGCTTGGCGGCCAGCCAATCGACGAGCGAAAGCGTCAGAACCATTAAGCCTCTGAATGCCAGTAGAATTGCGTTTGCCTGATGCTTGCTCATAATAGCCACCCTTGGTAGTCACATGCAACACTAATCGTATAAACAATATACTATGTTTACGATTGCATGTAACGAAATAAATTCACTCTGGTGGCGATAATGAATGCATCGCCATGCAATTGGGTCCTCAAAGAGTTCGGTAACAGCGGCAAGCAAAGCAGAATACCGGTTCGCATGTCCTGCAAATGACGGTAGTCACGTAGCCACCGAGGGCGGCGAGAAAAATGGTACGGCTATCAGCGCCGCCATGGCTGCAGCGAGATTCAGGGCGATCTTGTGAGCCTTACGCTCAATGCGGGTGCGCTGAAAGATGGGTTCAACTCGCTGACCAGACCTCCGGAAGGATTCGCCAGCGATAACGGTGGCCCAGGAATGAAGGACCGTGGAGCTTAGTGCAGTCCGTTGCAGGTGCGCTGCAGGTGCTTGTGCATCGCCAGGATGGCAAGGGTTTCGGTCGGGCAACCGTAATCGGGATCGATCAGTTGGCTGGCTAGCTCATAGAGGGACTTGGCCAGACGGCGACGGTGCTGAGATATGCCCTGCTCGAGCTGCCATGCTCTCGCCGCCCGAGCAATTTCAACATAGTCGACAGTGGCCATGATTCTTCCATTTCGTGAAATGCAACAGATTGAAAGCAAGCGACCATTATAACCGATGAGCAGGCCGTCAGTATTGAGTGATGAACCTGGGTGAGGCACTGCAATCGCTTACGCAGAAGTCATAAGTTGGGCCAATTCATAGTTGAGGGGTGAGCCCGAGAAGAGATACGCGGTAGTCTGGGCGACGATCGGCGAGTTTGCGGCGGCGGCGTAGGCTTCGCTCAGGATGGAGTGTGTCCTTGCGCAAGGCGGAGAGCGTGAACTTGCGAATGGCTGACAAGTTGCGCGCGGCATGGCCTTTCTTCACCCGGCAGTGATCTTCGCGAAAGGTCACGTCAAGGACACAGTACATGGCCTCAATACCCCAGTGAACCCATCTCGTTATACACAACCCTGAACGCATATAGCACGGCCTGGAATAACCGTTTACTTTCAACAGGTTACGGAAACACTTGTAAACTCAACGGATTACGCGTCTACTCTCGTCTTTTGGGTGACGTTTTGGCCAAGCCAACAAAGCCGTGGGTGAATACAGAATTTGTCGATCTTGATCTGGGTGATGAACGCCTGAACAAACGAGCGCGGACGCTGATGGACCGCTTTTCGTCCAAGCCGACGGCCAGCATCACGATGGCGTGCAATGGCTGGTCGGAGACAATCGCCACCTACCGCTTCTTGGGCAATGAAGCGGTCGATTGGCGCGATATCATGGCGCCGCATTACGCGCAGACCCGGCAACGCATGCGTGCGCATGCGGTGGTACTGTGTT
>NZ_JAEUOI010000162.1 GCF_016790145.1 Propionivibrio sp. | reverse complement strand
GATTTGTGGACAATTCGCCTACGGCGAACCGGGACGCTTGCCGTGGAAAACGCTGCGCGTTTCCCACCGCGCGCCCCTTTGCCCACAAGCTCCACAGACCGCAATCTGTTTTTATATATATTCAAAATCAGAACATACAAGGGGATTTCCTACGAGGCATAACCCGACGCCAGTGCGGCATCCGCTGTACATCCAGTCAAGCTGCGCGTACAATGTAAGCACTTGTGTAACCACTTTATGGAATCCCCATGGAATCCACCACTCGTTCGCAATCGGAGCAATACAGCGGCAAGGTCACGCCCGTTGGCAACTCGAAGGGTATCCGCATTGATGCCGCTTTTTTCAAGGCGCACCCGGAATTCAGCGGTGATGTACGGGCTACCGTGCTTGCCAATGGTCAGGTTCTTCTGTCGGCCAATAACCCAGTATCGCGCCGGCTCAAGAAGGAAGAAATCGACCCGGTCATGCTGGGCTTCTTGAGCTTCCTTGAAAAGCAGATGGCTGAGCATCCCGACCTGATCGAGCCGGTCGACCGCGATCAATTGGCCCGCATCGGAAAGCTGGTCGAGGGAGTGGAAACTGACGACGCGACCCACTGAACTTCGCGTCATGGTGAAAGTGACAAACCCTGCCGACTGGCAACTGTTCTATTTCAGGCCGTTCAAGGCTGCTCTCGATGAGCTTGAGCGGGCAGTCACCAAACTCGCCCAGCAAGACCCGACTGACTACAAGGCGCATCCCAAAACGCGGCTACTGGCTTCAGTGTACAAGGCCATTACGCAACTTGTTCCGGCCAATCCAGACCATCCCGATTTCCGACTCGGCAAGACTCTCGGCTTGGAGTACACCAACTGGCGGCGTGTGAAGAAGGGGTTGCCCGACCGTTACCGTCTTTTCTTCCGTTTTGCTTCCAGCCCGGTCAGGTTAATCGTTTACGTCTGGTTCAACGACCAGGACACTCTGCGCAAGGCTGGCTCGAAGACCGATGTCTATGAAGTCTTCAAGCGAATGCTGGCACGGGGAGATGTCCCGTCGTCAATGATCGATCTGTTGAACGCCAGCAGTCGCCTATAGCCTGGAGGTTGGCAGCACCTCAGTCGCAGTACCTCGTCTGACCCCTAGATTGGCAATTTGATAGCCTTTGTTGTTCAACTAGCCATCGAGAACTGCCATGCCGAATAAATTATGCAATTGGGGTGACAGCCTTGGTGCACGGCTTCCCCAGTACGTTGTAGAGCGCACCGCGATGCGTTCGGGAGACCTGCTGTACATCCGCTTGACCGATGAGGGCCTAATTGTCATCAAGCGTGACAGTGCGCGTGACATTCCAATTGGCTACCTGCCAAACGATTCTCCAGCCAGCTATGTCCCTGGCGATTCCCCGCCCAAGGTCAAGAGCAGTGTGACTGTTGAAGAAAAGTGGTGAGCAGTTTCTTACGGAAGAAGACATCGCTTGGGCTATGCACAATGTTGTCGGGATAATCATCAATCTGTATCGGCTCGGCAATTAACCGACAGTGCAGCCAAAGGAATGCCACACTTTTCAGTGGCGGTTCCCTGTTGATAAGCTGCCGTTAAGGCAGGATGGAATCGTTCTTGGTTGTTTCGAATAATCGTATATAATCGAAACGTCTGAAACGAAAGGATATTCGCCATGCGTCCAAATATTGCAACACAGCCGCGTGCAAAGCGCTCGCCATTGCTGCGCGGAGCGTGCGAAAAATCAGCGCTGGCCGTTATCTCCGCCATGCATGGGGCAACACCGGGAAAGACTTCCTCGGAAGAAATGACGGACTTGGTTGATTTGCTGACGGGTGTCATTGAGCAGACTACGGAGTTGCTCCTCGCCGGCAAACATGTTCGAGTCATCGAGGATGACGACGCCATGACTACTCAGGAGGCGGCTGATCTCCTCAATGTTTCGCGGCCTTATCTGGTCAAGTTGCTCGAGATGGGGCAAATTCCACAATTGCCCAAAGTCGGTCGTCATCGTCGCGTCACCCGAACTGCCGTGCTTAAATACAAGCGAACAAGAGATGCCCAGCGCGAATCAGCGCTAAAAGAACTCGCCGCGCTCTCGCAAAGCCACCAACTCGGCTATTGAGGCCATGTCACCGGTTGTCGTTCTCGACGCCTGCGTCCTCTACCCGGCCGCGCAGCGGGACTTGTTCATGTGGTTGGCAGCCAGAGGAGTGATTCGAGCTCACTGGACGAACGAAATCCACGACGAGTGGGTGCGCAATGTCGAGCGTGATTCTGGCATCGCCCGTAGTGTTCTGGAGCGTGTACGCAAACTGATGGATCGCGCCGCTGGCGATGCTTTGATCAAGCACTATCGCCAGCACGAGCACCTGTTCGCCAAGACCGACGCCAATTGGTGATTGAGTATCGCTTGTGCCAAGCACAATGTTATCGTGATAATCATCAATCTGTTTCGGTTCGGCCACAAGTGGAAGTTGGCGAATCCTCTCCAGTGCGGACATTGGCACTAACGAAACCGCTATCAAACAAATCCACAGAGGATATTGCGCACAAGCAGTAGAATCGATCGATATCTAAAATGAGAAAATAATGACCGCGCCAGAGAGGGGAAAATCAGGAATGGAAACCTATTTTGCTTCCAAGAAGAGTCCATTAGCGAAGAGCAGGATTTACATTTGGGCTGGTCTTGCAATGGGAATGGTTCCAGTGACCTACATGCAACTCAGTCGCGATGGGAATATGCATTTCCCTGTGTTTTCATTGGTTTTTCTTGTCGGGTTAGGGTTGCTTATGGAGTGGCTTTTCCGTAAGCAAATCAGACCCGGCCGACCCCTAGTTACGCTGACAGACGAATCCATTGAGGCACCGAACCTGACAGGAAATATGAAACGTATTCTTTGGGCTGATATTGAGAAAATATCACTCGACGCCATCCAGGGCGCACGAATGCTGTCATTTCATCTTAAAGCATCCACTGGTGTGTTGAACAAGCGAAGCTTCTTGTCCGGGGCCAACCCCGGCAAACCAACGCTCGCGCTGTCACCCTTCTCAGTTGAAGATCAGGAGCGGCTTCTCGACGCAGTAAACCTCAGACACGCAAAGGCATCGGGCCATGTGCCGGAAGGACAGAGCGCAATAAGCAACGAGTTGAAGGAAGAGCGAGAGTTTCAGGAAAAGTTGAAAGCGCTTCAACCGCATGCGTTGGTAACGTATGCGATTATCGTTATTAATGTTTTGATCTGGCTTGTAACACTTACTCAGGGTGCCAGCATTTTCAATACGCCTGCGGACAAACTTTTTGTTTGGGGTGGCAACGCCGCTTCCGAAGTTCAGAAGGGCGAATGGTGGAGGATGCTCAGTGCCACCTTCCTGCATAGCGGGTTCCTCCATGTTGCCATGAACATGCTTGGACTCTATACGGCAGGTGTGATTGTGGAACGCATCTATGGGCCACGTCTCTTTCTGATCATCTATTTTGGCTCGGGCCTGTTGGGTAGCGCCCTAAGCCTTAATTTTTCGGCACAACAGGCGGTTTCCGTAGGAGCTTCTGGTGCAGTTTTTGGAGTAACAGGGGCGCTACTTATGGCTGTATTTCAGCACCGCGATAAACTGCCGAAAGTGTTCAGCAAACAGACGTTGAGTGGAATTGGTTTTTTTGTGCTGTATTCACTTATGCAGGGACTTGGAAAAAACGGCATCGATAACGCGGCACACATTGGTGGTTTAGTGGGAGGATGTTTGGCGGCCTTTATTCTGCCGGAACGTTTTGACATGACATATTTCCAGCGCTCATTTGCCAAACGCACAGTAGCTGCGCTTGTTATCCTGAGTGCCGCAACGTTAAGTCTGGCTGCAATGGCTCCTCGAGCAGCGATAGATCAAGCACGTGTTTTCGCGAGCAACGAGATTCTTGCCCAAGCATTTAAGCGCTTTGACCAAGGAGTAATAGCACTTCAGCAAGAGCAAGCAGACATTAAGGCAGGAAAGATTTCTGAACGGGAAGCGGATGAACGGAGCAGAGCGGTTCACGCCCAAGTATTTCTCGACGTGGCTAATGAGTTGTCGCGGGTTGTGTTACTCCCCAGTGACCCGCGAGAACCCCTTTTGAGAGACATACAGCGTATGTCTGAACTGCTGTATGAATCTCTGGCAATGGAATCGGTTTTCAATGAGCAATCAAAGAAATTCGAACCGGCCAACCCAGAACGTGCAGCGAAGATAGATGCGGAATTTGGCAAGATAAGCGAGCGCGCAATGAAATTTGCGAATACCGCGAAGAAGAAGTGACAAGTCAATTATTCAAGGTTGTACATCTGGTTTTGCAAAATATGGCAGGACGCTTAGGGTCATGCGCCTGCACAGAGCATCGTTAAAAGCATCCCAAATGGATTCTCGAATTGGTATCCAGACTAAAGGTAATCCGCTATGCATTTGAGTCGGCATCAGTGTTTTTCAATTGCATTAGCGCTGTTTCCTGTGACCGCGATTTGGCTTGTTAATGGTTTTTATGTGGAAGCGCTCGTTAGAACCAGCCCGACATTCTTCTGGATCGTTGACGTCGCTCAATGGATAGTTCTGCCTGTAATGCTTCTTGTGATGATTGCCAAGAAAGCGGCAATACTCCCGAAGCACTATGGTCTTGATACCTCGAACCTTCGCTGGCAGTCCCCGATCTTCGAATCACTGGTCGTTTTCGTAACGGGGCATATCGTCTTCACAAGGACGAGCCATCTAACTTGGCTATTACTCGGCAAGCCTAGCAGCCTGTCGGGCTTTGTCTGTAGATATGCTATAATCATGCCTCGATGCTTTGACGGACACGGAAATGGCCTTTCAGCCGATAGATCGAGAAACGGATTACCTGCTACCGCCCTCGGTGCAGGAGTGGTTACCCAAGTCGCACCTGGCGCGCTACGTGGTTGATGTGGTCGAAGGGCTGGATCTGTCGGCGCTGGAACGGGCGTATGCCGGTAGAGGCAGCGAGGCCTACCATCCGGCGACGCTGCTGTCCTTGCTGATTTATGGTTACGCCACCGGCACCTTCTCCAGCCGCAAGATCGAACGAGCGACCTACGACTCATTGGCGTTCCGGTATATCGCCTGCAACCGGCATCCGGATCACGACACCCTGGCGACGTTCAGGACGCGCTTTGGCAAGGAATTCGAATCGGCGTTTGTTCAAGTGCTTCAGGTGGCCCGCGAGAACCAACTCTCGCGCTTTGGCACGGTCAGCCTGGACGGCACCAAGATTCACGCCAACGCCAGTCGGCACAGCGCGCTGTCGTACGGACACTGCGAGAAGATCGAGGCTCATCTGAAAGCCGAGGTGCAGGAACTGCTGGCGCTGGCCGCAGAGGCCGACCAGTCGGCCGTGCCGGACGGTGTCAGTCTTCCCGACGAGATCACGCGCCGGGAAGATCGTCTGGCCGCGATTGCAGCCGCCAAGGTCAAGATCGAGGCACGAGCCAAGGAGCGGTTCGCGGGCGAGCAGGCCGACTACGAGGCCAAGCTGGCCGCCCGTGCGGCCAAGGCAGAGACCGGCAAGACGCCCCGCGGCAAGGGGCCGAAGCCCCCCGAGTCGGGCCCGCGAGCCAACGACCAGATCAACCTGACCGACGAGGAATCGCGGATCATGAAGGTGGCCGGCGGCGGCTTTGAGCAGTGCTACAACGCCCAAGCGGTCGTCGACACCGAATCCATGCTCGTCCTCGCTACGCACGTCACGCAAGCCACGAACGACAAGGAACAAGTCGAGCCGATGGTGGAGAAGATACGCGCGAATCCCGAAGGGCTCAATCAGCCCGAGACCTGGCTGGCCGACACCGGCTACTACAGCGCGAAGAATGTGGATGTATGCCTTGCCGCGAAGATTGAGCCACTGATCGCCGTCAAACGCGAAGAGCACCACCCGGACTGGCGCGACCGTTTTACCGAACCGCTGCCGCTGGCCGACGATGCCTCACCGGTCGAGACCATGAAACACAAACTCAAAACACGAACTGGACGTGCCGCCTACGCGCTACGCAAGCAGACGGTCGAGCCCGTGTTCGGCATCATCAAGTCGGTGATGGGCTTCCGCCAGTTTCTGCTACGCGGTCTGGATAACGTCAAGAACGAATGGACGCTGGTTTGTCTTGCGTGGAATTTGAAGCGCATGGCCATATTGCGTCCACAGTAAAAAAATAGGACAGGAGCATTGTAACCCCATGCCAAATCAGCCTGATTTCCACCAAAAATGCGTCAATTTTTCCCGGATCGTGAAATTTGACCGCTGGTCGGACTCAAGTCCGACGGGCTGCTAGTGGAATGTTTACCATTACCAAGGTGTTTCCTGACGGACTGTTGGGGAAGGTAGCTTGGCTTTATTCTTCATTCACTGCCGGTATCGTTGAAAGCATTTTTTTTATTGGTTTGCCTTGGCTTCTTTATCGAAATATTCGGGACCATCCATCACGTATCGCATTCACGATATTGGCCTCGCTCGTTTTTGCTCTTGCTCATTGGGAGCAAGGCCCTCACGCCGTGGTTGGTGCTGCTTTTTATAATATTGTTGCATGCTTTTGGTTCTTTTACTTTGGCACTTTATGGCCTATTGTGGCTGGCCACGTTTTGGTCGATTTGGTTGCGTTTTCATAGTGATGAGTTGAATTAG
>NZ_JAEUOI010000127.1 GCF_016790145.1 Propionivibrio sp. | reverse complement strand
TTCGGCGAACGACAAGGGCTGTGACGTCCCGGCCACAATGAAGTGATCGAGCACCCGAACATCGACCAAAGCCAGTGCCTGCTTGAGTTCCCGGGTGAGCAGCTGGTCAGCGCTCGAAGGCTCGGAAACACCGGAAGGATGGTTGTGTGCCAGAACGACGGCCGCCGCATTATGCAACATGGCCTTCTTGACCACTTCCCGGGGATAGACACTGGTCTGCGTCAGCGTACCGCGAAACAGCTCTTCGGAAGCAATCAGGCGGTTTTGTGAATCCAGCCAGAGGGCAAAGAACACTTCATGCTTGAGACCGGCCAGATGCAAGCGCAGATAGTCACGCACCGAACCCGGCGTCGAAAAGGCGTTGCCCTGCTTCAATTCCTCGCCCAGCGCCCGGCGCGACATCTCCAGAACAGCCTGCAACTGGGCGTACTTGGCCGGCCCCATGCCGGGAATCAGCGAAAACTCGCCCTGCGTCGCGGCAAACAGGTGATTTAGGCTGCCAAAATGCCGGATCAACTCGCGAGCCAGGTCGACTGCGCTTTTTCCCCTGACGCCAACGCGCAGAAAGATTGCCAGCAGTTCTGCGTCGGACAGCGCAGCGGCACCTTGCGCCAGCAAGCGTTCGCGCGGACGCTCATCCTCAGGCCAGTCGGTAATTGCCATGCTGCAATCTCGGTTAGAATGTTCCATCTGACATTCTAACCAAGCTTATCGGGTCATTCGCATGGAATTGACGGGAAAACACATTGTGCTCGGCGTCAGCGGCGGCATTGCCGCCTACAAGGCCGCCGAACTGGTCCGCCTGCTGATCAAGCAGGGTGCCACCGTGCAGGTTGCAATGACCGAGGCGGCGACCCACTTCATCACCCCGGTCACCTTCCAGGCGCTGTCCGGCAACCCGGTGTTTACCAACCAATGGGATCCGCGTGTCGCCAATAACATGGCGCATATCGACCTTTCGCGTGCCGCCGACGTGCTGCTGATCGCCCCGGCCTCGGCTGATTTCCTGGCCAAGGTCGCCCACGGTCTGGCCGACGATCTGCTGAGCACGCTCATCCTGGCACGCGACTGTCCCTTGCTGGTGGCTCCGGCGATGAACCGCCAGATGTGGGAAAACGCGGCTACGCAACGCAATATCGCCACCCTGCGCAATGATGGCATCGCCATTCTCGGCCCCGCCTGCGGTGAGCAGGCCTGTGGCGAAAACGGCCTCGGACGCATGCTCGAACCGGTAGAAATCCTCACCGAACTGATCGCTCACTTCCAGCCCAGATTGCTTGCTGGAAAAAAGGTGCTGTTGACCGCCGGACCGACCTTCGAGGCCATCGACCCGGTGCGCGGAATCACCAATCTGTCGAGCGGCAAGATGGGCTTTGCCCTGGCTCGTGCCGCGCACGAAGCCGGCGCTGAAGTCACGCTCGTCAGTGGCCCGGTCAGCCAGACCACACCGAGCGGAGTCAAGCGCATTAACGTGACCAGCGCCCGCGAAATGCACGCCGCCGTCATGCAGTGCGCCGCCGCACAGGACGTGTTCATCGGTGTTGCAGCAGTTGCCGACTATCGCCCGAAACTTTCCAGCGAACACAAGATCAAGAAGGATGGAGCTAGCGCGACACCGATTGAGCTGGTCCAGAATCCCGACATCCTGGCTGACGTTGCTGCCCTGCCGGTCCCCCCGTTATGCGTAGGTTTTGCCGCCGAAAGCCGGAACCTGGACGACTATGCCCAGAAAAAGCGCACCGCGAAGAAAATCCCGCTGATCGTCGGCAACCTGGTTCAACACGGCTTTGGCGGCGACGACACCGTGCTGACCCTGTTCGACGATGACGGCGAAACTCCGTTGCCGCCCGGCCCCAAGCTCGAGTTGGCCAGAGCGCTCATCGGGCATATTGCCGGACTGCTTGCCAGGCGCTGATGCACACCATGAACGACGACTATGTACAGGAGAAAACCCGTCGCATCGTCGGGCGTGAAGCACTTAGGCGCGCCAGCCGAATGGTTCAGGCCTGGCGCGAGGACGAACAGGAAAATGCACGGCTTGCCAAACAAATAGCCCTCCTGGTGCTTGTCGTTGCCATGCTGGGCGCTGCCCTCTTCATTCTTTTCTGACCGGAAACCCCATGCACTGCATTGACATTCGCCTGCTCGACCCCCGGCTCAAGGACAGCCCGCCGCACTACGCCACCCCCGGCGCGGCCGGCCTTGATTTGCGTGCCTGCATTGAGACGCCGGTGAAAATTCACCCCGGTGAAACCCTGCTGATCCCGACCGGCATCGCCATTCATCTGGCCGACCCCGGTCTCGCGGCGATGATCCTGCCGCGCTCCGGGCTGGGTCACAAACATGGCATTGTGCTCGGCAATCTGGTGGGCTTGATCGACTCCGACTATCAAGGTGAAATCATGGTGTCGACCTGGAATCGCGGCAAGGAGAGCTTCACGCTCAACCCGCTCGATCGCCTGGCACAACTCGTCGTCGTCCCGGTCATGCAGGTCGCCTTCAATGTCGTTGACGAGTTTGACGCCAGCACGCGCGGCGACGGCGGATTTGGCAGCACGGGGAAAACCTGATCCTGGTCCTGACCTTACCGGCTACCATGAATCATGCATAGAAGGGGACGGTTTTGACGCACCAGCAGACAATCAAGTTATCGACCCGTGGCCGTGGAACGACGGAGATTACGGCAATGGTTTCGAAGATCGTCCAAGACTCACGGATCGAAACCGGTCTCGCCAACGTATTTATTCTGCATACCAGTTGCTCGGTCATCCTTACCGAAAACGCCGATCCTTCGGTACGTCGCGATCTTGAGACGCTGGCGCTTCGCTGGGCAGCCGACGGCGACCCCGCCTACCAGCACAGCGACGAAGGTGATGATGACATGGCCGCCCATGGCAGAAACATTCTGGCGGGCAGTTCGATCACCGTGCCGGTCAGCCATGGCGGCCTGCGGCTTGGAACCTGGCAAGGAATCTATCTGTGGGAACACCGAACGCATGCTCATCAACGACAAATTGTCGTTACCGTTTTCGGCTGATGATCTCTACAGACAGGTAAGTCACCGACCATTCAAGCTCGCATGCTGACGGGTATCAGCCCGCGCAGGGCGTTCGCCATATGGATGCCCGGGGCATCCAGCAAATCATCCAGGGTCAGAACACATTCACGCGCACGACCCGACTCAAGCAAATGTCGACGCATGACTCCGGGCAGCAATCCGCAGGACAGTGGTGGCGTCAGCAGGACGCGGCCGCGCTCGATAAACACATTGCTGCGCGCGCCCTCGCAGACCTCGCCGCGTGTGTTGAGAAAGAGCGCATCAAATACTTTCGGGTGATCGGCCAGTCGTACCAAAGCCCGATCGTACAGGCTGCGAGCGCTCGTCTTGTGGCGCAGCAGGTAGTCGTCCGCGTCCAGTCTTTCATCAGCCAGAACCACCTGCCAGGATTGTCCATCGTCAGACATCTTCGTCAGGTCGATGCGGTACTGGCCATCATGCGCAAGGGTCAATCGCACACGATGAATTCCGTCTGCACAGTCAGTTGAGAGCTCCGTCAGAGCCACCGCAAGCGCTGGCACATCACACGCAAAACCAAGCGCTCGCGCCGAAGCCGCAAGCCGCTCCAGATGCAAAGTCAACAGCGGGAATTTCCCGAATTCCAGGCGCATCGTTTCAATAAGCTCGAAACCGGGATCGAAACCGGTGAGAAAACGCGATTTCAGGAGACATTCAGCGTATTCGCGCCCGGGGTCGGAATCAATGACGATGCCGCTGCCGACACCAAGGCTCGCCCGCCCGTCCGGTGCCACCTCCAGCGTACGAATGGCGACGTTGAAACGACAATCGCCGCCCGGTGCCACCCAGCCCAGTGCTCCGCTATACAGGCCGCGTGGAGTGCTCTCCAGATCGGCAATGCGCTGCATGGCACGAATTTTTGGCGCGCCGGTAATCGAACCGCAGGGAAACAGCGCACGAAACAGATCATACAGACGCACATCGGGCAAATCGGCGGAAACGCTGGAGACCACCTGCCACAGACTCGGATAGGCTTCGGCTTCACACAGAGATTCAACCCGAACCTTGCCGGGTGCAGCCAGCCGGCCCAGATCGTTGCGCAACAAGTCTACGATCATGATGTTCTCTGCTCTCTCTTTCTCGGACGCCAGCAACGCCATGCGCTGCACCTCATCGTCTTCCGGCGTCGCACCGCGTTGCGCGGTGCCCTTCATCGGTCGCGTCAGCACGCGCTCACCGCTGCGCTCAAAGAACAACTCGGGCGAGAAGGAAAGCAGTGTTTCCTCCGGGGTGACGACGTAAGCTCCATAACGTACCGGTTGGCGCTCGCGCAGACGCGCATAAAGGGCCAGCGGATGGCCGTAAATCCTGAAATCGAGCGGGAACGTCAGGTTGATCTGGTAACAGTCGCCCTCGGTAATCCAACGCCGGATCTGCTCGACCTTTGCCGCATGGCTCATGGCCTCCAGCCGCGGCGAGAACTCAGCCACACCGGCAACCCGCAGGTATTCGGGCACACGGGCCAGACATTGGTCAAGGAAAGCCTCAAGGGCCCGCACATCAAGTTGCCGGGCTTGACCAAACACCCAGCCACGCAAGCTTGCCCGGCGAGGCCTGGACCTTACGGCGGCCGGCTCGAAAAAGGCTCCAAGCGCATAGTCTGCGGCCAGGGCAACCCACTCGCCATTGGCTGAAGCCGCCTCAATGGCCTCAAACACCGAAGCCAGATCGCCGCTTCGATCAGCACAATCTTCACCATCACCATCGAAACAGAGCGTTCGACGATACTCCGACAAAAGAATGGCACTACCGCCGTCACCATCGAACAGGGCGAAACGCTCGCCGGCCAATGTCACGGTTCAAAATCCCGGAGGAGAAACGCCGCCACAGTAATGTGGCTTACTTGCGCTTGAAATAGAATTCGAAGACCTGGTCGGCTTCGGCGTTGGCCAGCAAGTGGTTGCCGGTCTGCTTCGCGAAGGCCTGAAAATCCTTGACCGCGCCAGGGTCGGTGGCCAGAACGCGCAATACCTGGCCGGAGGACATTTCGGCAAGTGCTTTCTTGGTACGCAAGATCGGCAGCGGACAGCTCAGCCCCTTGACATCAAGTTCTCGATCAAACTGCATGATCAGTTCCGGAACGAATAAAAAGACGCATTCTAACCGCCATTCCAGGCGCCATTCTTTTTCAGCTTTGCTTCTTCAGCCTGCAGAATGCGCAATTCGCGAAGACGCGCATCAACGGCAGACTGCTCCTGGAAATTGCCATCGCTATCCTGCTGGGCAAACTGCAACTGCTCGACCGCCTGCCCGAGTTGCCCCTGCAGCAGGTAAAACTCGGCCTGTGCCCGGTGCTGCGGCAAACGTTTGCCCAAGGCGGCATAGTTTTTTGCCTGCAAGCCGTAGAGCTTGTAATCGGCAAGGTTGAGTTGCAACTGCGTATCAAGAAATACCAGGGCCCGATCGTATTGCCGACCCGCGAAGAGAGACTCGGCATAACCATAAGCCAGAGACCTCGCCTGGGGAAAGCGCTGTAGTGCATCGCGGTAAATGGCCTGCGCCGCAGGCAGGTCGCCGGCGCTTGTCTTGATCTCGGCCGCCAGACCGGCAATCATTGGCGACGCAAGCTTGAGTGCGCTGAGCGCTTCAAACTCACGTTGCGCCGCCGACGTATCCTTGGCTCTCATCAGCGCAAAAACCAGGCCATAACGAGCGGCGGCTTGCGACGCATATTTCTTTTCGCGCAACTGGGTTTCGAATTCACTGACCGCTTCGCGTGGCGTACCCATCAGCGCGCGCAGCTTGGCACGCACGAGTTGGAAATCAAGGCTGCTGACAACCTGCCGATAGGGCGAACTTTGTGCCCGGTTCTGCATATCGGAAATCCGCTCGATCGTCAGCGGGTGCGAACGTAAATAGACTGGCGCATTGTTCTCGTAAAGTCGGCCTCCCTTTTGCAGACGCTCGAAGAAATCACCCATGCTCCGCACATCGAAGCCAGCCTTGTCGAGTGATTGATATCCCATACGGTCCGCCTCTCGCTCGAAGTCGCGGCTATAGGCCAGTTGAGCCTGAACGAGACCGGCCTGAGTCGAAACGATGGCAGCCGAAGCAATATTCGAATTGGAGCGGGCGGCGAGTATACCGAGCGCCATGGCAATCATGCTTGGTATCGTATTCTGTTTCTCTTTGGCGATCTGGCGCGCCAGATGATTCTGGGTCACGTGCGCAATTTCGTGAGCGATAACACCTGCCAGTTCGGACTCGGACTGTGCCGTAAGAAGGGTGCCGGTGTTCACTCCTATAAAACCGCCGAACATGGCAAATGCATTAACAGTGTTGTCGCGTATGGCAAAAAAATGGAAATCGCCGGTCGGATTCGCACTGGCTTCAACAAGACGACTGCCAAGGCTGGCAAGATAGTCGTTGATTTCCGGATCGTCGACGTAACTGGGCTCACGCAGACGAATTTCGTTCATGATGCTCTCGCCTATCTTGCGTTCGAGTTGCGGCGAAAACTCGGCACGCGCCGACTCCCCGAGATCCGGAAGATCATCGGCCAATGCAAACGAAGTCCCGGCCATTAAAGCAGCCATCGTCAGTGGCAGGACAGCACGGGACAAGCGGCAGAGCGAACTTAAAAGGCGAGTGATCACAGTTGCAGGATGACATGCTGAAAAAAATGAGAATATGATAGCGGACTCCACCGCAGCCTTATGTTTCAAGTTGTAACGTGAATATTGCCAGTATCAGGCGAAAAAAAACCCGCCAGAGGCGGGTTCCCTTGGCGCAACCGAGAATCAGGCACGCCCAATATTCGATGCTTGCTTACCTTTGGGGCCCTGCGTTACATCAAAAGAAACCTTCTCGCCCTCTTTGAGGGTCTTGAATCCGCCCATGGTGATCGCGGAGAAATGGGCGAAAAGATCTTCACTGCCATCATCCGGAGTAATGAAACCGAAACCCTTGGCGTCATTGAACCACTTAACTGTACCTGTTGCCATATTGCTACATCCTTGAAAAGAGACTAGATCCGGGCATCGCCCGACGTGCATGTTTGAAATTCAAATACAACTTGAACCGAAACATGGAGACTTTGTACGCTAGTTATAGCGGATGCGTCAAGCATTTTTGAATGCAAATGCTGGCATAGTGTGGTTTATGGGTAAAATTCTGCTAACAAAGCGGTTTTGGAATTCGAAAAGACTGAGTAGAATTGTGATATGGCAAAACAGCATCAGGAAGGCTCCGTACTCGAAGCCAAACGCAGCAAGCTCGCCCCTCCACCACTTTACAAGGTATTGTTGCTCAATGATGACTTCACACCAATGGACTTCGTTGTTCTTGTATTGCAGAAGTTTTTTTCCATGAACCGCGAACAAGCGACACAAATCATGCTCAAAGTACATACGGAAGGTCGAGGCGTCTGTGGAGTTTTTCCGCGCGACGTCGCCGCCACCAAGGTCGAGCAGGTCGCGACCTTCGCACGTGATAACCAGCATCCGCTGGCGTGCGTCATGGAGGAAAACTGAATGATCGCGCAGGAACTAGAAGTCAGCTTGCACATGGCCTTTGTCGAGGCACGGCAAAAACGTCACGAGTTCATCACGGTCGAGCACCTTCTGCTTGCACTGCTCGATAACCCGTCCGCGGCAGAAACACTGCGCGCCTGTGGCGGAAATATCGAGCAGTTGCGCAGGGATCTGACCAAATTCATTGTTGAGCACACACCGACGGTTGATGGCGAAGAGGATATCGATACGCAACCGACGCTTGGTTTCCAGCGCGTTATCCAGCGCGCTATCCTGCATGTCCAGTCGTCCGGGAAAAAAGAGGTTAATGGCGCCAATGTACTGGTCGCCATTTTTGGTGAAAAGGATTCACACGCGGTTTACTATCTGCAGAAGCAGGGCATAAACCGGCTGGACGTGGTCAATTTCATTTCCCACGGCATCAGCAAGGTACCGCAGAGCACGGCACGTAGCGAACATGGCGTTGAAACCGAAAACGAGACGCAAACCACAGCCGGCCCCCTGGAGAGCTACACCGTCAATCTCAACGATCTTGCCCTGCAAGGCAAGATCGATCCCTTGATCGGACGGGAAAAGGAACTCGAGCGTGTGATTCAGACCCTCTGCCGCCGTCGCAAGAACAACCCCTTGCTGGCTGGCGAAGCGGGAGTTGGCAAAACCGCCATTGCCGAAGGTCTTGCCCGCCGGATCGTTGAACATAACGTACCGGAGATTCTCGAGAAGGCAAGCGTCTACGCCCTGGACATGGGTGCTCTGCTGGCGGGTACCAAGTATCGCGGCGACTTCGAGCAACGCCTGAAGGGCGTTCTCAAGCAGTTGAGCGAAAACCCGCATGCGATCCTGTTTATCGACGAGATCCACACGCTGATCGGTGCCGGGTCGGCGTCCGGCGGTACGCTGGATGCATCAAACCTGCTCAAGCCGGCACTCTCCAACGGCCAGCTCAAGTGTATCGGTGCGACAACATACACCGAGTACCGGGGCATTTTCGAGAAAGATCACGCGCTGTCGCGACGCTTCCAGAAGATCGACGTTAATGAGCCTTCGATCGCCGAAACCGTTGAAATCCTGAAGGGTCTGAAAACTCGCTTCGAGTCACACCACGGCATCAAGTACTCGGCCGCTGCGCTGACTTCTGCCGTAGAGCTCTCGGTGCGCTTCATCTCCGACCGCCACTTGCCGGACAAGGCCATCGACGTCATTGATGAAGCAGGTGCTGCGCAGCGTATCCTGCCAAAGTCCAGACAGAAAAAAATGATCGGCAAGCAGGACATCGAAGAAATCGTTGCCAAGATCGCCCGCATCCCGTCAACACATGTCTCGTCGGATGACCGTCATGCCTTGAAAAACATCGACCGCGATCTGAAAGCTGTCGTCTTCGGGCAGGAAGCCGCGATTGATGCACTGGCCAAGGCCATCAAGATGTCGCGCTCCGGACTTGGCAATCCGGCCAAGCCGATCGGCAGCTTTCTTTTTTCCGGCCCGACCGGCGTCGGCAAAACCGAAGTTGCCAGACAACTCGCTTACTGTCTCGGCAACGAATTGATTCGTTTCGACATGTCCGAATACATGGAGCGGCACGCCGTCTCACGGCTGATTGGTGCCCCTCCGGGTTATGTCGGCTTTGATCAGGGTGGCCAGTTGACCGAAGCAGTCACCAAGAAGCCCTATTGCGTGCTGCTGCTCGACGAAATTGAAAAAGCGCATCCTGACATCTACAACATCCTGCTTCAAGTCATGGATCACGGCACCTTGACTGACAATAACGGGCGCAAGGCCGATTTCCGCAACGCGGTGATCATCATGACCACCAATGCCGGACAGGAATCCATTCAGAAAACAAGCATGGGGTTTACCAACGCCAAGCAGGCCGGTGACGAAATGGTCGAGATCAAGCGCCTGTTCACTCCCGAGTTCCGTAACCGGCTCGACGCCACCATCTCCTTCAAGGCACTTGACCACGACGTTATCCTGCGCGTCGTCGACAAATTCCTGATGCAACTGGAGGAACAGTTGCACGAGAAGAAAGTGGAAGCCACCTTCACCGATGCGCTCAAGAGTCATCTGGCAAGTAACGGTTTTGACCCATTAATGGGAGCACGTCCGATGGCACGGCTGATTCAGGACACCATCCGCTCGGCGCTGGCCGACGAACTGTTGTTCGGCAAGCTGGCCAGTGGCGGCCACGTCACCGTCGACATTGGCGAGGATGGCAAGATAAAGCTGTCGTTCAAAGAAGAAACCGCCGAAGTCGTCTGAAAACACCTGGGAGACGGCCATGCCTTGGCGCATGGCCGTTTTTTCGTATGATATGCGACGAACTCAGCGCCATGGAGAAACTCATGAGCTTCAAGACCCCCGACCTCTGCGATGCTTTTGAAGGCGAACTCGGCAAAACGGTCCGCGTTGTCGCCCCGATGTTCAAATGTTATGGTGCACGCGCTACATTCAGCGGCCGTATCGTCACCCTGAAGCTATTCGAAGACAACGCACTCGTGCGCACCACCTTCGGCGAAGACGGACAGGGCAAAGTGCTTGTCATCGACGGCGGCGGATCGATGCGCTGCGCGCTGGTTGGCGACCTGCTGGCCGTTCTGGCACAGAAAAACGGTTGGGAAGGGGTGATCGTTTACGGATGTATCCGTGATTCTGTCGAAATAAACAGCATTGACATTGGTGTGCGCGCACTCGACACCCACCCGCAGCGCAGCATCAAAAGGGGAACAGGCGAGCGCGACCTTACGGTGACTTTCGGCGGTGTCAGCTTCAACCCTGGCGACTTCCTCTATGCCGACGAGGACGGCATCCTGGTCTCAAGTCAGGCGTTGACTTAGCAATCCCAGGGCAAATTTCGGTTTCAGAGACCTAGAGTGCGAGAATAAGCGCCTTCTTCGTTTTCTGGAGCCGTCATGCAGCACTTTGCCAGTGACAACTACGCAGGAATCTGCCCCGAAGCCCTGCAGGCGCTGCTTGCAGCCAATGCCGGTCACGCCCCGTCCTATGGCGATGACGAATGGACACGGCAGGCTTCGGACCGCCTGCGTGACCTGTTTGCTACCGATTGCGATGTCTATTTTGTATTCAACGGCACTGCCGCCAATTCGCTGGCACTGGCTTCGCTCTGCCAGAGTTACCACAGTGTCATTTGCCACGAGCTGGCACACGTGGAAACCGACGAATGCGGCGGTCCTGAGTTCTTTTCCAATGGCTCCAAGCTGCTCCTGGCCAAAGGCGAGGACGGCAAACTCACGCCCGAGACCGTGCGTGAGGTCATATCGCGTCGGAACGACATTCACTATCCCAAGCCTCACGTTGTTACGCTGACCCAGGCCACCGAGGTTGGTACGCTCTATCGCCCGACGGAGATCGCTGCCATCGCCGAGTTGGCGCATCACTTCGGACTGCGCGTGCACATGGATGGCGCTCGCTTTGCCAATGCCGTGGCCTCGCTCGACGTAACACCGGCCGATCTCACCTGGCGTGCCGGCGTCGATGTGCTGTGCTTCGGCGGTACCAAAATGGGCTTGCCGATGGGCGAGGCGGTCATTTTTTTTGACCGCGCGCTGTCAGAAGATTTTGCCTGGCGCTGCAAACAGGCCGGACAACTGGCCTCCAAGATGCGCTTCCTTGCGGCTCCCTGGCTCGGAATCCTTGAGGGAGAAATCTGGCGGCGACATGCCGGCCACGCCAACGCCATGGCGCAGCGACTGGCCATTGGTCTGGCTTCAGTTCCCGGCGCTAACCTGCTGTTTCCGGTAGAGGCCAACGGCGTTTTCGTCGTGTTGCCGCGGTCGGTACAGGACGGGTTACGTGTGCGCGGCTGGCGCTTCTACACTTTTATCGGTGCAGGAGGTGCCCGCTTCATGTGCGCCTGGGATACAAGGCCGGAAAGCGTTGATGCGCTGCTCGCCGACTTGCGCGAACTCTCGGCACAAGCTGATTGAATCTGATGCGCTTGTATCATCCGATAAATTTAATCACGGAGTTACAAAATAATTCTTATATCTTATATAAGACTATTGTTAGAAAACAAAAACATCACTATAATTAAAAAGATCGACTGCCAGAAAAATAAGCGGATTTAAACTGCGGGCAGTCAGATTTTCTCAAATTCCGGTCATTTTAAAATTTTTATGGAGGTCAATCATGAGTACACGTGAACAACAAATCGCCGAACTTGAAAAAGACTGGGCTGAAAATCCTCGCTGGAAAGGTATCAAGCGTGGCTATTCCGCCGCTGAAGTTGTTCGTTTGCGTGGCTCCTTCCCGATTGAATACACCCTGGCCCGTCGCGGTGCAGAAAAGCTGTGGAACCTGGTCAACACCGAACCCTACGTCAACTGCCTTGGTGCTCTGACCGGCGGCCAGGCCATGCAGCAGGTCAAGGCCGGGGTCAAGGCCATCTATCTTTCCGGCTGGCAAGTTGCCGCTGACAACAACAGTTATGCCGCGATGTATCCGGACCAGTCGCTCTACCCTGTCGACTCGGTACCGAAGGTTGTCGAGCGCATCAACAATACCTTCCGCCGTGCTGACGAAATCCAGTGCTCGAAGAACATTGAAGCGGGCGACAAGGACTACATCGACTATTTTGCCCCGATCGTCGCCGACGCCGAGGCCGGTTTCGGCGGTGTGCTTAACGCCTTCGAATTGATGAAGGCGATGATCCGCTCCGGTGCCGCCGGCGTGCACTGGGAAGACCAGTTGGCCTCAGTAAAGAAGTGTGGCCACATGGGCGGCAAGGTATTGGTACCAACGCAGGAAGCGGTTCAGAAACTGATCGCGGCGCGTTTTGCTGCCGACGTCTGCGGCGTACCGACGCTGGTGATCGCCCGTACCGATGCCGAAGCCGCCGACCTGCTGACTTCGAACCATGATGACAATGACCAGCCCTTCATCACAGGTGAGCGCACAGCCGAAGGCTTCTACAAGACGAAACCGGGTCTGGCGCAATCGATCTCGCGTGCAGTGGCCTACGCGGCCTATGCCGACCTCGTCTGGTGCGAAACCGGCAAGCCGGATCTCGAGTTCGCCCGCAAGTTCGCCGAAGGCGTACATGCAAAATACCCGGGTAAGATGCTTGCTTACAACTGCTCGCCTTCATTCAACTGGAAAAAGAACCTCGACGATGCGACCATCGCCAAGTTCCAGAAAGAACTCGGCGCCATGGGCTACAAGTACCAGTTCATCACCCTCGCCGGCATTCACAACATGTGGTACCACATGTTCGATCTGGCGCAGGACTATGTGGCGCGCGGCATGACCGCCTACGTAGAAAAGGTTCAGGAGCCTGAATTTGCAGCGCGTGACCGTGGTTATTCCTTCGTATCGCACCAGCAGGAAGTCGGGACAGGTTACTTCGACGAAGTTACCACCGTAATCCAGGGGGGAATCTCTTCCGTAACCGCACTGACCGGATCAACCGAAGAAGAACAGTTCCACTGAGCATTTGCCAACCGCCGCAAGGTGCAAGCCAGGGCCGCCTCCGCAAGGATGCGGCCTTTTTACTTTAGCCACTTCGCTTCATCTCCCGCTCATTTGATCTCCCAATAACTCGGTCGACTGTATTCTTCCTTGAGCAAATCAATGAGTAGCCGAACGCGTAACGGCAGGTGGCGACGTTGCGGAAATACGGCGTAGATTCCCATCGCCGGAGCCTGCCAGGCATCGAGTACCGAGACCAGCCTCCCCTCCTGAAGATCCCGCCCAACCTCCCACAGCGAACGCCAAGCCAAACCCCGACCGTCAATCGCCCATTCGTGCAGTACCGCACCGTCATTGCAGGAAAAATCGCCGCTCACCTTCAAGGTCTCAAGCGCATCGGTTTGCGGATCGCGAAAAACCCAGCCCCGTTGTTGACCGAGCGAGAGACAGTTGTGCTGAACCAGATCGGCCGGAACGCGAGGTGCACCATGCGCAACCAGATAAGCCGGTGCCGCAACCACCATGCGCCGCATTTCACCTAGCCTGACGCTGACCAGGCTTGAATCGCTGAGTTCACCTATGCGAACGGCAAAATCAATGCCCTCGTTGAGCAGATCGACGAGCCGGTCGGAGAGATCAAGGTCGACGCTGACTTCGCGGTTGGCCGCCATGAAGACGCTGACCAGCGGCGCGACGTGCCGGCGCCCGAAGCCGGCTGGTGCCGACAGGCGTAGATGGCCGCTGGCCTTGACCCCGCCCAGGCTGACCGAGGCTTCAGCATTGGCCAGTTCGTTGAGGATGCGCTGACAGTCTTCGAGAAAGGCTTGCCCTTCAAATGTCAGCGACAACTGGCGCGTCGTTCTTGTCAGAAGCCGGACACCCAGGCGTTCTTCCAGCGCGTCGAGCCGACGACCAATGATCGCCGGAGTGACCCCTTCCAGCCGGGCAGCCGCCGACAGGCTGCCGCGCATCGCGGCGGAGACAAAGGATTCAATCTGTTTGAAAACTGCCATGGCACCATTTTATACTTTAAGTAAAAGATAATTTCAACTCTGTACGTCTTCCATTACGATCCATGCAGGAATACACTGCTGTCTTCTATAAGACCTGGACTAAACTCTCATAGAGAAACCGAAAAATTGCCAGTCTCGCCCTCACTACCTCCAGCGCTGGCTGCTGATACTGGTCTTGGTTGGCGACAGCCTGACACTCAATGAATTCGTAACCCCTTTTGTTAACCCTAACCACAAGGATCTGCCATGAGCCTCAATCTGCCTTCCGGCGTTCAAGTCAACGCGCCCATCAAACCCGGTTATGAAACCATCCTCACTGCCGACGCGCTGGCGCTGGTCGCCAAATTGCACCGCGCCTTCAATAGCCGTCGGCAGGAATTGCTTGAGGCTCGTGCTGTTCGTCAGGAACGCATCGATGCGGGTGAAATGCCCGGCTTCCTGCCAGAGACTGCTCACATCCGCAACGGTGAATGGAAAATCGCACCTTTGCCCAAGGCTCTGGAACGGCGCCGCACCGAAATCACCGGCCCGGTCGAAGCGAAGATGATCATCAACGCCTACAACTCCGGCGCTGATTCGTACATGACTGACTTCGAGGATTCAAACAGCCCGAAGTGGGACAACCAGATCCAGGGCCAGGTCAACATCTACAAGGCCATTCGCCGCGAACTTTCATTCCTTAACGAAGCCGGCAAGGAATACAAGCTCAACGAAAAGATCGCCACCCTGCAGATCCGTCCACGCGGCTGGCATCTTGACGAAAAACACGTGACCGTCGATGGTCAACGCGTTTCCGGTGGTATCTTCGACTTCGCCCTCGTCTTCTTCCATAACGCCAAGGAGCAGATTGCCCGCGGCGCCGGTCCCTTCTTCTACCTGCCGAAGATGGAATCGCACCTCGAAGCGCGCCTGTGGAATGACATATTCGTCATGGCACAGGATCATATCGGCCTGCCACAGGGGACCATCAAGGCCACCGTGCTGGTTGAAACAATTCTCGCCACCTTCGAGATGGAAGAAATCCTTTATGAGCTGCGCGAGCATTCATCCGGGCTAAACGCCGGCCGCTGGGACTACATTTTCAGTTGCATCAAGAAATTCAAGAAGAACAGGAACTTCTGCCTGGCCAACCGTGGCGCGATCACCATGGAAGTACCGTTCATGCGCTCCTACGCGCTGCACCTCGTCAAGATCTGCCACAAGCGCGGTGCCCCGGCGATGGGCGGCATGAGCGCCCTGATCCCGATCAAGAACGATCCGGAGGCCAATGAAAAAGCGCTGGCCGGCATTCGCCACGACAAGACGCGTGATGCCAACGATGGCTTCGACGGCGGCTGGGTCGCGCATCCGGGACTGGTGTCCATTGCCGCCGAAGAGTTTCAGAAGGTACTTGGCGAGCGTCCGAACCAGTGGGAAAAACAACGAACTGAAGTCTTCACCGCCAAGGACTTCCTCAACTTCCAGCCCGAACAGCCGATCACTGAAGCCGGTGTGCGCAACAACATCAATGTCGGCATTCACTACCTGGGAAGCTGGCTGGCCGGTAATGGCTGCGTGCCGATCCACAACCTGATGGAAGATGCGGCAACGGCTGAAATTGCCCGCTCGCAGGTCTGGCAGTGGGTGGTTTCGCCAAAGGGAGTACTCGACGACGGGCGCAAGGTCACGGCTGAAATGGTTAGGCAAATGATTGACGAAGAACTGCCAAAGGTCAAAACAACCGTCGTCGCCCAGGGTGAAGACACCGCCACCTATGACCAGGCCGCCGTGATCTTCGACAAAATGAGCCTGACACCGGAGTATCCGGAATTCCTGACGCTGCCGCTGTACGAGGCGATGGACTAGCAGCCTGTCATTTTGAGAAACCTGGAAAAAGTTGCACTACCAAGCCACCCATGAAGATTCACCAGGAAAGCAGAATATCGCTTTCCTAGGTGTTCCTGGATAAACTTGGTGTCTCCAGGGGATTTCCTGCGCTGCAACCTGGTGATGAACACTTCGTCGCTGTTGCTAAAGCACCACCTGCGTCCCGAGTTCGACTACCCGATTGCTCGGGATCTTGTAAAAGCTCGTTGCACTCCCGGCGTTGCGGAACAGGAACACGAAAAGTTTCTCGCGCCACAGCGCCATCCCTGACCCCACCTTTGGAATCAGCGTCGCGCGGCCGAGGAAGAAAGAGGTTTCCATCATATCGATAGTCAGGCCCTGCGTTTTGCACAAAGTCAGCGCTTGCGGGATATCGGGCTCGTCCTTGAAGCCGTATTGCACGGTCACCCTGAAGAAATTACCTTTCAGCTTGCTGATCTCGATACGGTCAATTTCAGGAACATAGGGCACATCAAACACTTCTACGGAGACAATCAGCACCCTTTCGTGCAGCACCTTGTTGTGCATCAGATTGTGCAGCATCGAACTCGGCACACGGTCGTTTCTCGAGGTCATGAATACCGAGGTACCGAGTACGCGCACCGGCATGGACACCAGCAAGGCATCGATGAAGCTTACCAGTTCTATCGCCTCGCCGCTGGTGCGCTCGGTCAGCAACTGCCCGCCACGCTTCCAGGTAGTCATCACCAGAAAGATCATGGCACCGGCGACCAGCGGGAACCAGCCGCCATGAGGAATCTTGAGTATATTGGCAAACAGGAAAGTCAGTTCAACCGAAAGGAAAACGGCAAAAAGTGCAATCGAGCGCCCCCATCCCCATCCCCAGCTTTTCGCCGCAACAAAGGTTGCCAGAACTGATGTAATGACCATGTCGCCGGTCACCGCTATACCGTAGGCGGCAGCGAGGTTGTCAGTTGTCTGGAAACCGAGCACAAGAATGACCACCGCGACAAAAAGACCCCAATTGACGCCGGGCAGATAAACCTGACCCTGTGCCTTCTCGGACGTAAATTGAACCTCGATACGCGGCAGGAAACCAAGCTGCATGGCCTGCCGGGACACTGAAAAAGCGCCCGAGATCACGGCTTGTGAAGCAATCACCGTGGCCAGTGTAGCCAGCGCCACCAGCGGGTAAAGCAGCCATTCCGGCGCAAGCCGGTAGAAGGGATTGTCCGCCGCCCCCGGATTGACAAGCAGCAGGGCACCCTGCCCGAAATAGTTGAGGATCAGCGACGGCAACACAAAGCCAAACCAGGCCTGACGAATCGGCTTGCTTCCGAAGTGCCCCATATCGGCATAGAGCGCCTCCGCTCCGGTTACCGAAAGCACGACAGCACCCATGGCCACGATGGCAATGGAGCGATTTTCAATCAGGAAACCAAGACCGAACGTGGGACTCAGCGCCTGCAGCACCCCTGGATTCGCCAGAATGCTGATAAACCCAAGAATAGCCAACGTGGCAAACCAGAGCAGCATCACCGGGCCGAACAGGGTGCCGAGCGAGGCCGTCCCCCGGCGCTGAAAATAAAACAGGGCAAAGAGCACCACCAGTGTCGCCGGTATGATGACAGGCTGGAAGGCGGGGGTAACCACTTTGAGACCTTCGAGTGCCGAGAGCACTGAAATGGCCGGAGTGACCATGCCATCGCCATAGAACATCCCGGCGCCGAGCAACCCGACCAGCATTATGGACCTCTGGAGCACTGGATTGTCTTTGGCGCCATGCTGGGCCAGTGCAATGAGTGCCATGATGCCGCCCTCGCCCCGGTTGTCGGCGCGCATGATGAATAAGACATACTTGACCGAGACGATGATGATCAACGACCAGACTATCAGCGAAAGGATGCCGAGCACGTTCTCGGGCGTCAATGGAATCGAATGGTTTCCGGCGAAGACCTCTTTCATCGAGTACAGGGGACTGGTGCCGATGTCACCATAAACCACGCCGAGTGCCGCCAGTGCAAGAGTGGCCTGCTGCGACTTGCTCTGTATTGCAGCCTGATGCATCAAAAGCTTCTCTTTAAAATTTCCCGCTGGGTCAGCAGTCGGTAACTGGCGGAACGTTTCAGCAGGGCAGGGTAAACCCGAATGGGTTCAATGCGGTTGTGGCCAGGTGTAAGCCGCTTGGCCCGCCTGGGCATCACCCCCTTTGATTCAACTTCTGCAAGAATACGAGGGGTGAAGCAGAAGTTGCAATGGCAAGTGGGGAGCCGGGAGATCAATTCTCCCCCGACTCCCCACTCACGCATCAATCCTCAATTGGCACTGAGGCTGAAGCGAGCCATGATTACTCTATGACGCAAAGCACTGCGCCCTTGGCCACGGTATCCCCGCTCTTGAACTTGATCCCTTTGACAGTCCCGTCACACGGTGCAACCAGTGCGTTCTCCATTTTCATGGCTTCGAGAACCACCACGGGCTCGCCCTTGGTCACCGTATCACCATCCTTCTTCTGGAAGCTGATGATCATTCCCGGCATCGGTGCCAGCAAGCGCGTTCCGTGCGCTTCAGCGGCGGGGCTGGCGGCCGGCGCCGCAACAGCAGCCGCTTTTGGTGCGGCGGCAACCACCGGTGCGGCTACCGGAGCTGGCGCCGGTGCCGCCGCCACCCTTGGCGTGGTCAGCACTGGAGCATCACCCGTGGGATCGACTTCGACACTAAAGAATTCGTTGTCGAGGAAAACATTGAAAGTACGAACCCTTTCCGACTTGGCCGGGGCTTCGGCCTTGCTGCGTTCCACCAGTTCACCGGCCAAAGCCTTTTTGACCAGTGCATCCTGCTTCTTGACCGATTCCATGGTAATCGGCTTGACGCTGGCGGGAACTTCAGCTCTGCCGTACTTCCACTCAAGGAATTTCTTGCCGGTCACCGGGAACTGGACATAGATCAGCAGATCGTCCATGTCGACCGCCAGATCACCAATTTCTGCCTTGGCCTTTTCCAGTTCGGGTTCAAGAACCTCGGCCGGACGACAGGTAATGGGTGTTTCGCCACGCGGATACCCCTTCAATGCCTTCTTCTGCACTTCAGGATCAATCGGTATCGCCGTTTTTCCGTACAGACCGTAGCACAGATCCTTCACCTGCCCGGTGATCATCTTGTAGCGCTCGTCCGGGGTGTCATTCAAAACGTTGTTGACCGTCTGCACGCCGACAATCTGGCTGGTCGGCGTCACCAGCGGGATCTGTCCGAGATCCTTGCGGACCCGTGGCAGTTCCTTGTATACCTCGTCGATCCTGTCCAACGCATCCATCTCGCGCAACTGGTTGACCAGATTCGAGAGCATTCCCCCCGGTGTCTGATGCAACAGCACGTTGATGTCGATGATCGACACCTTGGAATCGTCCAGCAGGTGCTTGTACTTCGGCATCACCTGCTTCTCGAGGACTTCGTTGATCTCCGCCAGCTTGCGGATATCAAAGCCGGTATCACGATTGGTTCCAAGCAGGGTCATTACCAGCGGTTCGACAGCCGGATGCGAGGAACGATAGGCGTAAGGCGTCATGCAGGTATCGACGATGTCTATCCCGGCCTCAATGGCCTTGAGCTGGGTCATCGGCGCCATGCCGGAGGTGAAATGGCTGTGCAGGTGAATGGGCACCGTGATCACAGCCTTCAAGGCCTTGACCAGCGCATAAATGTCATACGGCGCACTCATGCCGGCCATATCCTTGATGCAGACCGAATCGGCACCCATACCGACCAGTTCTTTTGCCTTGCTGACGTAATAGTCGAGAGTGTAAATATCGCCACCGAGGCGCGGTTCGGTCAGGGTGTAGCTCACGACTCCCTGAAAATGCTTGCCACTCTTCTTGATCTGCCTGACCACTGTCTCGAAGTTCCGGTAGTCGTTGAGTGCATCAAACGTTCGGAAGATGTCCATGCCGTTTTCTGCAGCGCGGTCGACAAAGGCCGTCGCCACGTCATCCGCATAGTTGCGATAGCCGACCAGGTTCTGGGCGCGCAGAAGCATGCAGAACGGCGTTTTTTTGGCGTAGCGCTTGAGCGTACGCAGCCGCTCCCACGGATCTTCGTTGAGGAAACGGTGCATGGTGTCGAAGGTTGCTCCACCCCAGGTCTCCAGGGCCCAGAAGCCGATTTCATCGAGCATCTCCGCGACAGGTATCATGTCCTCGGTACGCCCGCGCGTAGCAAACAGACACTGATGCCCGTCGCGCAGGGAGAGGTCCATGATCTTCACCGGGTTGCTTGCCGGCGGACGGTCACTGTCGTAATTCATTGCGGTCATCACTACGTTGTCGCTCATTGGTCTGCTCCACAGAAACTTGCAAATTGAATAATGAAACCTATCGTGCGTTGGAGAATGCCCGCAGTTGAACCAGCCTGCGCCCACCCATCATTTCAACACGACCCGATTGCGCCCACTGACCTGGCTCGTTCGGCATAATTTTCACCGGAGATACTGTTTCTACCTCACTAAAGCTGGCAGCCTCCTGCTCCTGCTGCAAGTAGAGTTGTACTGCCGCCAGTGCCGCCGCTACCTTTTTTCCCGTCTTAAGCATCGCTCTACCCTTTGCTATCCTGAACACCCAGTCACATCGGAATGTTTCCATGCTTCTTCATGGGATTGGTGTCACGCTTGTTCTGCAAAATACCCAGCGCCTTGATGATCCGTGCCCGCGTGGTGGAAGGAATAATGATGTCATCGATGTACCCCCGTTGTGCAGCAATATAGGGGTTGGCCACTGTTTCGTTGTATTCCTCTTCCTTTTCCGCCAGGAAGGCGGCAGCGTCACCTGACTCCCTGGCCTGACGACCATAAAGCACCTCGGCCGCGCCTTTTGATCCCATGACGGCGATTTGAGCACTCGGCCAGGCGTAGTTCATGTCGCCGCGCAAATGCTTGGAGGACATCACACAGTAGGCACCGCCGTAGGCCTTTCTGGTGATTACTGTAACTTTCGGCACGGTTGCCTCGGCATAGGCGTAGAGAATCTTGGCTCCATTGCGGATTACGCCACCGTATTCCTGTGCCGTTCCCGGAAGGAAACCGGGGACATCGACAAAAGTCACTACGGGAATGTTGAAACAGTCACAGAAGCGCACAAAACGTGCCCCCTTGATCGACGAGTCGATGTCGAGCACCCCGGAAAGATATGCCGGCTGGTTGGCGACGATGCCGACACTGACGCCGTTATACCGTGCAAAACCGACGACCAGGTTAGGCGCAAACTGCTCCTTGATCTCAAAGAAATCGCCGTTATCGACCGTTTCAGTAATGACATCCTTGATGTCATACGCCGCATTCGGATTTTCCGGAATGATCGATTGCAGAATTTCGGACGGTCGGTCAACAGGATCGGAACACGGCACAAGCGGCGCTGTTTCAAAATTATTCTGCGGCAGGAAAGACAGGAGTCGCTTGATGTAATCAATGGCATCGACCGTCGATGAAGCGGCATAGTCGGAAATCCCGCTCTGCGAGGAGTGCATGTCGGCACCGCCCAGTTCTTCAACGGTCACGTCTTCGTGGGTCACCGACTTGACCACCTTGGGGCCGGTCAGAAACATGTACGAACTGAGCCGCTCCATGATCACGAAATCAGTCAGCGCCGGTGAGTACACGGCCCCTCCCGCGCATGGCCCAAAAATGGCGGAAATCTGTGGAATGACACCTGACGCCATTACATTGCGCAGGAAAATTTCCGTATAGCCGGCCAGGCTTTCAATGCCTTCCTGAATACGTGCCCCGCCCGAGTCATTCAGGCCGATCACCGGAGCACCGTTCTTCATTGCCAGATCCATGATTTTGCATATCTTCTCGGCAAGGGTTTCCGACAGAGAACCTCCGAGTACGGTGAAATCCTGGGCAAAAACATAAACAATCCGACCGTGGATCGTACCGTGACCGGTGACGACACCGTCGCCCGGAATCACCGTATTTTCCATGCCAAAATCCTTGCAACGGTGGATTTTGAACATATCGAACTCTTCGAACGAGTCGGCATCGAGCAGCAGGTCTATGCGCTCCCGGGCCGTCAAACGCCCCATCGCATGCTGTTTGTCGATTCTGTCCTGGCCTCCGCCCAGCCGTGCTTCCGCCCGAAGTTGATGAAGATGATCCAGCTGCTTGTTCGTATCCATTAAATGTACCTGACGATAGTAAGATTTAGACAGCAATGTACCCTTAAACCCAGAACTTGATCTAGAAATCCGAGGGTGCATCAAGCTGGTTAAGCCCAGTGTTTCGAACCCACTGCCGTTTAAAGACTCAGATTCTAGCCGTTTTCGATGACACTGAGGAATTCCTCCCTATAAAAAATTTTAGGGCCTATCTTTTATAAACCCGCGCCGATTTAATAAGTTACCGGTCCGGCCAATTAATTTCATACGTGTAACACGAATGCATTGCCCCCGTCGCCGGCTTCAACCGAGCAGCGTGCCGGAACTCACGTAGCCGTAGCCCAGATCGTGCGCAACGGCTTCGTAAGTCACCTTGCCCTGGGCAACATTAAGCCCGTTCCTGAGGTGCACGCTGTTCTTGAGCGCTTCTTTCCAGCCCTTGTCGGCCAGCGCGATGGCGTGCCCGATGGTAGCGTTGTTGAGCGCAAAGGTAGAGGTACGGGCAACGGCTCCCGGCATGTTGGCCACGCAGTAGTGTACGACGCCATCGACCAAGTAAGTCGGTTCGGCGTGTGTCGTCGCATGCGAAGTCTCGAAACATCCGCCCTGGTCAATCGCCACATCGACGATCACCGATCCCTTCTTCATGCGCGCAACCATCTCGGCGGTAACCAGCTTGGGCGCTGCCGCACCCGGAATCAGCACACCACCGACAACCAGTTCGGCATCAAGCACGGCTTCTTCAATGTTTTGCGCGCTGGAATAAAGCGTGTTGATGCGATTGCCGAAAACGAGGTCAAGCTGGCGCAAACGATCGACGCTCTGGTCAATGACAGTAACCCGTGCGCCCAAGCCCACGGCCATTTGCAGCGCGTTGGTACCGACCATGCCGGCTCCGAGGATAACGACGTGACTGGCGGGAACACCCGGCACGCCACCGAGCAGGATGCCCATGCCGCCCCTGGATTTTTCAAGGTGCGTAGCCCCCGCCTGAACGGCCATGCGACCAGCAACCTCACTCATCGGTGCCAGCAAAGGCAGTCCTCCGCCAGGCCCGGTAATCGTTTCATAGGCAATGCAGATGGCGCCGGACTCGATCAGCGCCGCAGTCTGCCCGGGATCGGGGGCGAGGTGCAGAAAGGTGTAAAGAATCTGACCCGGACGTAACATCGCACATTCCAGTGCCTGCGGCTCCTTGACCTTGACGATCATTTCAGACTTGGCAAAAACTGTTGCCGCTTCGGGAGCCAGTTCGGCACCCGCCGCCAGATACTGCTCATTGCTAAGGCCGATGGAAGTTCCAGCACCTGCCTGTACGAGCACGCTGTGACCGCGCGAAGTCAGTTCGCGAACGCTGGCCGGAGTCAGGCCAACACGATATTCGTGGTTCTTTATTTCCTTTGGCACGCCGATTTTCATGATGGCCCGCTCCACTTGGGTAAAAAAACGCAACTTACCAAATCTTAGCGAAGACGCTACAAATAAAAAGGGAAATTTAATCGAGTCTTCGTAAACTCTTAATAAATATGCCAAACGGCAGTCAACTTCACCCTCAGAAACACAATTATTTGACTGCTGACCAGACGAAGGAAGATACTTGAAAATTCACCCTAGACACAAAATTACAGACCCTGAATGTTCATTACGCATTAGTAAATACGAGAAGATCATGCCAACCCCCTCATTGAAATACCTGAAACTCCTCTCAGAAAAATACCCTTCAATTCAGGCCGCTTCGACGGCGATCATCAACTTCACTGCTCAGTTGCAACTTCCCAAGGGTACTGAACACTTTCTTTCCGACATCCACGGCGAGTACGAAGCGTTCCAGCACGTCCTGCGCAATGGTGCAGGCTCAATCTGTCGCAAGATCGACGAAATGTTCAGCAATACGATGTCGAAGTCCGAGCGGCGGAATTTGGCCACTCTGATTTACTACCCCGAGCTGAAAACACCCTTGATGCTCCAGACTGTCCCGGACAAGGAAGAATGGAGTCGTCTCACCCTGGTACGTCTGGTCAAATTCAGCCGGCGGCTTAGCGCCAAGTATCGGCGCGAAACAGTCAGGAATCTTCTACCGAAGCATGTGGCCGAAACCATTGAGGAACTGCTCTACGACCAGGAAGGTGTCGAGCACAAGGCGGCGTACTACCAGAGCCAGATCGACACCATCGTCTCGACCGGTAGCACGCATGCATTCATCACCAGTCTGGCCGAGCTGATTCAGCGGCTGGCGGTTGAAAGGCTGCACGTCATTGGCGACATCTATGATCGTGGCCCCGGCGCTCACCTGATCCTTGACACCCTGATGGATCATCACCAGGTCGACATCCAGTGGGGCAATCACGATATTCTGTGGATGGGCGCCGCCGCCGGCAGCGAAGCCTGCATTGCCAATGTCATCAGAATATGCCTGCGTTACGGAAACATGGAATCGCTGGAAAACGGCTATGGCATCAGCCTGTTGCCGCTCGCCTCCTTTGCCCTCGAAACCTACAAGGATGACCCCTGCGATCGCTTCATCCCCAAGGTTTCGGCGGACAGCTCGTTCAGCACCCAGGAAATCCGGCTCATGGCGCAGATGCAGAAGGCCATGGCCGTCATGCAGTTCAAGCTGGAAAGCCAGCTCATCAAGAGACGTCCGCATTACCAGATGAAGGATCGCCTGCTGCTCGAAAAGATCGATTATCAGCGCGGCGTCATCAACCTGAACGGAAGCGAATACCCACTGCTTGACAGCTTCTTCCCGACCATCGACGAAAAGAACCCGGATGTACTGACCGCCGAAGAGCAGATTGTCATAGAAAAACTACGGCTGTCCTTTATCAACAGCAACAAGCTCCAGGTGCATGTCCGCTTCCTCTTTTCGACGGGCAGCCTGTACCTCATCCATGACGGCAACCTGCTCTATCACGGGTGCATCGCCATGAATGACGACGGCGAGTTCATGTCCTTCAACGTCGATGGTAAATCCTTTACCGGCAAGGAATTTCTCGACCGGGTCGATCGGCTCGCACGCCAGGGATATTTCGACACCGACCATCTGGTGCGCAAGCAGTACGGCATGGACGCCATGTGGTTCCTGTGGTGCGCCCCCCAATCGCCGCTGTTCGGCAAGGAGAAGATGGCCACACTGGAGCGCTACTTCCTTGCCGACAAAGCCACCCATACCGAGAAGCGCAACGCCTATTACACGCTGCGCAATAACGAAGAGAGTGCGCGCAAGATACTGCAGGAGTTCGGACTGAATCCGCAGAGCGGCCACATCATCAACGGCCACGTACCGGTCAAGGTGACCAAGGGCGAACGCCCGATCAAGGCCAATGGCCGGCTGATTGTCATCGACGGCGGTTTTTCGAAAGCCTACCAGAGGGAAACCGGGATTGCCGGATACACCCTGATTTCCAATTCACGCGGCCTGTTGCTCGCCGCGCACCAACCCTTCGAATCCACGCAAAAAGCCGTTTCCGAAGAACTTGATATGGACACCGAAACTGAAATCATCCACGGACACCCCGACCGGATGCGGGTTCGTGACACTGACCGCGGGCGCGAGATCCAGGAACACATCGACGAACTGCAAGCCCTGCTGCACGCCTACCGCGAAGGTCTGATCAAGGAGCACAGCCTGGTGTAGCTGCGCTGGGCTGCAAGTTAACAAAAACGGCGCCGGACCACAGAGTCCGGCGCCGTTTTTTGATTCCAGACAAATTTCAGAACGGAATATCGTCATCCATATCTTCAAAACTTGGTGCCTTTTTGCCTGGGGCCGCACCTCTGGGCGCTCCCGCAGCGCCCGACGACGGCATGCTGCCGCCGTATTCTGCTTCGCCGCCTGACGATGAAGCGGCATTCTGACGACTGCCGAGCATCTTCATTTCCTCGGCCTCGATTTCAGTCGTGTAGCGCTCCTGGCCCTCCTTGTCCTGCCATTTGCGCGTGCGGATGCGTCCCTCGATATAGACCTGCGAGCCCTTTTTCAGGTACTGCGAAACGATCTCGGCCAGTTTGCGATAGAAGACAACACGATGCCACTCGGTGCTTTCCTTTTTCTCGCCAGTGGCCTTGTCTTTCCATGAGTCGGACGTGGCGATGGTTACGTTTGCGACGGCATCCCCATTGGTCATGTAGCGTACTTCGGGGTCCTTACCGAGGTTGCCGACGAGAATTACTTTATTGACCGAAGCCATGTTGCCTCCATAAAGGGTGGTCGAAATGTTGATTATAAAGATTTATGCCGGCTGCTGGCGAATGCGTGCCGCCGGCATGGTCATCGTCAACCCGAAGCCAAGCCAGACGAGAGCCAGCGCAGCGCAGGCGATCCATACGGCCTGCGTACCCGAATGCATGGCCAGCGCACCACCGAGGACCCCGCCGAGAAACAGCCCGAGCGACTGGGTGGTGTTGTAAACGCCGAGCGCGGCGCCTTTGGCGTGCGGCGGCGCGATGCGCGAAATCAGCGAGGGCTGCGTTGCTTCGAGAATGTTGAAGGCGACGAAGAAAAGCGTCAGCCACAAGGCCAGCGCATAGACGCTTTGCCCGAAGAAACCGAACCCCAACTGAACGACGAGCAGAAGTGCGATCGCGGCGTTGAATATGAGCTTCATCCTGCCGTATTTTTCTGCGGCAATGATCGCCGGAACCATCACGACAAACGACAGCAGCACCGCCGGCAGGTAAATTTTCCAGTGTTCGGCGACGGGCAGCCCGCCGGTACGGACCAGTGCCGAAGGCAGCAGCACCCACATCGCCGTCTGCATCAGGTGCAGGGCGAAAACACCAAAGTTCATGCGCAGCAGTTGTGGGTTGCTCAGCACCTCGACGAAGCTCGGCCAGCCCGGCTGCCGAGGAATCGCCGGAGCCGCCGGCACCACCCTGAGCACGACCAGGATCGCCAGAATAGCCAGAATACCGGTCAGCGCGAAGATGCCCGGCATGCCTATCGTCGCATAGAGCAAGGGCGCGCCAACCATCGATAGCGCAAAGACCAGGCCGATGCTCGAACCGATCATCGCCATCACCTTGGTCAGATGCTGCTCGCGGGTCAGATCCGCCGCCAGCGCGGTGACTGCGGCAGAAATGGCGCCCGCGCCCTGCAGCACGCGACCGGCGATGACGCCGTAAATATCGCCGGCCAGCGCCGCAACAAAGCTGCCGATAACGAACAGCACGAGGCCGAAAACGATGACCGGCTTGCGCCCGAACCGATCCGATGCGGTGCCATAAACGATTTGCAGACAGGCCTGAGTTAGTCCGTAGGCGCCAAGTGCGAAACCAACCAGGCCCATGTCGCCTCCGCCAGGCAGGTCCTTGGCGTAGATCGAAAAGACCGGCAGGATCAGGAACAGCCCGAGCATGCGCAAGGCAAAAATGGAGGCCAGCCCGATTCCGGCGCGGCGCTCAGCTGAAGTCATCGGATCATTGGTTGGGGATAACATCAGGTCAACACCGGGAAACAGGGAAATAGCTGAACAAGGATTGGTTTGATCGCTCGGAACTGCGTATATTAACAGGTTTGCTTTTGCACCTTCCCCGCATGCTAGGGTCCAAGCGATTGAAACCCCGACACCTTGAACAGCGAAACGCAGACCCCGAGACAGCGCGGAGAAAAGCAAAAGAACCCGAACATTCTTTTCATCTCTGCGTTAACTCATCAGCTCTGCGGTAAATTTATAAAGTTAAATGTGATTGCCTTTCCAAATGGATGAACTACGAGAAATCAGGATTCGCGGCGCACGCACGCACAACCTGAAAAACATCAATCTTGATCTGCCACGCAACCGCCTGATCGTGATTACCGGCCTCTCCGGTTCAGGAAAATCCTCGCTCGCCTTTGACACGCTTTATGCCGAAGGTCAGCGGCGCTACGTCGAGTCATTGTCGGCGTATGCCCGCCAGTTCCTGCAGCGCATCGACAAGCCGGACGTCGACCTGATCGAGGGGCTGTCACCGGCCATTTCCATCGAACAGAAGGCGACCAGCCACAACCCGCGTTCGACGGTCGGCACGGTGACCGAAATCCACGATTACCTGCGCCTGCTTTTTGCCCGTGCCGGCACCCCCTATTGCCCGGAGCACCAGCAGCCACTGGATTCGCAAACCGTCTCGCAGATGGTCGATCACGTACTCGCCCTGCCCGCCGAAACCCGGCTGATGATCCTGGCGCCGGTGGTGGCCAACCGCAAGGGCGAACAGCTCGAACTCTTTGCCGAATTACGCGCCCAGGGCTTTGCCCGCTTGCGTGTTGACGGAAAACCCTACGAAATCGACGCCCTGCCGAAACTTGCGAAGACGCACAAACACACCGTAGATGTGGTCGTCGACCGTCTCAAGGTACGCGACGACATGCGCCAGCGCCTTGCCGAATCGTTTGAAACGGCGTTGCGTCACGCCGATGGCCGCGCCATCGCCTTTGAGATGGATAGCGGGAAGGAGCATCTCTTCTCGGCCAAATTCGCCTGCCCGGCATGCTCGTATTCACTGCAGGAACTCGAACCGAGAATCTTTTCGTTCAACAACCCAATGGGCGCCTGCCCGAGCTGCGACGGCCTCGGCGTGATCCAGTTCTTCGACCCCAAACGCATCGTCGTCCGCCCCGACCTGTCGCTAGCCGCCGGTGCCATTCGCGGCTGGGACCGGCGCAATCCGTTCTACTTCCAGATGCTTTCCTCGCTGGCAGCACACTACGCTTTTGACGTCGAAACCCCGTTCGCCGATCTGCCGGAAAGCACCCGGAAAGTCCTGCTCCATGGCTCAGGACGCGAAACAGTCCCCTTCAACTACCTCAACGAGCGCGGCAAAAGCACAATTCGCGAGCACAGCTTCGAGGGTATCGTCGGCAACTTTGAACGCCGTTACAAGGAAACCGACTCGGTAGCCGTTCGTGAAGAACTCGCCAAACTGATCAGCAACAAAATCTGCCCGGGTTGCACGGGTGCCCGGCTGCGTGAAGAAGCACGCAACGTGCGTATCGGAACCTCTGCCGATGCACTCACCCTGCATGAAATCAGCCGCCTGCCGCTGGGTCAGGCGCGCGACCATTTTCTGGCGCTGCACCTGCTTGGCAACAAGGCGCAGGTCGCCGAAAAAATCCTCAAGGAAATTACCAGCCGCCTGCAGTTCCTGATCAATGTCGGGCTTGATTATCTCTCGCTCGACCGCTCGGCGGAAACGCTCTCGGGCGGCGAAGCACAGCGTATTCGCCTGGCCTCGCAGATCGGCTCGGGCTTGACCGGCGTCATGTACGTACTCGACGAGCCCTCCATCGGTCTGCACCAGCGCGATAACAAGCGTCTTCTGGAAACGCTCAGGCAATTGCGCGACATCGGCAACACGGTGATCGTCGTCGAGCACGACGAAGATGCCATCCGCAGCGCCGATTACGTCGTTGACATCGGCCCCGGCGCCGGAGTGCACGGCGGCTTCATCGTCGCCGAAGGGACGCCGGAACAGATCGCCGGCAATCCCCAGTCGATGACCGGCGATTATCTTTCCGGCCGGCGCCGCATCGAAGCGCCCGGCAAACCGCGCCAGCCCGACCCGGCACGCCGCTTGACGCTAAGCGGCGCACGCGGCAACAATCTGAAGAATGTTACGCTGGAACTGCCGGTCGGTTTGTTCACCTGCATTACCGGCGTATCCGGATCCGGCAAATCAACGCTGATCAACGACACGCTCTACGCCGCTGCCGCGCGGCATCTCTACGGCTCGACAGGCGAGCCCGCCGAGCATGACGAAATCATTGGCCTCGACCACTTCGACAAGGTAATCAACGTCGATCAGTCGCCGATCGGCCGCACGCCGCGCTCCAACCCGGCCACCTACACCGGGCTGCTGACGCCGATCCGCGAACTGTTCGCCGGGGTGCCGGAATCGCGTTCGCGCGGCTACGGCCCCGGTCGCTTCTCGTTCAACGTCAAGGGCGGTCGTTGCGAAGCCTGCCAGGGTGACGGCGTGATCAAAGTCGAGATGCACTTTTTACCTGACATCTACGTCTCCTGCGATGTCTGCCATGGCAAGCGCTACAACCGCGAAACGCTCGAGGTGCATTACAAGGGCAAGACCATCCATGACATCCTGCAGATGACCGTCGAGCTGGCGCGCGAGTTCTTCGATGCCATTCCGGTTGTCGCACGCAAGCTGCAGACGCTGGTCGATGTCGGCCTCTGCTACATCACGCTCGGCCAGGCGGCAACCACACTGTCCGGCGGCGAGGCGCAGCGCGTCAAGCTAGCGCTCGAACTTTCGAAACGCGACACCGGAAGAACGCTCTATATACTCGACGAACCGACCACCGGCCTGCACTTCCAGGACATCGAAATGCTGCTCAGGGTACTGCATCGCCTGGCCGATCACGGCAACACGGTGGTGGTCATCGAACACAATCTGGATGTCATAAGAACCGCCGACTGGATCATCGATCTCGGACCGGAGGGCGGTGATGGCGGCGGACGACTTCTCGCCGCAGGTCCGCCTAAAACCATAAGCAAAGCGGCAGGCAGCCACACCGGCCGGTTCCTTAAACCACTCCTGTCGCGTAACAAATAAGCGCTTTGCGCCGTCGGCATCGCTTGCAAACACTCAAAAACAACAAGATTTATAAAATCTTTACAAATTCCGTACTCAATCCCCTTCCCAGTGGGCGCTGGAAGTGCAAGAATCTAGGCGGAATACAAGTCCCGCTTTTAACAATCAACAGGAGGAGATAATATGAACAAGTCTGAATTGATCGATGCCATTGCTACTCGTACCGATTTATCCAAGGTTGCTGCCAGCAAGGCGCTGGATGCCGTTATTGAAACAATCGTAGATGCTGTTGCCAAGGGTGATGGTGTAAGCCTCGTCGGTTTCGGCTCCTTCAAGGCGGCCGCCCGTGCCGCCCGCGAAGGCAAGAACCCGAAGACCGGTGAAAAGATCAAGATTGCAGCGACCACCGTGCCTAAGTTCTCCGCCGGTGCAACCTTCAAGGCAAGTGTTGCCACAGCCAAGGGCAAGAAGAAGAAATAATCCGCATCTGGCGAAAAGAGCTTGCACCATGGCAAGCTTTTTTTTTGGGCTTTGTCCATTCAAAAGAATGGCCTCAGGCCAGATCGTCTGATCCCCCCAAGGAGCAACACAATGCGGATTCGCAGCCTGCTTGCAAGCGTAACTCTCGTTCTTCTCCCACTGATAGCCTCAGCGCAGCAAATACCCGCCGAGGGCGTCACCCTCGTTGGCCCCGGTAAATTTGCTGGCGTCTTCGAAGAAACTGCGACCTTGACCGTCGAGTCGATCGACAAGGCAACGCGAAGTGTCGTTCTACAACGCGCCAACGGCGAAATGCTCAAGATAGTTGCCGGCGACGAAGTAAGGAATTTTGATCAGATCAAGGTTGGTGACAAGGTCGTTTCGCGCCACACCCAGGCACTGGTACTGGAACTCAAGAAAGGCGGCGCCGGCGTTCGTGAGCGCATCGAGAGCACCGACCAGGGTTCGGCAAAACCGGGCGAGAAACCTTCTGCCTACGAGGCAAAGAAGATTGCCTTTGTCGCTGACGTACAAAAGGTTGACCTCAAAAAGCAGATCGTTACCCTGCGCGGAGCCAAAAAAACGCTTCAGTTGAAGGTCAAGGATCCTGAACAACTCAAGCTGATAAAGAAGGGTGACCAGGTTGAAGGTGTTTATGCCGAAGCTGTCGCGATCTCGGTCGTGGCCGCACCGGCAAAAGCAAAGAAGTAAGCAATTCATTCTGGCCTTACAGGGTGAAAGTCATCAGCAAAATTGACGCGCCATGACACGCCGCGTAAAATTTTCTTTTCTTTCGGGGGCGTAGCTCAGTTGGGAGAGCGATTGGTTCGCAATCAATAGGTCGGCGGTTCGATCCCGCCCGTCTCCACCAGAATCAACAAGGCTTGCAGCGATGTGAGCCTTTGTCATTTGCGGCAAATGAAGAAATGTTTGAAAGAAAATCCATAATGACCCAACGCAAAGGCATCATCCTGGCCGGGGGCTCAGGCACCCGGCTTTTTCCGGCAACGCAGGTCGTTTCCAAGCAACTGCTGCCAATCTTCGACAAGCCGATGATCTACTACCCGCTCAGTACACTGCTGCTGGCGGGTATCCGCGACATTCTGGTGATCTCGACACCTCAGGATACGCCGCGTTTCGAGCAGTTGCTTGGTGATGGTCGCCAGTGGGGGATCAGCATCACCTATGCTGTACAGCCCTCTCCCGATGGCCTGGCGCAGGCTTTTCTGATTGGTGAAGCCTTCCTCGGTAACGATCTCTCGGCGCTGGTGCTCGGCGACAACATCTTCTACGGCAACGATTTTGCCGGGCTGTTGAATAACGCCAACCAGCGCACGACGGGTGCTTCGGTTTTTGCCTACTCGGTGACTGACCCCGAACGCTACGGCGTGGTCGAGTTTGATCGTCAGGGACGTGCCATCAGCCTGGAAGAAAAGCCTCAGGCACCCAAATCGCGCTATGCAGTGACCGGGCTCTACTTCTACGACAAGCAGGTGGTGGATCTGGCCAGGTCAATCAAGCCCTCTGCACGCGGCGAACTGGAAATCACCGACCTCAACCGGCTGTATCTGGAGCAAGGAACGCTTAACGTCGAGACCATGGGCCGCGGCTATGCCTGGCTCGATACCGGAACCCACGAATCGATGCTCGAAGCCAGCCAGTTTATTCACACCATCGAAAACCGTCAGGGATTGAAAGTCGCCTGCCCCGAGGAAATCGTCTGGCGCAACGGCTGGGTTGACGATGCGCAGCTTGAACGCTTGGCACAGCCGCTCGGCAAGTCGGGTTATGGCAAGTATCTGCGCGGCCTGTTGCTCGAAAAGGTACCGCGATGAAGGTGACGCGTTGTGCCATTGCCGATGTGCTGCTGATCGAACCAAGGGTGTTCGGCGATGATCGCGGTTTCTTTTTCGAGAGCTTTAACCAGCGCACCTTCCGTGATGTTTCCGGGCTGGACGTTGATTTCGTTCAGGACAATCATTCGAAGTCTGCACGCAATGTGCTGCGTGGCCTGCATTACCAGATAAATCAGCCGCAGGGCAAGCTGGTGCGCGTGGTGGCCGGCGAGGTTTTTGACGTGGCTGTGGATCTCCGCCGCCGTTCGCCGACCTTCGGCCGCTGGGTGGGCAAGAGACTATCCGCTGACAACAAGCACCAGCTCTGGATACCGCCCGGCATGGCGCACGGTTTTGTGGTGCTCTCAGAAAGCGCGGAGTTTCTCTACAAGACGAGCGATTACTGGGCGCCCGAACACGAGCGCTGCATAGCCTGGAATGACCCGACGCTGGCGATCGAGTGGCCGGCGATAAATGGCGCCCCGCTGCTCTCGGGCAAGGATGCCAAAGGGGTAGCATTTTTGCAGGCGGAGGTTTTTGAATGAGCAGCGCGATTTATTGGCTGGCCGGCCTTCATGCCGACCTGGAGCGATTTGTCGGGCTAAGGCCCGAACTACTGATTTGAAGGTGTCCTTATGAAAATTACGGTTATCGGTACAGGTTACGTTGGCCTGGTCAGCGGCGCCTGCCTCGCCGAAGTCGGTAACGACGTGCTGTGCCTGGATGTCGACCCGGCCAAGATTGCGATTCTTGAAGCGGGCGGCATTCCGATCTACGAACCCGGCCTGCAGGAGATGATGCGCCGCAACGTGGCCGCCGGGCGCCTGCACTTCACCACCGACGTCGAGAAGGCCGCGCACTTTGGCACCATCCAGTTCATTGCCGTCGGCACGCCACCCGGCGAAGACGGCTCGGCCGACATGCAATACGTGACGGCGGCGGCACGCAACATCGGCAAGTACATGAACGACTATAAGGTGATCGTCGACAAGAGTACGGTTCCGGTGGGTACCGCCGATGCGGTGAAGGCGGCAGTGGCCGAAGAACTGGCAAGGCGCGGCGACGACTACGCCAATACACCGTTCAGCGTCGTCTCGAACCCCGAGTTTCTCAAGGAAGGCGCGGCGATTGACGACTTCATGAAGCCGAATCGCATTGTCGTCGGCTGCGACGACGAGCAGGCCGCGCTCAACATGCGCGCACTGTACGCCCCCTTCCAGCGCAATCACGAGCGCCTGATCCTGATGGACATCCGCAGCGCCGAGCTGACCAAATACGCCGCCAACGCCATGCTGGCGACGCGTATCAGCTTCATGAACGAACTGGCCAACCTGGCCGAGAAGCTGGGTGCCGACATCGAGCAAGTGCGCAAGGGCATTGGTAGCGACCCGCGCATCGGTTACGACTTCCTCTATGCCGGCGCGGGCTATGGTGGCTCGTGCTTCCCCAAGGACGTGAAGGCACTGATCAAAACGGCGGTCGACGATGCCGGCATCGACCTGAGAGTACTCAAGGCCGTCGAAACGGCCAACGACGCGCAGAAGCATGTGCTCGGCACCAAGATCAAGGCGCGCTTTGGCGCCGACCTTACAGGCCGCCACTTTGCCCTGTGGGGCCTGGCCTTCAAGGCCAACACCGACGACATGCGCGAAGCGACGAGTTGTGAGGTGATCAAGGACCTGCTGGCCGCCGGAGCAACGGTCACGGCGTATGACCCGGTGGCGATGGACGAGGCCAGGCACTGCTTCCCCGATGAGCCGCGCCTGAGCTACGCCGGGAACCAGATCGGTGCGCTGGATAATGCCGATGCGCTGGTGATCGTCACCGAATGGAAGGAATTCCGCAGTCCGGACTTTGATTCGATCAGGCAGAAGCTGAAATCGCCGCTCATCTTCGATGGGCGAAATCTCTTTGAGCCCGCGCAGATGAGAAGTCTGGGGATTGTCTATTTCGGGATTGGGCGGTAGTGGAAAAGCGCTCGGGAAAACCTTCGTTGCTTTCCCCCTGACAAGGGGGATTGAGGGGGTTTTCGTAGTGGAATTGGCAACTGTTGAGGTACGGGCAAACACTGTTGCCCCCTGCCTTTTTCTTGCCCGAGGCCAGTATGCTCACTCAGAAAGAGGGATTGGGCTGTAGGGCTCACGGGTGGGGAATACTCAAGCCAAGAGCCTTAGGCATGACGAATTCATTGGCCCCTGGCTGTCATCGTAATAGAACGCCTGCCGGTGTGATTTCACGCGTCCATAACGGTTCCTAAATGCCGTCAGGTCGACAAGATTCATTCATGACAGCCATTCGACATTGCTCATGCGACCCACCATACTCCATGCGGTAATCCCGTCTGCTCGCTTTGGAAGGGCAAATCCCGGATAATCCCGCCTTCTTGATTGAAGTCAGGCATGCGCAAATTCGTTTTAGGCTGGAGACACTTTCCATGAAACTGCCCGAACACAAGCTGGTCATCCAGGAACTGATGGACGCCAGCGGCGTGCGTTTCGGCACTAGCGGCGCGCGTGGCCTGGTGGCCGACATGACGAGCGAGGTCTGTTTCGCCTATACAGCGGCCTTCCTGAAAGCGGTTTCGGCAACATCCGGGAGGGTTGCGCTGGCCATGGATCTGCGTCCGAGCAGCCCATCGATTGCGGCAGCGTGTGCAGCCGCCATCGAGCATGCCGGTCTAAACGTGGACTTTTGCGGCGCAATTCCTACACCGGCACTCGCCTGTTACACCCAGTCGCAAGGATTTCCGGGCCTGATGGTCACCGGTAGCCACATTCCGTTTGACCGCAATGGCATCAAATTCTACGCAGCAACGGGCGAGATCACCAAGGCCGACGAGGCCAGTATCAGCCGTGCTGTAGTCAGCGTGCCCGAAGCGGGCCATGTGCTTGTACTGCCGGAAGTCAATCACAGCGCCTATCGGAACTATATCGAGCGACATCTTCAGTTCTTCCCGCCCAATTGCCTGGCTGGCATGCGGCTTGGCTTTTACCAGCACTCCAGCGTGGCGCGTGATCTGTTGCGTGAGATTCTGGAGTTGCTGGGCGCACAGGTCATCGCTTTGGGGCGAACCGACGAGTTCGTCCCCATCGACACCGAAGCGGTGAGCGATGCCGATGTTCAGCAGGCACGTCGCTGGGCTGAGCAATATGCTTTTGATGCCATTCTGTCAACGGATGGCGATGCCGACCGGCCCCTGCTTGGCGATGAGCTTGGCAACTGGTTCAGAGGCGATGTCAACGGCATCCTCTGCGCCCAGTATCTGGGAGCGCATGCGGTGGTCACCACGGTCAGTTGCAATACGGCGCTTGAACTGTGTTCTTCGTTCACGAAAGTGATCCGCACCCGTATCGGTTCGCCTTACGTCATTGAAGGCATCGAGCAATTGATCGAATCAGGCCAGCGCAATGTCGTCGGTTTTGAGCCGAATGGGGGGTTTCTGGTCGGCTCAGCCCTTGAGAAGAACGGCAGGGTGCTATCGCCCTTGCTCACCCGGGATGCGGTGTTGCCGATCCTCTGCCTGCTTTCGCTGGCCAGAGAGAATGGCTGCAGGGTTTCAGAATTGCCCCTTCGATTGCCGGCACGCTTTACGGCGAGTGATCGCCAGCAGGATTTTCCGACTGCAACGAGTCGCAGGATACTGTCGGCTCTTGCCGCATCAAATACCGCCATTGATGAGCTATTGGCTGGCTTGTGCGGGCCAGTCACCAGGCTGGATCAGACCGATGGACTGCGAATCTTTCTTGAAAACGGTGAAATCGTTCATTTCCGCCCCTCGGGCAATGCGCCGGAGTTACGCTGCTATGCCGAGTCGGACAGTCAGGAGAGGTCAGAATTTCTGGTGCAGGAGGGTCTGCGCCGCATGCAAGCAAGACTTGAGGCTACGTAGTAACCATTGCTCTGCAGATCGGGTTAGCGTAGCGTAACCCGACTGAAGGACGGTGGAGCCAACCTGAGAAAATGCAAAGCCGACAATGTGCTGCCCCGATTTCCGCTGTCGGGTTACGCTATGCTAACCCGAGCTGGACAACTAAATACAATTGTCATTAATGATGACTTCTGGGAGATTTCTATGCTGATTCAACCCGTAGTTCTTTCCGGTGGGTCGGGCACCCGCCTGTGGCCTCTATCGCGGGAAAAATACCCCAAGCAGTTGCTGCCGCTGATCGGCGAGGATTCGCTGCTGCAGGCCACAGTGCGCCGCGTTGAGGGAATCGCCGGGCTGCAGGTTGCCGTTCCGATGATTGTATGCAACGAGGAATACCGCTTTGTGATCGCCGAGCAGATGCGGCTGATGGGCAAGGAAGGCCCGATTCTGCTCGAACCGATCGGGCGCAATACGGCGCCGGCGCTGACGCTGGCCGCACTGGCTGCGATGCGTGACGGCGCCGATCCGATCCTGCTGGTGATGCCGGCCGACCATGTCATTCTGGATACCCCGGCTTTTCATGACGTGGTGCGCCAGGGCGCGATGCTGGCCGACGCGGGAGCGGTGGTGACCTTTGGCATCACCCCGGATTCACCCGAGACGGGTTATGGCTATATCCAGAGCGGCCCAGCGCTTGGTCAGGGCAGCGCCTGCAAGATTGCGCGCTTTGTCGAGAAACCGGATCTGGTCACCGCACAAAGCTATCTGGATGCGGGATCCTACCTGTGGAACAGCGGCCTGTTCATGATGCGCGCTTCGGTATGGCTCTCTGCGATCGGCGTTTGCCGCGAGGATATTTTTTCGGCATGCCACACAGCTTGGGCGCAAGGCTCGGCTGACGGGGAATTTTTGCGCGTCGGCAAGGACGCTTTCGCGCACTGCCCGGCGGATTCGATCGACTATGCGGTGATGGAGCGTATTGCGGCGGGCGAACTGACGCTGCCTGCCGGCGTGGTCATCCCGCTCTCGGCCGGCTGGTCCGACGTAGGTGCTTGGGATGCCTTGTGGAAAGTTCTAGCGAAAGACAGTGCGGGCAACGTGGCACAGGGTGATGTCCTGCTGCACGGCTGCCGCAATACTTTGGCCCTGTCGGCCGGTCGACTACTGGCCTGTATTGGCGTGCAGGACCTGGTTGTCGTCGAAACGCCCGACGCCATTCTGGTTTCACACAAGGACAAGACGCAGGAGGTAAAACAGATTGTCGATCGTCTCAAGCGTGATGGCCGCAGCGAAGGGCAACTGCACCGCAAGGTGTTCCGCCCCTGGGGTTCCTACGACGGGGTCGATGCCGGCGAACGCTTCCTGGTCAAGCGCATTGTCGTCAAGCCCGGCGCCATTCTCTCAATGCAGATGCACCACCACCGCGCCGAGCACTGGATTGTCGTGCGCGGCACGGCGAAGGTGACGCGGGAAGACACTACCTACCTGGTTTCCGAGAACGAATCGACCTTCATTCCGCTCGGCATTAAACACCGTCTGGAGAATCCGGGCCGCCTGCCGCTGGAGATGATCGAGGTGCAATCGGGCTCGTATCTGGGCGAGGACGACATTGTTCGCTTCGAGGATATATATGGGCGCTGAGAGGCATTCAATCCAAGCAAATGGCAGGTTCGGTCAAATGGAGTTGGAAATATCAACGCTGGGAAGGGGAAAGTTTCCGCCATTCGCCCTTGCCCAATCGCAAGCGTCTGCTTGAGAATGTTAGACCGCTCTTGCCAAGGCGATTGCTTCGAAGCCCGCCGGACCTAGTTTGTACCTTTCCTGCCAGCGAAACACCAGCGGCCAGATAGGTAGCGCCGTGATCATTCGTGTCGCCAGTCCCATCTCCCAGGCGTTTTGCATTGCGCTGGAAGCCGAGTTCACCTCAGGCACCTCGGCCATCGGTTCTCTAGCCGGAAACAAGGCGGTGTAGACCCTTCGCATCGCCCAGAAAACCGGATAGGTGTAATCCCAAAACTCTATCATTTCAAACCCGGTGTCGCGTAGCAACCGGTCCACGTCATCGCGCGTGTAGCGTCGGTAGTGGCCGTAGAAATCGTCGTCCCAGCGCCACTCGGTAGTCGGGTTGCTGGGCATCGAGATAATCAGGCACCCATCCCGGTCGTTCGCATCGCCACCGATACAGCCACGCAGATGGCGCAACACCGCACGGTCGTCCTTGATGTGTTCGATCACTGTGCACATCACGATGGTGCGAAAGTGGCCTTCCAGCGCCAACAGGTCGGCCGCGCGTACTTCGACAGGGTACCCGTTCAATGCCTGGCGGGCGGCGCCCAGCGCCGCATCGGAAAAGTCTACCGCCAGTCCTTGCCAGCCGTGGTTCTGAGCAAGATGCAAGGCCACGTCACCGCGACCGCATCCGGCGTCGAGAAAGGGCCCTGCGAGGTCATGCGCCTCGATCATCTGATCGATCATGCGCAATGAGTAATTCTTGAAAGGCACGAAATTCGGCACAGCTCCCTCATGGGAAAGGTTGATGCATCTTCAAATAGGACAAGGAGTGGTGTGACTCCCAAAGCCCTTGCCCGTCAGCGGTAAGAGATCAGTGCCACGCCACCAAGGATCAGGGCCGCACCAGCCAGGCGGGAAACATGAAGTGACTCCCCCAGCCAGAGTATACCTGCAGCCATCGTGAACACGTACGAGAGCGCCACGAAAGGGTAGACCTGGCTCAGGTCCAGCACAGAGAGTACGCGCAGGTAGACGATGGTCGCGGCGATATAAAGCACGAGGCCCAGAATCACCATAGGAGAAACCAGCATCGCCAGTGTACCGCCGACGTTGTCAGGATCTACCACGGTAGCGGCGAGGCGCGCTTTCGAGGTGCCAATTTTCAGTACCACTTGGGCCACCGAGGTCAATAGGACGCACAACAGCATCATCGCGAGTTGGACCAGACTCATGGGCAATCAGTCCCACCTGCGAGCGCCGTCCGACACCATTCATAGGTACGCGCCAGGCCTTCTTCCAGTGACACACGTGGCTGCCATCCGAGCACTTCTCGGGCCTTGGTCCAGTCGGCGGCACGATCACCATCGCCCTCGCGGCGGGTCGGGTCATAATCGATCCGGATCGGCTTGCCGCTAATTTTCACAATCGTCTCGGCCAGTTCGCGGATCGAGGTGCTGTAGTCGGGCCCGATCTGGATCACCCCCTTGTCGAGCCCGCGTTCGGCTACGAGCAGCAGGGCGTCGACGATGTCCGAAACATAGACGAAGGCTCGCCGCTGTTTGCCCGAGCCCCAGACGACGAAAGGCTCTTCGGGATAGCGCTCGGCCTTGCGTATAAGGGAAGGAATAACTTGTGACTTTTCCGGTGATAACTCGCAATGCGGCCCGTATACATTATGAAAGCGGAGCAGGCCCAGATGCAGGAGACCTTCGTTCATTGCCAACTCGGCATGGTACTCACCCATCAGCTTGGACCAGCCGTAGGACGACTCGGGTAGCGCCGGATAAACCTCATCCTCCTTGAACTTAGGCGTGCTGCCGTCAGCACCGACCACCGATTTCGCCGCCGGATAACTGCATGCGGTACCTACGTACACATAGTTGGGGACACGGTTGGCGATCGCCGCATGCAGCATGTTGGCGTCAATACGAAGGTTCGAGTTGAAGAGCGAAAACTGGTTGCCGAAGACGTAGTTGATGCCGGCCACCACGTCGGCCAGGTGGTAGACCAGATCGCAGCCCTCAGTCACCTTCGCGCAGGCCAGAGGATCGGTGAGGTCTACCTCATGGAAGCAACGCTCAAGATCAATCAGTGGCATACCGGCCGGAGCAAGGTTCGACTTCTTGCCGCGCCACAGGTTGTCGGCAACCGATACCTCGGCACCTGATGTTACCAGCGCTGCGACCAGGTGCGAGCCAATCTGCCCGGCGCCGCCTGTGACCAGGACTTTGCGCCCTCGAAATTTCATGAAATAATCCTTCTCAAGGGGATTCTCGGTTGGAAAAAGCGCGCCGCTCGCAAGACTACGGCGGGCATCGGGTTGGGCTGGCATATCCAGCAGGTCCGGCGGAAGTATATGTGTGCCTGTCAGACGCGGTCAACCGGGGATATGTTCCAGGATTTCGCAATCGGACTGCTCACCGGCCACCTAAGCGTAAGTTGTGAACGCTCGTCGGCACCTTGATCGGGGCTGCGTCCTGCACAATGCCTGGTGTACATTGATTCTGATAGTGCAACGTTCAGCCGCTTACGCTGGGGTCAATTGCAAGTGGCTCGAGCCGCGAGATTTATTGCACTGGCCAATTCCCCAAATCGCATCAATCAACTGCAACTTCATCAAATTGGGAATGTCGAAAAGCTGTTGAATCTGAGTGCACGAGCTTATCTGAACATACCAGCCTTCAAAATGAAGGCTCAGACCTGACAGAAAACTTAGCTTTCCATATAGTCCAAAAGAACTAATGGGCTCTGAAATTCCCTTCCGATTAGTCCATTCGGATCATTGCCGATAACTTGATAATCGGCCAAGATCAAGTGCGGATAACTGGAAGGGAGTACGCCACCTTTATCGATTGCCATAAACTCTAGTGGAGTCAGGATGAACCAACCAACTGTCACTGTCATCATCCCTGTCCGAAATGGCGTAAGCGTGCTGCCAGACTGTCTGACAGCATTGCGCCAGCAGAGCTATCCGAGCGACAAGCTGGAAGTGATTGTCATCGACGATGAATCCACCGATCACACACCGTCCCTGGTAGAAGCGGAAATAGGCGCATGGGCGCAGCATGGCTCGTCACCCAGCTTGCGCCTGATCCGAAAGACCTGGGGCGGTGCCGGGGCGGCTCGCAACCGAGGAGTCCAGGAAGCACTGGGCGAGGTTGTCCTGTTCACCGATGCGGATTGCGAACCGACGCTAACCTGGGTCGAGGAGATGATGAAACCTCTCGCAGACCCTGAAGTCCAGGCGGTGGCTGGCGGCTACCTGACCAAGCAGAAGAGTTCCGTTGCCCGGCTGGCGCAGACGGAATTCGAAGATCGTTACCGCTATGTGGTCAGACACCGATTTATTGATATCGCATTTACGCATTCGTGCGCCGTGCGCCGAACTGCATTTCTCGCCACCCAGGGATTCGACGAACGAATCCCGAACAACGGCGACGATCTCGAGTTGTCGTACCGACTCGCAAAACATGGACATCGAATTGTCTTCGCCCCAAAAGGACTCGTCTATCATCAGCATCCTGCGACCTGGGGGGAATACATCAAAAAAAAGATCGGTCGCGGGTACTGGCGCACACTGATCTTCAAACGTTATCCCGCCAAACTTGTACGTGACAGCTACACTCCGCAAACGCTGAAGCTTCAGATCCTGCTCGCCGGCCTGGCCCCCTTGCTTACGCTTCTGGCTATAGCCGGTCCTTCATGGGCCGGTGTCGCTGCGATAATCGCCTGGCTGGTTCTGTTCTGCAGCACGATTCCCTTTGTGCTGCGAATGAACGGTTCGCTTTTGCTGAGATTGCTCGCGCCAATTTTCCTGATTGTCCAGGCCACGTCAATCGGGTGGGGAACGTTCCTCGGTCTGTTTGGAAACATTGAAGACTACGTTATCGGCGGCAAGAAGGCGGAAGGCGCTCATGCCTAGCAGGTCCGCTGCTGCGTCATTGCAGCTATCCCACAAGCCGCTCATGCTCGTCGTCGGCGGCAAAACCCGGCTTGGGGACGCGCTGATGTCCGAGATTCGTCGCACCGGCAATCCAGTCTTGTTGCTGGCTCGCTCGACTGCGGATGCCAGCACCTTTGCACAACGTTTCCCGGGTGTGGCAGTGCTCGGTGACTTTCAGGATCTGACCAACTTGCCAGCGTCACCCGAAACCTGCTTGGCAATCTGCGCACTCGGACCTGTGCATCCAACGCGACCCAGTTTCGAGTCTGACGCTGCTGCGCTCGAACGCGACCTTGCGACGCTTGCCAGAGTAATCTGCTGCTGCTCTGGTCGCATACACGTGATACTTGTTTCGACTGTCCTGGCGCTGGCTCCCGGTCGCGACCGCTGCTACTACGGTGGGTTCAAGAACCTGGTGGAAAGCGTGCTCGCCCGGATGATTGCCAGCCGACCGGACGCTCGTCTGTCAGTTCTTTATGCCGGCCGCCTGGTGCCGTCGTCGGGTCTGTCGATAAGTTCTGCCTCGACCCGCTATAGCACCCTGGCGCGGAAACTGCTTCAAGTTTCCGCTGGTGAGCGCGCTCAAAACTGCCTCGTTGGCATCGACGCGCGACTTTGGCTTGCCCTGCGCTGTCTGCGCCTGGGGGCAATCGTTCTCACTGGCCGACTGCGGGCGATCTCACTTTCACAACGTGATGGAGATGCACGGGCATGAAAACATCCATTAAAAAGCGTATATTCGACTTGGTCTTTTGCTTCGCATCTGCACCGGTCTGGCTGACTTCACTCATCGTCTGCGCAATCGTCCAATTGCTTTTTGAGGGACGACCGGTATTTTACGCGTCCCTGCGCCGCATTCACGGCACTCGGCAGGCGCGCGTTCTGAAGTTTCGTGCCATGGTGCGTGATGCGGACAAAATCTACAACCGTGTCGCCGTGCCCGTCAGTAAACAGCGTTTCCTGAACACACCGATCGACTCGCCTCTGTACACGCCGATCGGTCGCATCTTTGAACGATGTCAGTTCACCGAACTGCCGCAAATGCTGCAGGTGATCACCGGCACACTTTCGATCGTCGGCAACCGCCCGCTGCCTGAAGACGTGATCTCTTCGCTGAAGGAAATTTATCCGAACACTGAGGAGCGTTTTGACTCACCCGCCGGGCTCACGGGATTGGCGCAAATAATCGGTCGCGATATCCTTTCTGACGCCGCACGGCTGGAAATAGAAGCGCGTTACTGCCACATAGTTAACTGTCACTATTCACTGAGCATGGACTTCCAGATCGTGTTGTTCACTGTACTGATCATTCTGCGATGCAAAAAAGCGCTCACAGTTGAGTACGCTCATCGTTTTCTGGACAGGTTCGACCAGAAAAAGGTAACCAGTCCAGTTACCCGGCGTAACCGCTTGAATGCGGCAACTGAAGGCATCCAGTCCGAGTAAGGGAAAGCCACGGGAGAGCACCATTCTCATTGAGCCGCTCGTTTGGGCAATCCGACGACGAAATGATTAACTTTCTCGCGCTCGCGCTTGAGGCTGAAGCGGTGCGGGGCGGCGGATGTGCAGTTCACTTGGCCTGGCCGCGAGGCTGTTCGAGAAAGCGTTCCGCGACCTGTTCCCCATAAAAGCGCAGGCCCGCAGGGCTCGGATGCGGATCCAACGGCAGCAGGGAGAGGCCGGCAGGCACAGCTTCCGGCGCGACGACGCCTGATGTCACACGCACCGCCGTACCGAGGCCCTCTTCAAGGCTGCGCCAGAGCGCAGATTCGGTACGCGACAGGGATAGCCTGCCCGCCGCCAGTTCGGCCGCGTTCGGCAAGTGCACGAGCACGATGTGCACACCGGACACCCTCAGCCGCGCCACGTCGGCGGCGAAGCGGGCGTCTTCCATAAACGATGAGAACCGGATCCGCGGTAGCGAATACATCAGCGGGTCGATCGCGACCCCCGTGGTGATCTTATTGAAGACCACGGACCCGTGCAGATCCCAGAACGACGGCGGACGTCGACCGTGGGCCCGCCAGAGCGCGTCGTGCACCAACCGATACTGCGCGACGATGGCCGTCAGTTCGGGCGTCGGCGGTTGGCCCAGTTGCGCGCGGCACCAGGCATCGGTGGCCGCGGGATGTACCAGGTATTGGTCGCGGGCCTGCGCCAGGTCGACGCCTTCAGCCTCGGGCAGGATCATCGGTCGCACGACGCCGTCGATGGTCTCGATGCGATTCCACCAGCGGGCCCGGGTCAGGTCGTCGGTGATGAAGGCGATCACGATGGCGTCAGGGCGTTGCTGCTCGGCCACCTCGACGGCGAGGTCGATCATTTGCAGCACACCGTAGCCGCCGGCGCCGTAGTTCAGAACGGCTACACTGCGACCAAGGCTCTGTGCCAGTCGATCCTGGAACAGGTCGGGCCAAGTCAGACCCTCGCGGCGCCAGTGGGAAAAGCTGTCCCCAATGACCGCAATCCGGACCGCCGCGCGCGCGTATTCATTAAGGGTCGTGCGACCGCGCAGACCATCGCGGTTCGCACGCGACACCTCGCCCATACACGCCGTGACTGCCCCATCGGTAACCACGACCGGGCTGAACGCAGTGTCGGGCAGATAGCTCACGCCGACCTTGCGGTCATAGACGCCGTAAGGTGCGGCGACCACGCGGAACTGGCTTTGGTAAGCCCCCTTCTTCAATAGCAGGAGCCGCGAACCGAACTCCACTAGCGCGAGCCCGACCACGCACGACATCAGCATAAGCGCGCCGTTCGCCAGCCAACTCCGCCAATTAGCCCGCATGTCAGCCTCTTACCGGTACCAGAGAAACAAACTTGTCGTCGCACCGTAGACGCACCCGGTGCAGCAAGTACGCGGTTGAGATGCCGAGGATCATGAGCCCCGTGTGCCACATGTTGATGTACTTCGACTAGTTGCCATATAGAGTTGGGATCGGCACTTCGTGCGCGCACAGGCCGCCGACGTGCAACTGGATCGGCATCTCCACATCGAAGTGATTACGGACCGCTTGATTTGGCACATTCAAATCGTATTCCGGCCACCGTACGCGCCCGACATGAACCCAGTCGAGGACCTGCGGGCCTGACTCAAGCGCCATGCGCTGGCCAACTACTGTCCCAATAACACGACTGCACGCAACTAGCTCAAGAGCGTTCAAAAGCGCCCTTCGATCAACGCCGCTTGCCGGACGCAGGCTACCCTTAGTTGATGTCATGAAATACGCCAGTCTCAATCAGTTGTGAACAGAATGTAATACTACACTAGCGGCATGTTGCCAGCTTTTAATGAATGTGCCAGGCGCAAAGCCAGCGCGACCACGGTCAAGGTCGGATTGGCGTGGCTGCTGGTGGGCAGCACTGATGCACTGGCGAGATGCAGGTTGTACATCCCGTGTACGCGGCAGTCGGCATCGACCACACCATGAGCTGCGTCTGCGGCCATGCGCGTGGTACCCAGGTGGTGGCCGAGTACCGCCTTGGATTGCGCGAGTTTCTCCAGAGCATCGGGCTCGAATACGAGTTCGCCCCGGCCTTGGGCGCGCAACTCGCGGTCGAGCAACTGGTGGGCGCGCCAGACCGAGTCGATGTCTTGCGGCTGCACCTTGAACTCCAGGTGCAATTGGCGCTGGCCGAGCGCATCACGGCGCTCCGACAGGTGCAGCCCGGCGTCGGCGTGCGGCACCTGCTCGCTCTGGTAGAAGAGGTGAAATTCGTTCGTTTTGTTCTCGATCACCATCGACGGCAGGCGACGCTTCTGAAGAAAGCGGCTGCGCGCGAATGGCGGCAGAAAGGAGACGACCTCGGGCGAGCCGGCCAGCACGTTGCGCAAGTGAGACCAGTAGAGCGCGTACTTGCCGCTGCCCAGGGTGTCGTCACGGCCACGCTGGAAGAGCTTCTTCGCCAGGAAGGCGGCAGACAGTACTGCACTACCGTGGCCCGGATCGTCGAGTAGCGGACGGTCAAGCAACATGTAAATGTTGAGCAATTCCAGTTCGCGCTGTGTGCGTTCGGAAATCCACAGCCGGCGCCGCACATAGACCCCCTGTGCGTCCAGTTCGTAGGCCGACACCACCGGCGCATCAGGTGTAAACCTGGCGCGCGCGATGATGCCGTGAATGTGCGACATGTAGCCGCGTCCGAGCCAGCCCGAGTCATTGCCGATGCCGTCTCGCGCACCCTGCTGCGAACTCATCAACAGCCGAGTTGTTTCCAGACCTCCGCCGGCCAGCACCACCTCGCGCGGCTGCACGTGAAACATCTGCCCTCCGGCAGGGTGTTTGACCTCAATGCCGGTCACGCGCTTACCGCTTTCTTCGGTATGAAGCTTGGTCGCCACCGCTTCGAGCACGACCCGCACGCTCGTCGAGGCCTTCAAGGCATTGCGATACACTTTGCCGAAGTGCGTCGGCGGGCTCCAGCGTTCGAGCGATCCGGTGTCGATCGCTCCATCGCTGAAACCAGGCACCATGTCGCCTGCCGCCGCACCCAGTGCGCTGTCGACGCGGTAGTCGAAAACACCGCATTCCAGATAGTGGTGTGCGCGCGCGTACCAGGGGTCGAGTTCGGTACGGGTCAGCGGCCAGCCACTGTGCGCCACCCAGGGTCGCGGTTCGAAGTCGATACTGTCGTAGGGAAGGCAACGACCGCCCCACAGCGAGGTGGTGCCACCGAGTTGGCGGTAGCGTGCCTGATCGAGTGGCAGGTGACGTTGCGGATCGTTGATTTCGCCTCGATAGAGCGCCTGCGCCGGGCCAGCGCTGCGTTGCCGGCCGGCCTCCAGCAGCAGCACCGAGCGACCGCAGCGTTCGAGTTCGAGCGCCAGCGCGATGCCGGCTGCACCAGCACCGATAACGCAGACATCGCAGGGCAGCGCGCTGCCGTCAGGAACTTCGCGGCTGCTGCCGATCATGGTGACAATGCCGGCAAGGACGCCTCGGCAAAGGCGTTCAGGTTGTCATTGAGGTGCTCCCGGCTACCCATGCCGGCCAGAACCACCGAGACGCCTGCGGCATCAAACAACGCTCTCAGCGCGCTAGTCCGATCACCGTGCTCGCTTGCCCACAGACCGCCGCCAAAGACTTCGCGGGCGATCACGCCAATACCGCGTAAGCTCAGCTCTTCCAGAAGGCCCAGCGTTTCCGCAGGCAGCGCGAGGGGATCACCAGTGGCTGCGGTGCGCGGTGTCAGCGGTAACTGCAGACAGCTCAGTCCCGGCCACATGGCCCATTGACGAGCGTGCGCAACCTCGGCTACGGAGACACCAAATTCGCGCACTTTACCCTCGCGCCGCAAGCACTGCAGCAAGGCCAGCACCTCATCGTGTTGTGCTACCTCCACTGGCGGGCTGTGCAGCAGCAGCAGATCCAGCCGATCAGTGCGTAACCGTTTCAGACTCTGCTCCACGCGAGCGCGCAGGTAGGCCGGATCGAAACATTGTCGCTCGCTGGCCTGGCGCATGCGGGTGCTGCGTTCGCGACCTGTAGCCCAGCGGCGCAGCAGCGGTTGCAACAGCGGCTTGGCAATACGTATCGCCTGCTGCGAGTGGGCCAGCCGCATTCCGGCCTTGGTGGCGATCACGACGCGGTCGCGGCGTCCGGCGAACAGGCGTCCGAGCAGGCGCTCGCTGTCACCCTGACCATACACGTCGGCCGTGTCGAAGAAGTTCACACCGCGATCGAACGCAGCCAGCAACGTAGCCTGCACTTCGGCCGCACTATAACGGGTACCCAGCGAGGCAATCGTCGAGCAACCAAAGCCCAGCCGCGATACCTGCAAATCGGTGCGGCCCAGCGGCGCAAGGAGGAGATTCATCGCTCAGCCGCCCAGCAATCGACGGTAAACCGACTCGGTCTCGTCGACCAGGGACTGCCAACCGCAATCGTTCGCGGCCTGTTCCAGGTGCGGCTGCATCGTATCGCGCAATGCCGGCTCGTCGAGTATGCGCTGCAACGCGGCGGCCAGAGCACCCGGGTCGGCCGGCGGTACCAGCAAGCCGGTCTGCCCGTCGCGCACCACCTCACCGGCCCCGGCCACGGTGGTTGCCACCACCGGCTTGCGATAACCGTAAGCGACCGGAATCACGCCGCTGTTCCAGCCCGCTTCATAGGGCAGTACAACGCACTCCGCACGCTCGAAATAGCCGGCCATGCGTTCGAACGACACGTACTGCGCGACCAGTTCGACATGCGATGCCATGCCGTGGCGCTCGATCGCCTCGTGCAGTGGAGCGGTGTCCATCAGCGCCTTGCCGACCACGGCCAGGTGCGCATCGGGGCATTGCTTTCGTAACAAGGCGAAGGCTTCGAGCAGGGAGCCGATACCCTTGCGCGGTTCGATCAGTCCAAAGCACAGCAGCAGGCGCCTTTCATTCGGCACGGCAGGCGGTTCGGGGCACACATCCTGGCGCATGAAATCCATCAGGTCGGGAACCGGTTTGACGCTTGATTGGGAGACGTCCAGTCGCCAATGGTCGCGAACGAAAGCGCGGTTGTCTTCCGAATTGAAGAAAAGGTAGCTCATTCGCCCCAGCAGGCTCCTGGCGGCGGCGTCGTGGTGTGCACGCCGGCTGTTTGAGTGCAAATCCTGCGGCGTGTAGACCGCCAGCGTTTCCCGGCGTTTGCGCAGCAGCATATCGAGCAACAGGAACATGTCGGGGTGCTGGCCGCCCTGGTAGTGGATGATCTGCGGTCGTAGTTCGCGCAGGTGTCGCCACAGTTGCCACATCCTTACGGGACGCGGGCGGAAGCGGTCGATCGCCTCGATCGGCGTGTAATCCCTGGCATACGCCGCGAGCTCGTAGCCGACACCCGTGAGCAGGCTCACGCGATGACCGCGACGGCCCAGATGCGAGGCCAGATTGTGCGCGTACTGTACGGTGCCAGCTCGCGGCGCAGGGCTGACAAGCAGTACGCGGATCGGGTCCATGACGGAATGCATCGTCTGCACGTTCATGCCAGCGATCCGTAAGCCGCCAGTTGCTCGAGGCTGAAGGCGCGCATGTCACGCTGTTCAGCGCAGGCACGGTACCACTGCGCCGTGCGGGCTACCGCTTCGGCGAGCCGCCAGCGCGGCTGCCAGGGGAGTCGGTGGTGCGCTTTGGTGCAGTCCAGCTTGAGAAAGTGCGCCTCATGCGGTGCCCCGACTGGCGGCTTGTAGTCGACTTGAGCACCCGGCCAGCACGACACAGCCAGGTCCACGACCTCACGCACCGAACGGCAATCGGCATCCTCGGGGCCGAAGTTCCACCCCTCGCTGAAAGCGGCCGGATCTTCGATCAGGGCCTCGGCGAGCAGAAGATAGCCGCGCAAAGGCTCGAACACATGCTGCCAGGGGCGGATCGCGCCGGGTGAGCGCACCTCCAGTGCGCGAGCGGCCGAGAAGGCGCGCATGGCGTCGGGCAACAAGCGGTCTTCGGCCCAGTCGCCACCGCCGATCACGTTGCCGGCGCGTGCCGAGGCGATGGCCGTGCCGCTGTCGGTGAAGAACGAGCGCCGCAGTGCGCTGGTCACCAGTTCGGCGCAGCCCTTGCTGTTGCTGTATGGATCGTATCCACCCATGGCGTCGCCTTCACGGTAACCCCAGATCCACTCGCGGTTCTCGTAGCACTTGTCGCTGGTCACGACGACGACGGCGCGCACTCCTCCGACGCGACGCACGGCCTCAAGCAGGTGTACCGTACCCATCACGTTGGTGGCGTAGGTCTCTACCGGTTCCCGGTATGAACGGCGCACCAGCGACTGCGCCGCCAGATGCAGCACCACCTCGGGTTTTGCCTTGGCCATACTCTCCTGCAACGCCGCGAGATCGCAAACGTCACCGATGCCATGCGCCAGGCCATGCGCTACATTGGCCAGGGTAAACAGGTTCGGTTCGCTTGGCGGCGCCAGCGCGTAACCGGAGACTTCAGCACCCATCGAGATCAGCCACAACGCGAGCCAGGATCCCTTGAAGCCGGTGTGGCCGGTAATGAAGACGCGCCGACCTGCCCACACCGATGACGATGGCAGCCGCTGCGGGTCGCGTACATCGCTCATGACCATTTCTTCCACGGTGCGTGACCACTCGCCCACAGGGCCTCCATCGACAGCTTGTCACGCAAGGTGTCCATCGGCTGCCAGAATCCTTCGTGAGTGAAAGCCATCAGTTGGCCGTCGCCAACCAGTTTCTCGAGCGGTTCGCGCTCCAGCGTGCTGTGGTCGCCTTCGAGGTAGTTGAAGATGCCCGGCTCGAAAACGAAGAATCCGCCGTTGATCCAGCCGCTTTCTGTGACCGGCTTTTCAGCGAAGTGATCAACCCGGCCCTCGTGGATTTCGAGGGCACCGAAACGTGCCGGCGGACGCACCGCCGTCACCGTAGCTATCTTTCCGTGCGCGCGATGAAACGCCAGCAGTGCCTCGATGTCCACGTCGGACAGACCGTCGCCATAGGTGAGCATGAAAGTGCCGTTCTGCAGCCATTGTTTGAGTCTGAGCAGGCGTCCCCCGGTCAGGGTGTCCAGCCCGGTATCGATTACCGACACCTCCCAGCCAATGTCACTGGCATTGAGCAGCTCGCGCCGGCCATCGCTCAGGTTGACACGGTAATCATTGTGGAACAGGTTGAAGTTCAGAAAATAGTGTTTGATCAGCTCGCCCTTGTAGCCGCAGGCAACAACAAAGTCGGTGCAACCATGGTGTGCATAGCCCTTCATGATATGCCACAGAATCGGTTTGCCGCCGATTTCGATCATCGGCTTGGGACGCGCTTCGGTTTCCTCCGAGATGCGCGTTCCGCGTCCGCCTGCCAACAACACTGTCTTCATGTTCACTCCCGATTCAGGTCAATCAAAAGCTGCGTACCAGCGTAGCCATCAGGCGATTGCCAAAGACCTTGAAGTCCTGTGCGGGAACTTCCTGAGCTATGCCCTGGTAACGAATGTTCAGCCACCACCTGGCCTCGAGCGGCAGGCTGAACGAGATGAGCGGGTTCAGGGTATTGATTGTGTCGCCCCCGCTGAGCGGGACATAACGCGAGGCCTGCAGCGCAATGTCCAGACGCGCATTCTCCAGCAGCCGCCAACTGGCGCCCAGACTTGCATTGTGCACACCGTACATGAGGCCGTTGCCGCCGGCAGGATTGACATCGTACCCTGCGGCAGCGTTCCATTGACCATCGCTGAACGTTTGCGTCAACGAGGCGCGCCACAGCAACAGTTGCTCGCCGCCGGTGCCGCGCGTAGGTGCGATTGCCGCCTGGGTCAGCAGCGTCGAGCTCCATTGCTGTTCCCATTCCAGCCAGGGCGAATCGAAGCGGACCGCGGGCTGTCCGGCGAATGTGGCGCTGCGCTGCCTGAAGGTCAGCCCGAAGCGCTGGTTGGCACTCGGCCGTGTACGCGCAGACAGTTCAAGGTCTTGCGCGCGGGTGCGTACAAATTCGGGGTTATCTGAACTGGCCCAGCTTCCGATCCAGCGTGCGCCGATCTCCGTCGTTGCATCGGCGCGCCAGCCGGTAGCGATCTGATGGCGCTGATAGTAAACGGCGAAGAGCTGGTTTGACAGGCTGGGAGCCAACAGCGTCTCGCCGGGCGCCTCCTGCGAGTACAGCATGTTACCCGCGTAATCGACACTAGCTCTGGCCAGCGGTTGTGCCGACGCGATAACTTGCAGAGTGGCGGCATTCAGCGTCTTGTAGCCGATGTTTTCGTAATTTCCGCTGCCCTGGATGGCCTCTACCGAGGCATCGATTTCGATGCTGTGGCGCGCACCGTGCTCGAGCCAGTTCATTCCCGGTGCGACAATCAAGGCGGTACCTTGCTGCATCTTGCTCGGGGTGAGCAGCAGATTGTCGTTATATTCCAGGGTGGCGGCCAGGCGAGGCTCCAGCCCGTCGCGGTTTGAACGAGGCGGTATCAGCGCATGATTGCCGGGCTCGCGCAGCGCCCTGTATTCAATCGGCATACGTTCGTCGGGCACGCGAGTGAACCACGTGCTCAGGTTGCCGAACGGGGGCACCTGCAACACGGCTCTGGCTTCCTCGCTGCCAGCGCAAACCGGCCCTGACGTCAGGTGCAGCACACTCGCCAGGAGCATGGTCATGGTGCTGCGAAAACTCATTGCACGATGACCGTGTCGTCGGGTTCAAGAATGATGTCCTGACCGACGTCTCCGCGGACGTAGGCGTTATAGTCGAAAACCTGCCGTGTTTCACTGCCCCCCTTGCGGCGTATGATGAGCAGGCGGTCGCGCTTGGCAAAGGGTGTAAAGCTGTTGGCCATGGCGATTGCCTGGACCACGCTGACCGGGGCGCGCAACACGAATTCACCTGGCCGCAGTACTTCGCCAACGACATAGATGCGGTAACTGTGCGCCTGCACCAGACTGACGGTGACGACCGCCTCGCGCAGTTGTTCGCGCAACTTTTCGGTCAAGGCCGCTTCGACCTCGGCCAGAGTCCGTCCCTTCACTTCAAGGTGTCCGGCCAGCGGATAACGCAGTGTACCATCGGGTGTAACTGGCAACTGCATGCTCAGCGCAGGCTGTTTCCAGACCGTCACACTCAGCACGTCGCCGGGACCAAGACGAAAGGCGCTTGATGCTGCCGGTGAGGGTTCAGGAAGAGGAGCGCTGCCGGTGACCTGCGCGGCGGCAAACGATGATGTACAGGCTAATGCGACAAAGGCCGCTGTTAAAGCGATGGCGCACCGCAACGATGCGAACCAGGTTAATGCAGTGGGCATGAGCCGTATGGTCAAGGGTGTCTTTGAATGGTGTGTTTTCATATAGGTCAGTCAATGCAGAGGTGGCCGCTCAGTCAGCGCCGGGCGGGGTGGCGCACATCAATCGGGAAATGGCTCACGTCAGGTCTGCAGACGCAGCATCGTGAATAACAAGGAGGCAGTCGACGGCTCATGATGTGACTTTGCGGGTCACGGCGCTGTGCTGCTGCACGCGCCGGCGGATTTCAGGACGCCCGACACCCTGCTCGCGGGCGCGAAGCAATTCGCGGTAAATGGCGCTGGTACGCTCGGCCATGCGTTGCAAGGTAAAACGCTCTTCGACGCGCAGCCGTGCGGCACGGCCAAGGCGTTCACAGGCGACCGGGTCGCCAAGCAATGATTCCGCTTCGCGCACGAGAGCGTTGATATCCCCAGGCGGAATGATCACCCCGCTTTCGCCATGAACCATCATTTCGCGGTTGCCGCCGACGTCAGTGGCAATGATCGCCCGTCGCATGCTCATCGCCTCGAGCAGCGAGTAGCTGAAGCTCTCGACATAGGAGGGGGAGACCAGCACGTCGATGCTCGAGAGTACGGCAGGTATCTCTACCGAGGCCACATTGGTCAGCAGCGCACATTCGGACAGGCCGAGGTCGACGATACTCTTTGCGACTTCAGCCCTGTAGGCCTCCCACCCCGGCGGCGCATCGCCAATGATCAGAAAACGCGCCTGTGGATGACGGTCGGCCAGAACCCGCGCCGCCTTCAGGAAGTCCACCTGCCCTTTGTTCGGATGCACCCGGCCGACCACCCCGAAGACGAAGACGTCGGATCGGCCAAAGAAACGCTGACGCAAGTCGGGCAGCGGCGCTTCGGGTTGAAAGCGCGCGATATCTACCCCGTTGTGCACCACGACCACCGGCGAGCGCAAGGCTCCCGACCCGGCAAAGCTTGCCATGTAACCCGAATCGGTAATCACCGCATCGGCGCGGGCCTGAGCCTTGCGGTCCAGCCACGTATACAGGGCACCGCGTGAGAAGCGTCCACTGAAATTTGTCCAGCCGAAGAAGGCGTTGACCAACGCACAGTTCTCGCGCCGCGCCGCCAGCATGCCGACAATGTCGGCACGGTGATCCAGCGTATGCACGATGTCGGCACCGACGCTGCGGATACGTTCGCGCAGTCGGGTGTAGTCCTGCAAGCCGAACTTGGAGTCGACCTCGATCAGCTCCAGCGACAACCCGCGACGGCGCGCCTCGACGATCCAGGGTGTGTGGGTCATGCCTGGTCGCACGGCAGCGATCAGGCTCCCTTGCACCTCGCGTGAGTCAAGTGCCTGCAGCAGCGCGAAGACGTAGCTTTCGGCGCCGGTGACGTCGCTGATGCCACGCGCGTTGCGGAAATAGAGGACACGAAGTGGGCGCTGGGTCATGGTCTAGGGGCTTGCTCAGTTTGCGCCGATGCCGGCTTGAGTAAAGTTTCGGTTGGGGAATCGGAGTCCGTGTCGGGCGCGTGTGGGATGGGCCGATGGGCAATGGTGTAGCGCACCATCACGAAAATCATGAGTGCTTGCAAAACGCGAGAGCCGGTAGTCGCCCAGGCGGCGCCGACAAGGCCATGCGCCGGCACCAGCCACCAGGCGAGTGCGCACCACATGGCAAGAGCAATAAGGCCGGAGGCGGTATACCAGTGCGGCCGGTCAAACGAAAACAACACGAGATATAGCGGGTGACTCAACAGCGTGGCGATGAAGCCCGGCAGCAACACGCGCATCACCTCGGCACTCCCGGCATAAGCCGGTCCGAACACCAGCGCGACGACAGGGTCCGATAACGGTACGAGCAGGCACAACGCCAGGCTGACCGTGACCAGACGCGGCGCCAGTCGCTTGACGTAGGCACGCAATTCGGCCAGTGTCTCGATACGCGAGGTGGACGGCAGATTGACCGTAAGCAAAGCCACGGTAAACTGGTCGATAAAGAGCAGAAGCGTCGCCGCCGCCGAGTAAAGCCCGGCTTGCGCCGCGCCCTTGGCCTGCGTCAACACCGGCACCGCCAGGTTGACTTGCAGCAGGAAGCTCAAGTTGGCAAGCGCCGTCCACTTGCCAAAGCGAAACAACTGACGTACTGCCGTGGACTCAAAGCGAGCTTGTTGCAGGTCTTCGCGCAACAAGCGCATCCCGATCACAGCAGCCAGGGCGAAAAACAGCGCATGTGTCCACATCAGTGACCACAACGTGAAGACTCCGGCCAGCCACAACATGGGCACACTGAGCAGGCGCAGCAAGTTAACCAGCGGTGTCAGCAAGGCGTAGGCGACGAAGCGTTCACGTGCCTGCAGCACGGCCAGGGAGAGCGTGGCAAAGCTCGCCGCCATGGCCGTAAGCGCCGCCAACTGCAATACTTCACGTAGTGCGGGCGCCAGCCAATGCGCAATACCAAGGACGATCAGCAGCATCGGTATCACCAGCAGACCGCGCATGGCAATGGCTGATCCCAGAATCATCGGCGCGCGCGCCGGATCGCTGTCACGACATTTGGCGTAGAAGCGCACGACGCCGGGGTCGAAGCCTTCGCCGATCAGGTTATGCGCCAGGATGGTGGCAACGATGAAAGTGGTGAACAAACCGAAATCGGCTGGGCCGAGCCCGCGCGCCACCACCAGGCCAAGCAGGAAAGCAAGCCCCGAGCGTGTCATGTTGGCAGCGAAAACCAGCATCGCCGGATGCCTCGCCTGCATGCTCAGCGCGCGCCACAAGCGTATTGACAGCAGGCTGGCCATGCTCATTTCACTTCGCCTTCGGCGCCGGGTCGTGCCGGCAAGACCTCGTAGATGTCCAGTTCAGCGTTGTGAAGCACTGTCTGCAGGCGCTGCGGATGGGCGGAGACAAAGCGCGCCAGGTCATCCGGGTGTTCGTAGTCCATTTCCTTTGCCAGCGCACCACGACCGACGACGATATGCGTAACGCCATGACGGGTGATCATTTCCGACAGTTCGGCGTCGCTGCGGTAGCCATAAGGGGATACGCTGCGGCGTTTCCCGTACAGTGCAAAGGCGCGTGTTCGACCGACGAGCACCACGGCATCAGCCGGCGTATGTTCGCGTACCCAGTCGAATGCCTGAGTTGCCGCCGTGGTGGTGACGCCGGGCTGAATCTCGGTTTTCGCTTGTTTAACCCAGGCCGTGACATAGCTGACGGCCAGAGCCAGGGCCAGAGCCCAGGTCATGGTGGCGCCCCAGACTGGAGCCATGCGCTCCCTGAGCACCCCCAGCCCGACCCAGGCGTAGTAGAGATAAAGCGGGAAAAGCGGGAGCATGTAGCGTTGCTGGATCATCGTGCCTACCCAGTAGACGATCAGCGGCAGCATATACAGCCAAGGCACTATTTCGAGCACGGTCAATCCGCGGCGCAGACAGGCGATGTAACCGGCCAGCGCCAGCAGCGAGGCCAAGACAAACAACAGCGCGCGCAGTGCGAAAGCCGGTTTCGCCGGCAGCCCGTTTAGGAACAACATGGCCAGACTGCTGGTGTAGTGGGTGGCATTGTAGGTGAGCGTATGCAGGTCCAGCGTCAGCAGCCTGGCGTAGCTCGCATCCGAATGCAGCGTCAGCGCCTGCGCGGCAGCCAGTGACAGCCACACCAACGCGGCCGTGACCAGGACCGGGCCAAGCCGCCGAAGTCGCCATAACTCCACCACAGCAAGGGCGGGAAGCAGGACGATGCCGACACTGCGCGTTCCGTAGGCAAGATAGGCGACAATCCCGAGCAGCAAGCCCTGCGCGATGCGCGTACGGTCAACGGTCTGTGGCTGGCCGCTCCAACGTTCGCCGATCCACAGCGTCAGCAGGAAGAAAAAAAGAAAGCTGGTGTCCGGGCGGATCTCGTCACGAAAGTCCAGGAAAAACGGGTTCAGACCGAACAGCGCGACGCCCGCCAGCGCGGCAGTGGTGCCGATGCGTGGCCGCATCAAGGCGTAGCCGGTGACCAGCGCGGCAGCGAGCATGAGTAGTCCGAACAGCTTCAGCATCTGCAGGTCGGCGCCCCAGGTGGCGACCAGGGGCACGATCAGCAGCGGGTACACCGGGGGGTAGGTCGCCGGACCCGGCACCCCCCACGGGTTGGGAATGTAACCTGTGTCGCCATAGCTTCGCCCAGAAATCAGGTTGAACGCGTGTGACACGTACATGGCATAGTCGTCAGACCACTCATGGCCGGGGCGCAGCCCCATGGCATGAACCAGAACGATCGCCAGCACCAGCAGTAGCAGTGCCACGCTACGGCCTGCGCTGTCGCTCTGACCGGCGTGCTCTGCAGTCTGGGCTACGGAAGCGGGTGATTTCATGCCGGGCGCTCCATGTATTTCGCACAGCGCCGCAGACCGAGGCGGTGTAGCAGGTACTCGCCGAGGATCGCGAGGATGGAGAAGCCTGTACGCCAGACGTTGAGGTGGTTGTCCTCATCGCCGTAGTGCGTTGGAATCGGTACCTCGACGACGCGCAGGCCGAACACCCGGCACTGGATGAGGATTTCGACGTCGAAATGGTAATAGCCGGCGTTGCGCTCCAGCGGAAGCCGCGCGAGCGCGTCGCAACGGTAGGCGCGATAGCCCGAATGGAACTCGCTGAGGCGCCAGCCGAGCACCAGGTTGGCGATGCCGGTAAGAAATTTGTTACCCAGGAAGCGATGCAGCGGCATGTTCCCGGCCAGCGCATCGCCGGCCAGTCGCGATCCGAAACAGAGGTCGGCTTCGTCGCGTTCGACGGGCGCAATGATGCGTTCGAGCAGTTCCGGGGCATACTGCGCGTCGGCGTGCAGCATCACGACGACGCTGTGACCACGTGCGATGCAATGAGCGTACGCCACCTTCTGGCTGCCGCCATAGCCGACATTGACCGGATTGCGGATCAGGGTGAAGTTGGATAGCCCGAGTGATTTGGCAACCTCAAGCGCCACCTCGGAAGTACGGTCGCTACTGGCATTGTCCACCAGCACGATCTCGGAAGTGCGTGCCAGGATGTCTGCGGGAATTCGCCGTAAAACCTCGCCGACAAATCGCTCGGCATTGTAGGCAGGGATGTAGATGGCCAGGGTCATGCGGCTCCCAA
>NZ_JAEUOI010000128.1 GCF_016790145.1 Propionivibrio sp. | reverse complement strand
CGCCAGGCGATTCATCGCATTCTGCATGGTGCGGACGATCGCCTGCTGGTAGTGATTGGCCCGTGCTCGATTCACGATGTCGATGTCGCCATCGATTACGCCGGACGCTTGCAGAACGAAGCGCCGCGTTTCGCGAAGGATCTGCTGATCGTGATGCGTGTGTACTTCGAAAAGCCGCGGACTACGGTGGGCTGGAAGGGGCTGATCAATGACCCGCGCCTGGATAACAGTTTTCGTATCAACGAGGGGGTGCGTCTGGCGCGTCGCCTGCTGCTCTCCATCAACGAGATGGGGCTGCCGTGCGCTACCGAGTTCCTCGATACGATCATTCCGCAATACACCGCCGATCTGATCGCGTGGGGTGCGATCGGTGCGCGCACCACCGAGTCGCAGGTACACCGCGAACTGGCCTCGGGTCTTTCGTGTCCGGTCGGGTTCAAGAACGGGACGGACGGCAACGTGCGCATTGCCATCGATGCCATTCGCGCCGCGCAGTCGCCACACCACTTTCTTTCGGTAACGAAAGCCGGGCATTCGGCGATCGTGTCGACTTCAGGCAACGAAGACTGTCATGTCATTCTGCGCGGCGGCAAGGAACCCAACTACGATGCAGCGCATGTCGATGCGGCTGCCAGGGAGATCGCCTCAGCCGCCCTGGCCGCACGGCTGATGATTGACTGCTCGCACGCCAACTCGGTCAAGGATTTCAAGCGGCAACTTGCTGTGGCCAGCGACGTCGCAGCGCAAATCGCGGCCGGCGAGGATCGCATCGTCGGTGTCATGGTCGAGTCGCATCTCGTCGAAGGGCGCCAGAATCTGGTGCCGGACAAACCGCTCGAATATGGCAAGAGCATCACCGATGCCTGCATCGGATGGGAAGACTCGGTTTCCGTCCTGGAAACACTGGCGCACAGCGTGCGCGCGCGCCGCCTGGTCAAAGCCAGCCAGTAATCTTCCATGTGCAAAACGCTTTCAAAACTGTGTGTTCAGAGGCGCAGAGTTCGAATGGAAATGCAGGACGTAAACACCAATCGGCTTTTCTCCGCGTTCTCTGCGCCTCTGCGGGTTCTGCATTGAAAGCGCTTTCCTCTTCCCCGATGCGCCTGTACGGGCTCGGCTTGCTGGCGCTGTTCGCCTTCCGCCTGTGGTTTGCTGCCGTTTTACCGATGACCGGCGACGAGGCCTATTTCGTATTCTGGGGCGAACATCCGGCTGGCGGTTATTACGATCATCCGCCGATGGTCGGCTGGTGGCTGAGCGCACTACTGGCTATTTCGCGTGCCGAATGGTTCTTGCGTCTGCCGGCACTCGTGTTGCCGCTGATCCTGGCCTGGGGAGCCTGGTGGCTGGTGCGCGCACACGGTGCAGAACGGGCAAGGCTGGCCGCGCTGCTCGTTCTGCTGCAGCCGGCCAATGTGTTGAACGTGCTGATTACCACCGATACGCCGGTCATCCTGTTTTCATTTCTTTCTATCATTGCTTATGTGGCCGCCTTGCGCAGCGAGCAGCATTCTCGTCCTGCGCTGTTCTGGAATGCGCTGGCCGGCGCACTGCTTGGCCTGGCTTTCCTCGGCAAGTATTTCGCTGCGCTGCTCGGCATGGCCTATCTGGTGCATGTTCTTTTCATCCGGCGCGATGCCGCTCGCTGGCCGGGTTTCGCGCTGTTGCTTGTTGCCGCACTGCCGGCGCCGCTCTACAACCTGTGGTGGAACAGCAGCCACTGCTGGGTGAATATCCTGTTCAATTTCATGAATCGCAATGCGGAAGCCGGCTTCTCGTGGCAGAACCCCCTGCTCTATGTGGCATCGCTCGTCTTTCTGGCAACGCCCTGGGTACTCTTTGAACTTTGGCGAGAGCGGCAGAAGTTTCTTGAAACTGTCCCGGCAAGCGGTGAAGCCAGCGCCGCCTTCTGGCTCATGCTGGTTCCGCTGACATTGTTTGCGTTGATGTCGCTATGGCGCTCTATCGGGCTGCACTGGCTGTTTTCCTTCATTCCGCTGCTTGGCGTGCTGGCGGCCATCGTCCTCTCGCAGACCGTTCTGGCCAGACTGGTGCGATGGTCGGCGGTGTTTGGCGCAGTGCAAGTGCTGGCGATAGCCATCGTTGTATCCTTGCCTACGCAGGCATGGAAGGACACGCCTTTCAGCAGGAGCGTGGCCCTGCGTTTGCATGCCAATGAACTTATCCGGCAACTTGCACCGTATGCGCCGGACCACCTGTTTGCCATGGAAAGCTTCTCGGCAGCAGCTTTCATGGCCTACCAGTCTGGCCGCCCGTTTGCCGTTTTCGGCAGTGGCTCCTATTTTGCCCGGCAGGATGATTTTGAGACCGACTGGCGTGCGCAGAGCGGACGCCATGTGCTTATTCTCAGAACCTTTCCACCCAAGGCGCAGGATTATCTGCCTTATTTCAGGCAGGTCGAGTTTCGGGACATCGTGATTGACGGGTCACGCTTTTATCTGATCATCGGCCAGGGATTCAATTACGCCGAGTATCATGAAAAAGTGCTGACCCGCATTCGCCAGCGCTTTTACCGCATCCCGGCATGGCTGCCACAACGTGGCTGTGAGTTTTCCGAACGCTATTTTCCTGAAATGAAATGAACGGACTGACACCCTACCTCAAACTTCTGCGCCCTCATCAGTGGGTGAAAAGTGGTTTCGTATTTGTCGGACTGCTGTTCGGTCACGCCTGGCATGATACGTTGCTGATGCAACGTGTACTGTTTGCCGCAACCGCCTTTGCACTTGCCGCTTCAGCAATCTATGTAATCAACGATCTGGCTGACCGCGAGCATGACCGCATGCATCCCGAGAAACGACACCGGCCGCTGGCGGCCGGGACGGTGAGTGTGACGAAAGCGCTGCTGCTGGCTGGCGCATGCCTGTTGTCGGCGCTGATGCTGGCGCACGCCGCATCGAATACGGTACTGCTGATCGTGCTGGCTTATGCCGTGATCAATGTGGCTTATTCGATGGGCCTCAAGCACGTCGTGCTGCTCGATGTCTTCATCATTTCGGCGGGCTTCATGCTGCGCATTCTGGTGGGTACGCTCGGTGTCGGTATCGCGCCGTCACACTGGCTGCTGCTTTGCAGCCTGCTGCTTACGCTTTTCCTCGGCTTTGCCAAGCGGCGTGCCGAACTCAATGTGATGACCGGTCGCGGTGGCAGCCACCGCAAGGTGCTGGACGATTACGATCCGGTGTTGCTCGAAAATCTGATCAGCATTTGCGCGGCTGGCGCCATCGTCACTTACAGCCTGTACACGGTGAGTGCCGAAACCGTGGTCATGCATGGCACGGCCGACCTGATCTATACCGTCCCTTTTGTCATTTACGGAATATTCCGCTATCTGTTCCAGTTGCATCGACGCGGTGGTGGCGGCGACCCGGCCGCCACACTGCTACAGGATGTTCACCTGCTTGGCGCCTTTGCTTGCTGGCTTGTATCCGTCATGGTACTGCTCAGCCGATGAGCGGCAATATTGGCTCAGCCGGGCTCGGCGACCCACGCATCGCGCGGCAGGTCAGGAACGCCGGGGGTAACGAGCGAGCGGGTCATGGCTTGCGGGTTCATCAGGCCGACGCCGCCTTGCGGCAACCGGTAGGTCAGCACCGGATGCTCAAAAATGCTGGTCAGATTCATCAGGCGCTCGGCGAGTGCGGCCTTGCGCTCTCCCTCGACACGGGTATGCAGGACATGACCACCCTGAAAGTAGAAATCAATCCGCGCCTTGAAGCTTTCTCCTGAAAGCCCTCCAGTGAAGGGAGCCATGACCTCTTCTGCGGTTAGTGCAGTGATCAGCAGATTCTGTCCACCCGGCAGGTAGCCATCGAGCTTGCTGTCCGTTTCCAGCTCGATGCAAGCGATCGAGCTTGCGGCAAAGATTTCGGTCTGCGCTGCCGAGCCAATGATCAAGGGTTTGCCCGAGAACATATGGGTGCTGCGTTTCAGGCTGTCGAGCAGATGACTGATGCTGTCGGCGTTATCCAGTGTAAAACAGCGTGTGCGGTTGGCCGTGGTGATAACGGAAACCTTGACTGACATGGCGTCGCCCCCCGATGAAAGACAGGTCTTGATATTACCTCATTCAGACCGCCGGCACGAGGAAGTCGCGGCCAATGCCGTCGCCGAGATCGTAGATGCGATCCATGAAGTCGGTAAGGTACTCATGCAATCCGTGCGCCAGTACGTCGTCGATGCGGGCGTAGTGCAACTGGGCGTGCAACATGCCGGCACGGCGCGCGGTTTCCGCCGAACTGCTGTTGGCGATCCGCTTGAGCACGCGCACGATGCCGTCGACGCAGGCGTGCAGCGAGCGTGGCATATCCATGCGCAACATCAGCAACTCGGCGACGCGCGCGGGGGTGATCACATCCCGATAGACCTTGCGGTAAACCTCGAAGGCCGACAGCGAGCGTAACAGCGCACCCCACTGATAGAAGTCGGTCGTGCCTTCATCGCCATTGATACGCAACACGTGGTATTTCACGTCAAGAATGCGCGCCGTGTTGTCGCCGCGCTCAAGCAATCCGCCGAGGCGAATGAAGTGCAGCGCCTCGTCCTGCAACATGGTGCCGAAGGTGACACCGCGCGTCACGGCAGAACGCAACTTGACCCAGTCAAAAAACTCGCCGACGCTGGCCGAGAGAATCTGCTCGAAGCTCTGGTCGCGCATCTCGATCCAGGTGGCGTTGCAACTCTCCCAGGTCTCGGCGGTCAGCGTTCCACGCACGGCGTGGGCGTTTTCGCGCGCCGAACGCAGGCAACTGTAGATCGACGTCGGATTGCCGGCATCGGAAACCATGAAGCGCAGCACGTTCTCGGCGTTAACCTCATCATAGGATTCGTTGAAAGCCGTCTCCAGACTGTTCAGCGCAAGAATGGCACCCCAGTTCTGATTCTCGGCGGCGACGGATTGCGGGACCAGTGACATCTGGTGCGTGACGTCCAGCAGACGGGCGAGATTCTCGGCGCGCTCGGTAAAGCGCGCCATCCAGTACAGGTGATCGGCGGTGCGGCTCAGCATTTCAGTTCTCCCAGCTTCAGTTTCCCTCAGTTTTCTAAAACCCAGGTATCTTTGGTGCCACCGCCCTGCGACGAGTTGACCACCAGCGAACCTTCGAGCAGCGCAACGCGCGTCAGGCCGCCGGGCACCATGTCGATGTTCTTGCCGGAGAGCACGAAGGGACGCAGATCGAGGTGGCGCGGGGCGATGCCACCGAGCTTTTCACCATCGACAAAGGTCGGGCAGTGCGATAGCGCCAGCGTCGGTTGCGCAATGTATTTCGCCGGATCGGCAATGATGCGCGCCCGGAAGTCCTCAATCTCCTGCTTCGTCGACGCCGGGCCGACCAGCATCCCGTAGCCACCGGCACCGTGCACTTCCTTGACCACCAGTTCAGGCAGATGCTCAAGCACGTACTTCAGGTCGTCCGGCTTGCGCAGCATATAAGTCATCACGTTGTTCAGCAGCGACTCCTCGCCGAGATAGAAGCGGACCATCTCCGGCACGTAGGGATAGATCGACTTGTCGTCGGCGACGCCGGTTCCGATGGCGTTGGCCAGCGTGACCCGCCCGGCGCGGTAAGCCGAGAGCAGTCCGGGAACACCGAGCATCGAGTCCTTGCGGAAGGCGAGCGGGTCGAGAAAATCATCGTCAAGCCGCCGATAGATCACATCGACACGTTGCGGACCTTGCGTGGTGCGCATGTAAACCGTCTCATGCTTGACAAACAGGTCACGCCCTTCGACCAGTTCGATACCCATCTGCTGCGCCAGGAAGGTATGCTCGAAATAGGCGCTGTTATAGGCGCCTGGTGTCAGCAACACGACGGTCGGATCGGCAACGCCCTGCGGCGCGACGGTGCGCAGGTTTTCCAGCAGCATGTCCGGATAATGCTGAACCGGCGCCACCTTGTGCCGCGAAAAGAGTTCGGGGAAGAGCCGCATCATCATCTTGCGGTCCTCGATCATGTAGGACACGCCGGAGGGCACGCGCAGGTTGTCTTCCAGCACGTAGAATTCGCCCTCGCCGGCACGCACCAGATCGACGCCGGCAATGTGCGCATAAATTCCGGACGGCACATCGACCCCCATCATCTCCGGGCGGAACTGCGCGTTGTTCAGCACCTGTTCGCGCGGGATGAGACCGGCGCGAAGAATGTCCTGCCCGTGGTAGATGTCGTGCAGGAAGGCATTGAGCGCCTTGACGCGCTGGCGCAGGCCGGAATGCAGCGCCAGCCAGTCGGCCGCCGGGATGATGCGCGGGATGATGTCAAAGGGAATCAGCCGTTCCTTGCCCTGATCCTTGGATGACTCGTCGCCATAAACCGCAAAGGTGATACCGACGCGGTGAAAGGCGATATCCGCTTCGGCACGTTTGCGTTCGATCCGCTCGGAGGGAGTGGCAGCCAGCCAATCAGCATAGGCGCAGTAATGCGGCCGCAGGGCGCCCGCCGAATCGTACATTTCGTTAAAGAAAGTTGTGCTCATGATTTTCGCCGCTACTGTGGGTTTGGGAGGGTATCAGCAGAAAGCGTGCCAATCGGGAAACCCCGAAAAGGCTGGGTTTTCCGGCCATTGACAACGCGCCATGCACCACATCAGTGCAGAAGCGCACCAAACGAGACTGAATTCAGGGAACACGTAGAAGGAGGAAAATAATCGCCAGCGCCCGATGCGGGATCAAGGCCTCATCCGTCCTGGCTCGCCAGCTCAAGGTGCAATCTGGAGCTGTTCAGGGTCAAGTAGCAGGAAGCGGGCAAAACGGCCTTCTTCCCTACTGCCATCGTCGCTAACCATGATGATGCGCTGCCGGCCGTCAATCAAGGCCGGGCTGATGCCTTCGGCGCGAGCGAACCCCGGCAGGCCGGGAAAGCTGACCGCCCGTGCCGGAGCACCGGGTTGCCCGCTCCAGAACCAGAGCTGGAATTGAACCGCCTCGCGCGCAACCGGACCCGCGATGACCAGGTAGCCGTCGAGACACGCGAAGTAGGCCAGGCCGCGAATCCCGTTGCCGCCAAGATCGAGCGTCAGCAGCGTCTCGGAAATTCGCGGCGGCTGTTCGGCGTCGAACATTTCAGCGAGGTTCTCGACGCAAGCAATGATTGCACGATGCTCGAACAGCGGACTGCGCAAGCCGATCAGCAGACGCTGCTGGTCCGGGCTAATTTCCAGCGCCTCGATATTCAGCCCGCCACCGGCCTTGACCTCCAGTATTTCGGCAGCGGCGGCCAGAACCGGGTGCATCGCCAGCAGTGCCGGCTTCAGCCCGGTGACCACCTTGGCGGCGAGCACGCGCTCGCCTTCGATGCGGAAGCGAACCAGCTTGTCCCGGGATTTCTTCTGCTCACCGTCACCCGCGCGCGAATGCGAGGTAATGGCGTAGATATTTCCCGAGCGGTCAGCAGCCATCCCCTCAAGATCGTCGAGCTTCCAGAATGAATCGCCGCCCTCAAGCAAGCCCGGCGTCAGCCCCATGCTGCTGACGCTCCCGTCGGGTTGGATCGAAACAAGGCTGAACGGGCGCTGCTTTTCATCTTCGACGACCAGGAAGCGCCCGTCGGCAAGTTGCTGGATGGCCGACGGCTCATAAAGGCCGGTCAGAGGCTGGTAGATGGACAGGGTGTTCGGGGGCATAGTGGTCATTTTCTCCTTTGGCAAACAATCCGAAGAATCATAAGGACCTATTTTCACTAACCACAGCAGGGTATTTGGCAAAGTCCCTGATGTTATTGGTAACGGGCGTTACGTTGAGCGACACGGCATGCGCGGCAATCAGTTTATCGAGATGGTCTTTCTTGCGCTCGCGAGTCGCCCGTCGGATCGGGCCGTAGGAAACGCCTGCCGCCTGATCGAACGGGGCAACCGGGATGTTTTCGATCAGCCGGGGCAAATTGATCCGCTCGCGTTCAGGATTGGCTGACACGGCGACGCCAAATTCAAGTTCGGCATACGTGATCGCCCAGATCAGCACATCGCCGACGTAGCAATGCGCAAAGCGAAGGACTACAGCCCCCGGCGGCCTCTTCATCAGGTAGATGCACATGCTGGTGTCGAGCATTAAACGCGGCATGGTGACAGTACATCAGCGTCGGCCTGCGCCTGACCACCACGCCCATCCCCCATGAAATCGGAGGAGAACTGGGCAAACCTGGTCAAGACGCCGGACAAGGGGCGGCGAACCGGTCGAATACGCAGTTCGTTACCCACGCGCTCGATTTCCAGATCGATGTCGGTGCGTTCGAAAGCCAGATCGACAGGGATACGGACGGCCTGTGAATTGCCATTTTTAAAAGCTCTGGTGGTGTGCACTGCTTGCTCCAATAAAGGATATACATTGAATGCACTTTAGCCGAGCGGCGTAATAAAACGCAAATACACGGATGTAAATTCATTCAATGCGAATGGTTGCAGGCTCCAGTTTCATGACCTTAAGCCAATGATATCGGCAGCCCTTTCGCCATCTTTCAGCAGTGCGCGACACAAGGGTGAAGTCGAGCGAAGGAAGTGCAGTGCCCGGTGACCAGAATGGCTAACCGATTCTGGGCCACGATCTGAACTTCATGCCCGGATACAGGAAAGTAATGAAGCTATACAATTCGGACATCGATGCGATGACTATCGCGTTCATCGCAATTCCACCGGCGCCAAGGGACATCCATGATTGCCAGTATTAAAGAATTCTTCACGCAGCTCATCGACCCTGGAACAAGACAAACCGAGGCTGACAGGGGAAAAGCGCTCCAGATCGCGACGGCCGCCTTGCTGCTGGAAATGATGCGCATGGACGAGCGCATTGCCGTTGAAGAGCGTAACTCGATCGTCGCGACATTGCGTCGGCAGTTCAGCCTTGATTCCGGGCAATTGGCCACATTGCTCGATCTCGCGGAACAGGAGGCTCGTCAAGCCACGGGTTACTACCAATTTACCTCACTGATCAACAAGAACTGCACGGCCGATCAGAAAATCCGCATCATTGAAAACATGTGGCAGGTGGCAATGGCCGACGGGCATCTTGATGCGCACGAACTGCATTTGATGCGCAAGATCGCCGACCTGCTGTATGTCGGTCATGCGGACTATGTCGCCGCCAAACAAAGAGCGCGTCTAACAACCGCTCTCCCGGCAGCCATAGGGCAATAAGGGAAAACCATCCTCTGTCTTCTGCCCTCCGACCACGCACAAGGCACTCTCATGATCGAACTTCAGCACCAGATTACTTCAGTAGCACAAGTCATTCAGCTTGCCGTGGCACCGGTGTTCCTGCTCGCCGGCGTGGGCTCGACGCTTGCGGTGCTTACCAACCGCCTGGCTCGAATCATCGACCGCTTCCATGCCCTGGAGACGGTTTCCTTGGAGGGGGCATCGCCCGCCGAACGAGCAAAGGATCTGGCAACCAGGATCTCGCTGTCGAGGCGGGCGAAACTCATTCACTGGGCAATCACACTGTGCACGATCTGCAACCTGCTGGTTTGCCTGGTCGTCGCTTCACTTTTCATCGGGTCGGAACTGCGGATCGATCTATCGAGCACGATCGCCTCGTTCTTCATCGCCGCCATGTTCTGCCTGATCGCCGGGCTGGCCTGCTTCCTGAGAGAAATTGCGCTTGGCACAAGCGTCATCGAGGGACTTTACTCATCGACCGCAGAAACAAAAGCGAAGCTCTAGTCATCTCGCCAAGATGAGGTGTGACTTGCCTACGGCCAGAGGGTGCGTGTTGCTGGTCGACGCGGCGAACTCGTCGTTTCCACCGACTTGCCGATCGAGTCACTTGGGCAAGCTGAACTAATCTGCAAATAACCTGCCCAATATTGAGGGTATTGCTCCTTTTGTTGCTTGACATTGGATGCCACGTCGTAAATAACCTCAAACCGGGTTGCTTGACCGGAAATCACTGAGGGCACATACGCGCAAGTTTAAATGTTGCGGGCTATGCAAAGGGTCTGCTTCCCGAGCTCGACGGAGAGCTATATTGCGGTTTTCTATCTTTGGAGGATGAATCATGACTGACAAACTTGCTAATACGGCAGCGCTATCTGTAGAAAAGCTGCGCGCGGTGATCGACAAGGCGCTGGACGATGCCGATTATGCCGAAAGACTTTTCACCGACCCGGCGGCGATCGCTCGGGAGAACGGTCTGTCGGCCGATGAGGAACTGGTTGTGAAGCAGATGAACCGCGAGCAATTCACCAAGGCTCGGATCGACGCCGCGAGCATTACCGGCGAGCTCTCCGAAGCCGATCTCTCGACAGTGACGGGTGGCATCATCGCCATTGCACCGCAAAAAGTGAGCACGAACATGATCCTTGGTCGCAGCATCTCGTACGCCACAGGCAACTCGTTCAGTACGCTGACGGCAGCCGGTTGCGAGTGCTGCGCCTGGAAGGGCTCTATCAGCGCCGGAGGCATGGTCAGCAATCCGAACCCGGGCTAATTGCGGTTTGTATGCCCTGCATCGGCCTTGCGAACCTGGTTTAAGGGGCGGTCATTGAGTAGCAGTTCGTGGTCGGTTCGCCAGGCGTCGATTGCGCTCATCGAAATCACCTACCTTGAGCGCGCTGTAGCCCATGTGCTGGCTGGCTGGCTGCCGAAATTCCCGGAGATGGCGGTCAAGTTGGCGTTGGGACGGCAACAGTACGAGATGCTTGATCGTGCCACGCAGTTGCGCTCCCGCCTTTCGGGATTATTGCGGGCGGAAGCGCTCGAACTGCCGATCAAGGGTGGATGGCGTGAGCTGGTCAAACATCTCGACGCCAGTCCCGATCCAGGTGCTTTGTTTGCCGGCCTTTACGGGTTTCTCTGGCCTCGGTTGCTCGAACTCGTTCGGCGCTATCTTGCTTCGGCCGATCCCGTCGGCGACCAACCCTCGCTTCGACTTGTAACCGGCCTCGCTGACGAAGTCGAAGCGCAGTTGAGCTATGGTCAAACAGCGTTGCACGCCATGCCGCCGAGCACGAAATTCACTGCATTTCTGGAACGGCTTGCGGCCTTGTGGTCGGCCCGCGACTCGGGAGCGGATCTGGCGCCTGCCGACTGGCTGTGGAGCCCACTCGATCGAGTTCCCCTGGCGGCACGTCCGGCGGGCCTTGAGCATTGCAAGCGCGGATCGCTCGGCCTGCTCGCGGTCGACAGCATCAGGGAAGCGCGGGACGTCGGTATCTTCCTGCATTCGGACCTCGACGAAGAGTTCACGACACTTGAGTTGATGGCTCGCAACAGCTACGAGCACCCTGACATGCCGTGGCAGTTTCACGTCGATATGGCGCGGCAGGTGTCGGATGAGGCCAGGCATGCCCAGTTGATGCTTCAACTCCTCGAAGCGCGCGGCTTTCACTACGGCGATTTCCCGATCAGCACGGGCACCTACGATGGCCTGTATCAATTCGAACCTTGCCCGCCCGGAAGTCGCAAGGAACTGCTGTGGCGAATGCTTATCCGCCAGACTTTCATGGAAGGACTCGCGCTCGACAGCCTCGCCCGCGACATCAAGCGTCGCACCGAAGCCGGTCACCACGACATTGCCCGGGCACTCGATTACATCCTGAGGGATGAGGTCTTTCATGCCGGATCCGGCCTGCGCTGGTCGGCGTATCTGCTCGACGGCGACCGCCGCGCAGTACTGCAGGAGCGCTACGAATCGCTCACTTTTTATACCACCGCGGCGGAAGCCTGGCGAGCGAGCTTCGTCGAGACCCACGTCGAAGAGGCGATGGCCGAACTGATTATGATCGAAGAGGGCAAACGCCGTCGCGGCGGCAAGCTCCCTGAACGACCACTGAATCGGCTCGGCCGGCAGCAGGCCGGATTCAATGATGATGACATCCTGCAGGTGCTGTCCTGGGGATACGCGACCGAACCCTAGCGCCCGATCGACGCCAGTCCGCGCTGATGTCCTGGCCGCTCCAGCGCATCCGCAGCGATCCGGGGCGGCGCACCAGCCTCGACTTGCGTGCGCAGCAGAATCCTCCGCTCATTCGCAGCAAAGGACTCGCGTCGATGCAGAAGGCAGCGGTTGTCCCAGACCACCAGGTCTCCTACACGCCACCGGTGGCGCCAGACGAACTCGGGCTGGGTGGCATGCAGCCAAAGGAACTCAAGCAGGATATCGGACTCGTGCCGCGGCAATTCATTGATGCAGGTGTTGAACCGGGAACCGAGAAAGAGCGCGTTGCAGCCGGTTTCCAGATGGGTGCAAACGAGCGGATGACTGGCTCCGGTCCCCGACTCAGCGCTGTTCAGACTCACCTCATGCTTCAGCGTCAGTCCGGCCAGCTTGCGCTTCAGCGGCCTGGGGAGCGTGTCGTAGGCGACATACATGTTGCTGAATGAGGTATCACCGCCGCTGGGGGGGATTTCAATTGCATGAAGCAGACTTGCTGCCGGCGGCTTGAAAAAGCTGACCATGTCCGAATGCCAGACGATCTCGCCATGGCCCTGGATACCAATCGGCAGGCCATCAACGCTGACGTTCGAAACGACGTGAAGCTGGCGACTGCTGTCGGTCGCTGCGGCCGACTTGAGCGACCCGAATCGCCTTCCAAACTCAAGGAAATGGGTGTCGCTCAGCGCCTGGTCACGAAACAGCAGGACAAGATTGTCCAGCCACGCCTGCCGGATCTCGTCAAAAATCGTATCGTCGATGCTCTGAAGCCTGCCGCATCGCACCTCGGCGCCCAGCGCCGTAGCTGCCGGAATGATTTCAATTGGCCCAATCGATTCATGGCTGAACTGCGTCATCAGGTTCCCCCACGTCAATGGCAAACCCATACCTGAACATCGACCGCCGTTGTCAGTTGCAGGCACCGCCAAGGATCATTAAACCCGGCGCCTGACGGCCATTTTCCGCTATTGACCAGGGTTCGCCACAGCTTCATTTTCAAACGGCGTTACGGTCACCGCGACATCGAGTTCATGCTCATCGCCGCCAAGGATCACACCGCGCAGCGGCGACACATCGCCGAAATCGCGTCCCCAGGCCAGCGTGATGTGCTGCGTGTCGGGCAACAGGTTGTTGGTCGGGTCAAAATCGACCCAGAGGCCACCAACTTCACTTGGGCAATAGACCGAAATCCAGGCGTGCGAGGCATCGGCGCCAACCAGGCGTGCCTGCCCTGGCGGCGGTTTCGTCAGCAGGTAGCCGCTGACGTAACGTGCAGACAAGCCTAGCGAGCGTAGGCAGGACAGCATCAGGTGTGCGAAATCCTGACAAACTCCGCGTTTTTCTTCCAGTATCTTGAGCACCGGCGTGGCCACTGTCGTCGCCTCGGGATCGAATTCGAATTCGTCATAAATGCGGTTCATCAGCGCCTGAACGGCTTCGAGCAGCGGGCGCGACGGCGTAAAGCAGGGACTGGCATAAGCGGAAAATTCGTGCTTTACGCGAACGTAAGGTGATTCAAACAGAAAGCAGTTGACGTCCAGCAGTACCGGCGTGGCGCCATAAGCCAGACCGTCACGTACCTTTTCCCAGGGAGGAGAATTGGCCAGCGAATTCTCCAGTGAGCCGGCCAGCCCCCCGACTGGCCAGTGCGCTCGTACTTCGATGGTGCTCTCGGCATGCACGATCAGGCGGCTGTGAGGCGCTTCGATGGCGAACTGCCTGACCGGATTGCCAAAAGGGTCGCAGCGCAAGCGCGTGAAGCTTGGCTCAGGGTCGATACGGATCTGGTGCGCGAAGCTGCTTTGCCAGGGACAATCGCGCGGCGTCAGATGCAGATGCTGGCGCGACAGCGAGACCGGGCTTTCGTAGCTGTAGCTCGTTTCGTGCACCACGTGGTAGCGGACGGCGGTGGTATTCATAGGTAGGTCAAGCCGCCAGCGTCTGCCGACCGACATCGCCGACATGGGTGAAATAGCGCATCGCCAGACGATCCGAAAGCGTCGCGGCGGCAAACGAAACATCGCCGAGCAGATCGGCCAGATCGAGACACGGGTTGCAGTTGCGGCAGTGGCTGAAATCAAGCCCCTCGAAGCGGCCCAGCGCGAAGGACTGCAGGCGTACAAAGGCCATGCGCAGCGAGTCATCGTTCGAATCGCCAAGCTCACTGGCCAGACCATCGAGGTACTGCATCAGGTCCTGCAACTGGAAGCACACTCCGTGCGGATTGGTCTCGTTGAAAACGACCAGATCGAGCGTCGGCAGGAGCTCGGGCTGGGTCATGTAACGCGAGCGGTAGGTAATGATGCTGTCGGTCAGTTCGAGCAAACACTCGATGCTACCGGCGGCTCGGGTCGATGGGAGACGCAGGAACTGGCTGATGGCATTGGACAGGAAAATAAGGCGTTCGATGCGACGCCCGATGATCAGGAAACGCCAGCCATCGTCGCGTGTCATGTTGTCCATGGCAAAACCCGCCAGCGAGGATGAAGTGAGCAGCACCTGATCGAGGAAGGCCAGTGCGTCGCTGATGTCGGGCTGTACCTCGCTATAACGCTGCAACTGATGCTGCATGCGGTTGAGCGCGTGCCAGTTGTCGACCGAGAAGCGCTCGCGTACTTGCGCACCAACCCACAGCAGGCGACGGATATTGCCGGCCAGGGCGTCATCAACTTCCTTGTCGCAGATGGCGGCGAGCATTTGTGTTTCAAGTTCCAGGCGATCGACGGTGCTGTCGATTGCAGGATCGCTCGCTCCTTCGACGGTGCTGGTGTGCTCCGTTTTGCTGTCGACAGCGAGATCAACAAGGGTGCCAGCCTCAACGACATCGTCTTCATCAACATCGTCTTCGTCAGCCACGGGCAACAGCTTGAGCGAACGGCAGAGGTCGAACGTCGACACCAGCGCCGGCATCGCGTCGGCACTGGTGTCGAGCAGCCGCGAGAGTCCGACGCGCAGCAGGCGCGCCTCATCGTCGCAACGTTCAGTATAACGGCCGAACCAATAGAGATTTTCAACCACGCGCGAAGACAGATTGCTGCCGCTACGTACCAGATCATTAATGCCGATTGAGTTTTTAAGCAGGCTGAAGGTGCTCACGGCTTCCTCGGTGAGCACCCAGGTATCCTTGCTCGAGCCGCCGCGCTGCATCGCGATGAGGCGCGCGTTGGCGGCAGACGAAACACGCGTCAGACCACCCGGCATCACCACGTAGCCCTCGGGGGTGGCGGCAACATAAACCCGCAAGCCAACACCGCGCGGCAGCAGGCGACGATCATGCATCGTGCTCCACACCGGTGCCTGCGAAAAATTGACCAGTTCCTGAGCCACATAGGCCAGCGGCCGGGAACGCAATCGGTTGATCATGTCCTCGCGCTGCGCCGCGTTCAACTGGTTGCCGAACACCGGGTCCATGCGTTGCGAGGGGAAAGACCCCTTGATAACCAGCTTGTCGATATTTTCGATGGTGAATTCAAGTGCAGTCGGCTCTCCGCACCACCAGGTGCCGACCGAGGGCATCGCCAGGGTCTCGCCGAGCAATTTCTGGCAGGCACCGGGCAGGAAACCCGGTAGCGCGGCCGATTCGAGCAGACCGCTGCCGAGCGCGTTGGCGACCAGCACCTTGCCGGCACGCACGGCCTGCAACAGACCGGGAACACCCAGCGCCGAATCGCCACGGAATTCGAGCGGATCGCAGTAATCATCGTCGAGCCGGCGCAGAATCGTGTGCACGCGAGACAGCCCACTCAGCGTCTTGAGATAGACACACTCGCCGCGTACCGTCAGATCCTGCCCTTCGACCAGCGGAAAGCCAAGATAGCGCGCCAGATAGGCATGCTCGAAGTAGGTTTCGTTATACGGGCCCGGCGTCAGCAGCACGATCAGCGGTGTATCTCTGGCTCCTTCTCGCCCACCTTTGCCGTTATGTGGGGCCCAGTGCGCCAGGCTGTTACGTAAGTTACTGAAAAATGTTGCCAGATGCTGCACGCCAAGATCGCGGAACTGTTCTGGGAAAACACGCGAAACGATGATCCGGTTTTCCAGCGCGTAACCCGCACCGGAAGGCGACTGGGTGCGGTCGCCAATGACCCACCAGCGACCGTCAGGCGAGCGTGCAAGGTCGGCGGCGTACAGATGCAGCCAGATATCGCCAGGTGGTTTGACACCCTGGCACGGCCAGAGAAAATTGTTGTGACCGTAGACCAGCGCCGAGGGCAGGGTACCGTCCCTGAGCAGCGTCTGCTCGCCGTAGAGATCGCCGAGTACGGCGTTGAGCAGGCGCGCGCGTTGCGTGATCGCGCTTGAAATCTCCTGCCACTCGCCGGCTGAGAGGATCAGCGGCAGCGGATCGAGTTCCCAGGGCCTGTCGGTACCCTTGGGGTCGGCGTAAACATTGTAGGTGACGCCATTTTCCTGGATGCGTCGGCGCACGTAATCGAGCCGGTGGCGCATCTGTTCGGGCGTTGCTGCAACGAGATGATCAAAAAACGCTTGCCATGATTGACGCACAGCGCCGCCCTCAGCGAGCATCTCGTCAAAGCGGTCGGTTTTTTTCGGGTAAATCGAAAGTAGCGTGCGCGGCATGAAAATAATGGGTTGCTGGTTACTCGTAGCCAGTCATGATGAAAGACAAAGATAAAACCTCAGTGCTAGGACACCAGGAAACCCATTCAAATGACTTGGTGCACCTTTGTATCCTTGGTGACCTGGTGGTAAAGCATTAGAAGTTGACTGACTACTTCCCCAAACTCAGGTTCAGAATTGCCGCAAGTCTAGCGTAAACGGGAAGTTCGTGTTGCGTGGTGCGAACGGTATCTCGATCTTCCCCGGTGTGTGGCCAAAAGCAACAAAGCGCGCCAGACGCCGGCCTTCGGCCTCGTTGGCATTGACCGGATAGCGCTCGGGATTGCGCCCGCCGGGATGCTCGACGTGGTACTGGCAACCACCCAGCGAGCGCTTCATCCAGGTATCGACGAGGTCGAAGACGAGCGGCGCATGGATGCCGATCGTCGGATGCAGCGAGGATTCCGGTAGCCACGCCCGGTAGCGCACGCCGGCGACAAACTCGCCGACCTTACCGGTCGGCTGCAGCGGTACGGCCTGGCCGTTGCATGTCAGCACGTAACGATCGCCGGCCATGCCGGTCACCCTGGCCTGGACACGCTCGCACGAGGCATCGACAAAACGCACGGTGCCGCCCACCGAGCCCTCCTCACCCATGACGTGCCAGGGTTCCAGGGCATGGCGCAGTTCAAATTGGATACCCTCGGCAACAAAGCTGCCGTGCAGCGGGAAGCGGAACTCGAAATGCGGCGCAAACCACTCGCTCTCAAGCGCATAGCCGGCACTGCGCAAGTCGTCGATCACATCGTCGAAATCCTGTTTGACGAAATGTGGCAGCATGAAGCGATCATGCAGTTCGGTTCCCCAGCGCAGCAAACGCTCGGGGGCGTAGGGTTGCTTCCAGAAGCGGGCGATCAACGCCCGTAACAGCAATTGCTGGGCGAGCGACATGCGCGCATGCGGCGGCATCTCGAAGGCACGCATCTCAAGCAGACCGAGGCGACCGGTCGGGCCGTCGGGTGAATAGAGTTTGTCGATGCAGAATTCGGCGCGATGGGTGTTGCCGGTAGCGTCGATCAGCAGGTTGCGTAGCAGGCGGTCGATCAGCCACGGAGCGACTTCTTCGCCCGGTTTCGGAAACTGGCTGAAAGCGATTTCCAGTTCATAGACCGAATCGTTACGCGCCTCATCGACGCGCGGTGCCTGGCTGGTCGGGCCGATGAACAGGCCGGAGAAAAGGTAGGACAGCGAAGGATGGTTGTGCCAGTAGCTGATCAGGCTGCGCAGCAGATCGGGGCGGCGCAGGAAAGGCGAATCGAGCGTAGTAAGCGCGCCGAAAACAAAGTGGTTGCCGCCGCCGGTGCCGGTATGGCGGCCGTCGAGCATGAACTTTTCGCTGGTCAGGCGTGAAAGGTGCGCCATTTCATAAAGATGCGTCGTACGTTCGACCATCTCATCCCAGTTGGCACAAGGCTGGATGTTGACTTCGATGACGCCGGGGTCGGGGGTGACACGGAAGTTGGTCAGCCGCGGGTCGGAAGGCGGCTCGTAACCTTCGAGGAGAACCGGCGTTTTCAGCGCTTCGGCGCTCGCCTCAACGGCGGCTACGAGTTCGAGATAGTCATCAAGGGCATCGGTCGGCGGCATGAAAACGTAGAGCACACCCTTGCGTGCCTGTACCGAAATGGCCGTGCGCGTGACATCGGCCGCCGACTCCTTGCTCTGCGGCGGGCGATCACTGGCCAGGGCGGCGGATACCGCAGCAGTCGGTGTTCCGCCAGCACCGGTATCGCGCTTTTCATGCAGTTCGTCGTGCGAGGGCAGCGGCTCGAAGGTTTGGGTCGGATCGGGGGCATGCGTGTAGGGGTAATCGCTCTTGGCCACCCAGGGCTGTGAATCGAGCGGCAGGCGGTAGCCGACCGGCGAATCGCCGGGCACCAGAAAACAGCGTTCGCCGCGCAGGAACCACGGGCTGGTTTGCCAGAGATCGGCTTTCTTCGGATGGCGCATGAGCGGCAAAACGTAGCCGATGACTTTATCCAGACCCTGTCCGAAAATCGTTGCCAGACGAGAACGTTCGAGTGGATCGTCAAGCCGCGCATCGTGCGGGTCGACGTTGATCGGCAAGCGGTGCTCGCGCCACAGGTAATAAAAGGCATCCTCGTAGGCCGGAAATACGTATTTCTCCGCAAGCCCCAGACGCTCGGCCAGACTGCGCAGGAAGCGCCCGGCCAGCGCCTCGTCGGCGCCATAGTTCTTCTTTTCGTCGGCGCACAGCGCCGGATTCTTCCACACCGGTTGCCCGTCGCGCCGCCAGTAGCAGTTTAGCGACCAGCGCGGCAGTTGCTCACCGGGATACCACTTGCCCTGACCGAAGTGCACCAGGCCCTGCGGCGCATACTTTTCGCGCAGGCGATGGAAGAGATCGGCGGCGCGGATACGCTTGGTCGGCCCCATCGCTTCGGTGCTCCATTCGGCACCGTCCGGGTCGTCAATCGCCACGAAGGTCGGCTCGCCGCCCATGGTCAGCCGTACATCAGCGCTGACCAGATCGTCGTCGATATGATGGCCGAGCGTTTCAATCAGCGCCCATTGCTCATCGCTATAGGGTTTGGTGACGCGCGGCGCCTCCCAGACGCGTTCAACGCTCATGCTGTGCTCGAACTCGCACTCGCATTCTTCGGTGAAACCGGTGATCGGCGACGCCGAAGACGGTTGCGGCGAACAGGCGACCGGAATATGCCCCTCGCCGGCAAAGAGGCCGGACGTCGGATCGAGGCCGATCCATCCGGCACCGGGCAGATAGACCTCGCACCAGGCGTGCAGATCGGTGAAGTCGACATCGGTACCGGACGGCCCGTCGAGCGACTTCACATCCGGAACCAGCTGGATCAGATACCCCGAGACAAAACGGGCGGCCAGACCGAGATGACGCAGCACTTCTACCAGCAGCCAGGCCGAATCGCGGCACGAGCCGCTGGCCAGCGTCAGCGTCTCCTCCGGGCTTTGCACACCAGGTTCCAGGCGGATGACATAGCCGACGACGCTTTGCACGCGCCGGTTGATATCGACCAGGAAATCAACGCTGGGCGTTGGTGTGAGCGGGATGGTGTCGAGAAACTTGCGCAGCCGGGGTGTTGCTGGTTGCGCTTGCAGAAAAGGGAGCAACTCTTCCCGCAACCCGGCCTCGTATTTGAACGGAAATTTCTCGGCGTAAGACTCGGGGAAGAAGTCAAAAGGATTGATCACCGACATCCCGGCCACCAGATCGACCTCGACCCGGAACTCGCGCGTTTTTTCGGGAAAGACCAGCCGCGCCAGATAGTTGCCCTGCGGATCCTGCTGCCAGTTGATGAAGTGCTCACCGGGGGTGACTTTCAGCGAATAGGCGAGAATCGGCGTGCGCGAGTGCGGCGCCGGTCGCAGGCGGATCACCTGTGGCGAAAGTGCGACCAGGCGGTCATAGCGATAATGGGTAACGTGATTGAGGGCAACATGAATCGACACGGCAGGCTCCGGGGCAAAGGGTACGAAATACCATTAGCAAGAGCCGCGCCAAGGTGCAGCCCTCCGATTCACGTAATACCCGCTTTCGGCGCACCACAGCGGTGCGTGCGCCGGCCATTATGCACCAATGGAACACAAAGGTAGGTGTGTTGCGCGGTCAGGCCGATTGCCGAGGGCAAAATGCTGCAAAATTCTGGCTACAGTCAGCCGTCTTCGGAACAAACTCTTATACTTCAGGCTGCACCCAGGCCTGACGGGCATACATCTGGCGCCACACTTTGAAATTTGCCGGCCTGCCCGTTCCCCTCCCTTGCAGGGCGTATTCCGGCATGGTAGCCGGAATTGCTCGATTGGCACGGAGCATGCTCCGCTAATTACCAATCTCGCCACCCGGCCCCTGTCCCTGGGGCGAGGGAAGGTTTGTTAGTCGCTGGTGCGACTTTCACGCGAAACGAAAGAATGGTGGTAAAGCATGCGACGCCTCAATATCGCTCACGTAACCGATTACCAGTTCTCGACTCCGGTATCACTGTTGCCGCACCGTCTGCGGCTGCGCCCCCTGGAGAGCCATAGCCTGAGGATCGAATCCTCAACGCTCGACATCTCTCCGGCCCACAGCATCCGCTGGTTTCAGGATGTACTCGGCAATTCTGTCGCCACGGTAAGCTTTGGCGATATTTCAAACTCCCTGCATGTGCTCAGTGAGGTGGTCATCGCTGTTTATGACGACGCCCCGCTCGATTTCCTGATGGAGGATTACGCGGTCGACTGCCCATTCGTGTATGCCATCGACGAACTGCCCGATCTAGCGCCCTTCCTGCAGAGCGTTTATCCCGATGATCAGGCGCTGCTGCTCGACTGGCTCGCTGGTCTGGGTCTGCTGAAGTGGCCGATCGAGACGTTCTCGCTGCTCTCGCGCCTGAACTGCGAAATCGCCAACACGTTCACCTACCAGATCCGCGAGGAAGAAGGCGTCCAGTCCCCGGCGCAGACACTGCGACTGAACAGCGGCTCATGCCGCGATTTTGCCGCCTTGTTCATGGAGGCCTGCCGCTCGATCGGTCTCGCCAGCCGCTTTGTCAGCGGCTATCTGCATATGCCCGATAACGAGGCGGGGAATGCCTCCACCCATGCCTGGGCCGAAGTCTATCTGCCCGGCCCGGGATGGAAGGGA
>NZ_JAEUOI010000115.1 GCF_016790145.1 Propionivibrio sp. | reverse complement strand
GAGCCGACGGCGGCGCCCATGATGACGGCGAGGGCCTGCGCCAGGGTGAGAACCCCGGCCGAAACGAAACCGATGGCGATCAGCGTGGTCACCGTCGAGGATTGCACGACCGAGGTGATGGCGACGCCGGTCAGCAACGCGCTGAAGCGGTTGCGGGCGAGTCTGGCCATGATGGTGTTCAGTTGCGAACCGGCCATCGCCCGCATCGCATTCGACATCATCGTCATGCCGTGCAGGAACAGCGCCAGCCCGCCGGCAAGCCCGATCAGCATGGGCGCAAGTGACAATGATTCGTAGTCCATCAAAACCCCCTGTGGGTGAATCGATCAAGGAGCGAAGGACGCTTGCCTTGCCTTGCGCGGTGACCGTCAGCCGGAATGGGTCTGCATCGGCAAGGACGCGATCAGCACGTAAGCTAGCAGAACAGCAGGAGTGGTGCAATCCAAGCTTTCGCACTCGGCGCGGCGGCAATCGAGACTATCCCGGGGAGCGATCATGAAAACTGCCGTTGACCGTAGTTGCGGCGATCAAGGACAATCAGTCTTATGCCCTTGAAATTTCAATCACTGCGCTCGCCCCGAGCAATGAGCTGCCCGGCGCCTGGCGCTCCGCCATCGCTCGTGGCCGACCTTGTTCCTTGGCGCTGGCATTACAGGTGGTGGGCCGCCCCGATGTCACAGCCCAATCCGGTGCGCAGGGTCATGCACCTGGTGCCAGGCCGGTGAGCGCCAGAACGCGTCTCTGCCGGGTGGCCGCCGGCGCGCTGCTGATCTGGGTTACTGCCGGATCGGTAGCCGTCCGCGCCCAGACTCCCGCCGCCGCCGACGCCAATCCGGCGTCGGTCGAGGCCACGGCACAGGTTACAGCCCATGGATCAGCCGACATTCCGGCGCGTGCCGATGCCGACCAGCAGTACATCCAGGACATCGTACGCCGGGCCCGGGTTCCCGACCTTGCGCAACGCTATGAAGAGGCATTGGCAAGCCATTCCACAACCATCGGCCAACTCGCCGAGCGTTCCGGCCAGAGCGATCTCGGTGTACTGTCGGTGCGCCGGCTGGAGAGCCTGCAGCGCCACTGGCTGCTCTACGAACGAGTGCTCACCCAGACGCGGGCCGAGCTGGCGCGCAGCACCAACGCCAAGTCCGAAGACATGGCCGACCTGGCGAAGCGTCGCGCCGTCTGGCAGGCCACCGGCCAGACGGCGGGACTGGCCCCGGCACTGCTCGAGCGCGTCGACGAGTTGATCGCCATGATCGACGAAGCGGAAAAGCAGGCCGCGCTGCCGCTGGGCAAACTGCTCGATCTGGGACGCAAGGGCAGCGCGCTGGCGACCCAGGTGCAACAGGGCATTGCCTCGGTGTCGGCCAAGATCGACGATCAGGACCGGCGACTGGTGAGCATGGACACGCCTCCCCTGTGGCAGGCTCTGGGCGACAGCAAAGCGCTCGATCCGGTCAGCATCGGGATGAGCCGCAGCCTGGAGATCGAGCGAGCGTTCGCCAGCGGCTACGACGCCGCGAACGTTCGCTGGCTGCCGGCGTTGGCCGCCGGTGCCTTGCTGCTCTTGCCGGCGATGGTCTGGCTGAGGTATCGCGCCCGCATGCTGGTGGCCGCCGGGCAAGCCACCGAGCCTTCCATGCGCGCGCTCTCGCGTCCCTGGGCGGCGTGGCTGCTGCTCGTCCTTATCGGCGCCGTGGTCTATGATATCCAGGGGCCTATCTTCCGCCAGCAGGCGGTGATGCTGCTCGCCTGGATCCCGGTGCTGGCGCTGGTCCAGCGCCGCGTGCTGGCCAGCGTCGGCCCCTGGGCCTATTTCAGCGCCTTTTTTTATTTCCTGAACGCCCTGGCCTCCTTGCTGCTCGGCGATCAGCTTCTGTACCGCGGTGTCCTGCTGACGCTGAACCTGCTGATGCTGCTGACGCTGGCCTGGCGCATGCTGCGCGCGCGGCGTGGTGCTAGCGACGAGGCCGACGAGGCTGGCACCATGCCCGCCCGACCGCTGACCTTCCTTGGCTGGGTCGCTTGCGTGGTGCTGCTTGTATCGGCGGGTTCCAATATCCTCGGCAATATCTCCCTGGCGACGATGCTCACCGGCGCGCTGCTCGACAGCAGTTACGCCGCGCTGGCCCTGTACGCCGGCAGCACGGTGCTGGTGGCCTTGTTCCAGGTACTGGTTCCGCGCTCGACACTGGCGCGTATCGCCGGGCGCCATTCCGGTTCGCTGATCCCGCTGGCGGCCCGGCTCGGCCGCACGTTGATGGTGCTTGGCTGGCTGATCTACGCGCTCCAGTCATTCCGCGTCTATCGTCCGCTGTCCGCCTTTCTTATAACGGTGCTGACACATGAATTCAAGCTTGGCCTGCTGTCGGTCAGCTTGGGCAACATCGCGGCATTCGCGGCGGCGGTCTGGGTTGCCTTCTGGCTGGCCCGTACCATCCGCCTGCTGCTCGCCGAAGACCTGTTGCCGGCACTTTCTTTGCCGCGCGGCGTGGGCGACAGCATCTCGACGCTCACCTATTACAGCATCGTCTTTCTCGGCCTGCTGGCGGCGCTGGCCATGGCCGGCTTCCAGGTCGGGCAACTGGCCATCGTTTTCGGCGCGCTCGGCGTCGGCATCGGTTTAGGCCTGCAGGACGTGGTGAAGAACTTCGTCGCCGGGCTGATCCTGATGTTCGAGCGGCCGATCCGGCTCGGCGATGTGGTCGATGTGGCGGGCATGAGCGGCAAGGTACGCGACATCGGCATGCGGGCCACCATCATCACCTCTTTCGATGGCGCCGAGGTGGTGGTGCCCAACGGCATGCTGCTGGCCGACAAGCTGGTTAACTGGACGCTGCACGGCAGCAGCCGGCGCATCAGCATCGACATCAGCACCGGCTACGGGGTGAGCCCGCAGCAGACCATTGAGTTGCTGGTGGGCATTGCGCGCGGCATCGACGGCATCGCCCTGTCGCCTGCCCCCGAAGCCATTTTGACCGGCCTCACTCCCGGCGCGCTGGAGTTCAGCGTGCGCGCGTGGACCACGCCGCATGCGAACTGGATCGAGATGCGCAGCGAACTGGCCGTGCGCATTCGCGACGGCCTGGCCGAAGCCGGCATCGAGGTGCCGCTGCCGCAGCGCGAAATGCACGTGCGTAGCGTGCCCGCGGCGGTGGTGCCGGCCGTGGTACCAGGCAGCGTCGCACCTGGGCAAGGTAGCACTGGCGCCGACTTGCCGAACACCTGAACACCTCAGGCTGGGGATGTGCCGCGGCTGGGTTAAACACCACCGCAGAGGCGCGGCAAAGGTGACGCAAAGAATTCTTTCTCAAACAATGTGTTAACTTTGCGATTTCTTTTCACCATTGCGTCTTTGCGGTGGAATTCTGACTATTTCACAGCCTCTGAGGGCGACTGGTTTCCCTGGACATGCTCTGGCGTATTTCAAGGCTGAACGCGCCTAAAAAATTCTCACCCCCCCCCTAATTTTTTTTGGTTTATTTTGCGCTCACGCTGGATCAATACCTCTTGCGTTATTGCCTTCTGAAGACGAGTCCAACGAAATCCCAAGGATAATCCGGCTTATGCCCTTGAAATTACTGCCCTTTCGCTCGTCCACATGCCATTAAGGTAATGCTCGATGCGCCATGCTCACCGGGTGCTTGCCGTCATCAAGTTGGCGAAGGTGATACGGGTGGCGGACAATTCCAGTGACCGAATCGAATCAACCACCGACAGGATGCTCATGCCCATATCTCTAAAGTTATTGCTTGCACTGGTACTCGCCGGTACCTCATGCATTACACCGGCGGCGGAACAAACGGCGACCACGACGAGCGCTGTTAACGTTCGTGCCGGCCCCGAGAAAATCTTCCCGACCGTTACCTGGCTCTTGAGCGGGACACAGGTCACCGTTGTCGGCTGTGTTGCCAACTGGCGGTGGTGCGACGTCATTGCGGGTCGTGATCGGGGCTGGGTGTATACGCGCTTCCTTTCCATTCCGTTCAATGGCAGTGCAGTCACCATTGTCAGTGGTGGCCCCAATCTCGGCCTGCCACAAAGCGAGTTTTCACTCGGTGAATACTGGGACACCCATTACCAGCGTCAGCACTGGTTCGGACGCAAGGCCTATTGGCAGAGCCGTTGGGAGCGCCGGGCACCGGCACGCGAATGGCGTGACCCTTCGCCCGTAACCCGATAAGGATCGGTCATCCCGGAGCAATTGCAATCACCGCTGCGGCTGACCGCTTGCGCGCTTTACGGCAGCGTATCGTCAAGGGTGATAGCGGTTTGTCGAGTACGTCGCGGAAGACGGGATTGCCGGAGATCAGGGCATATTCAGACATGGATCGACTTCAAGCGCTCGTACACGGCACCGTCCTGATGCTGATCACCGGTTGGCTGCTGTACATCGGGAAAGATGTCTTTGTCCCGGTGTTCTTTGGCCTTGTCGTTGTCTATGTGATTGTCGGTCTGGCGCAGGCCTTGCACAGAATTCCGCACCTGGGAAGCGTTCTGCCGCTTCAGGTCAGATACGTACTCTCGGTGCTGGTCATCACACTTTCATTGCTTGTCCTTGTTTACCTTTTCATCATCAACAAGGACAGGTTTCTGGCGCTGGCCCCGCAATATCAGGAATCCCTGCTCGCTGCCATCCAGAGATTTGCTGTTTTTCTGCGCATCGAGACCGAACCCACCTGGACTACACTGCGCCAGGAACTGTTCGCCCAGATAAACATTCAGCGGCTGCTCGGGTCAATGCTGGCCTCGGTGTCGTCGATCATCGTCAGCGTTATCGTCGTGTTCCTGTATGCCACCTTCCTGTTTGTTGAGCGGCGCTCTTTCCCCCGGAAAATCGAAAATATCTCGAGTGATGCCAGCCGCGTCGCCCGGATTCGGGCAATCACCACCGACATCAACAAGCGAATCGGATCCTACCTGGCGCTGAAGACATTCATCAGCTTGTTTCTGGGCGCGATAAGCTGGGTGATCATGGCCTTCGCCGGTCTTGAATTCGCCGCGTTCTGGGCGGTGCTGATCGCCTTTCTGAATTATGTTCCCTATATCGGATCGTTTCTCGGCGTGTTGTTCCCGGTCATCATGGCGATCATTCAGTTCGAGAATCCGAATGTGGTCCTTTCGTTGTTACTCGGACTGGTGCTCGCCCAGTTCCTGATTGGCAACTTTCTCGATCCCTATGTCATGGGCAATTCACTCAACCTCAGCCCGTTTGCCATCCTGGTCAGCCTGGCAATCTGGTCGGAATTGTGGGGAATCGCCGGCGCCTTTCTGGCGGTCCCGATTACTGCCGTCGTGGCCATCATTTTCTCAGAGTTTTTGAGTACACGGCCGATTGCTGTCCTTCTCTCGCGCAACGGCAGGCTATGAGACAGGCGAGCGGAAATTCCACAGAACCCGGGCGTGTGCCGCAATGCTCGCGGGTCAGCCTGAAATGCCGGTGCTCGCAAGCCAGGCCAGCGCACGCGACCAGCCTCTCCGGCAGGCGGGTAATCAGGACATGATTTTCAGGGACATCATCGATCTGTTCAAGGCGGCTGCCGTGAACTGGGTACATGACTATGCGCAGAGCATGGGTGCGGCCCTGGCCTTTTACACGATGTTCTCGATTGCTCCCCTGTTGTTGATCGTGATTTCGATCGCCGGATTGTTTTTCGGTGAGCAAGCTGCGCGTGGCGAAATCTATGCACAACTGCAAGCCATGCTTGGAACTCCTGGAGCACTGGCCGTTCAGGGGCTGCTGGAAAGCGCCGGCAAGCCAGCAGAAAGCGTGATGGCGACACTCTTCGGACTGATCTTT
>NZ_JAEUOI010000080.1 GCF_016790145.1 Propionivibrio sp. | reverse complement strand
GTTTTGCACGTGCAGATGGAAGCCGATGCCAAGATCGCTTCGGCGCTGGCCTTGCGCCTGAAACTGATGTCCGGGCTGGATATTTCCGAAAAGCGCTTGCCGCAGGACGGTCGTTTCGCGATCAAGGTACGCAACAACATGATCGATGTACGGATTTCGACCATGCCAACGCAGTACGGCGAATCGCTCGTCATGCGCCTGCTCAACCAGAACACCGGCCTGCTCGGGCTCGATCGTCTAAATCTTCCGCCGCGCACGCTTGAGCGGCTGCGTCATGCGGTACGTCGTCCGAGCGGCATGGTGCTGGTCACCGGCCCGACCGGGAGCGGCAAGACGACGACACTCTATGCCGCGCTGTCCGAACTCAATACCACCGAAAAGAAGATCATCACCGTCGAAGACCCGGTCGAATACCGGTTGCCCGGCATCAATCAGGTTCAGGTGCACGAGAAGATCGAACTGTCTTTTGAGCGCGTCTTGCGCTCCGCCCTGCGTCAGGATCCGGACATCGTTCTGGTCGGCGAAATGCGCGACCAGACAACCGCCGAGATCGGCATGCGGGCAGCGATTACCGGCCACATGGTGCTGTCGACCCTTCACACCAACGATGTTGTGTCGACGCCGATCCGACTGCTCGACATGGGCGTGCCGCGCTACATGGTCGCACTGTCGCTGCAACTCGTGCTCGCCCAGCGGCTGGTGCGCTTGGTCTGTGAAAACTGTGCTGAGCCCCATACGCCCGCGCCGCACGAGCACGAATGGTTGCGCTACGAGCTGGGCGACACGGTCGGCCAGCGCAAATTCGTCCAGGGCAAGGGGTGCGTGCATTGCGGCGGAACCGGTTATGCGGGGCGCACCGGCGTGTACGAAATGCTCGAAATGACCAACGAAATCGTCGCAGCCATCAACAGCGACGACGCGGGATCATTTGTGCAGGCAGCGCGCCGGCAGATGGACGGTGAAACCCTGCGCCGCGATGCCGTGCGGCTGGCCGTGGAAGGGCGCACGACGATCGAGGAAGCCATGCGCATCAGCAATCAGTTTGAGGATTAAAGTGTTGCTTAGTCATCAGGTAAGAGCTTGCCATGCGCACCCATCAGGAAATTGACCAGCGAAGTCTCGCGCTGCACCGATTGATTGCAGTGAAGATCAGAGGCGACCTTGCGTTGCTGGAAAGGGCAAAACAGATTCTTCAGCGGTGGCGAATGTCGGTTTCACCCCGCACTCATGTCTATCTTGATGAATGGCAGCGCTTGATTGACCAGGGGCCCGATGTTTGCTTGGCCGTTGCGGTCGAAGATTCACAGCGAGCAGCGGCATTGCGTCAGGCCTCGCCGTTGGCCTGCTTGCTTACACCCAAAGAACGATTCGAGTTTCTGAAGTCTGGGGGGCAAGGTTATGCGCCGCAATGAATTGGAGCATCTCATTCGTGCTGCGGCTGCAATAACTGACCAGTACGAAATCATGGTTATCGGCAGCCAATCCATTCTGGGTGCGGTTCCTGGCCCACCGGATACCTTGCTTGAGTCAATGGAGGCAGATATTTATCCCTTGCATCGTCCAGAACTTGCAGACTTGATCGACGGATCGATTGGCGAAGGCTCGCCTTTCCATGAGCGCTTCGGTTATTACGCGCAAGGCGTCGGGCCGGAGACGGCCATCTTGCCCGAAGGCTGGCAAAGCCGATTAGTTAGAATCCAGAATCAGAACACCGACCACAAAGTCGGATATTGCCTCGAACCTCATGATCTTGCCACCTCAAAGCTCGCGGCGGGTCGGGATAAGGATTGGTAATTTGTTGAGGAAATGCTTAATCACAAAATCGTCGATGGCTTTACGGTTCAGGAGAGAATTGAAAAGCTTCCAATTCCTGACGCTAGAAAAGAGCATCTCAGAATTTGGGTTTCTGCCCGAACGCCTGATGATGAAAAATTTGCATGAGGCTTAATTCCTTGTTTGATATTCAAGCCCCATTCACTGAACGAATGAATACAAAGTGTCGTATTTCAAGCAGGCTTTTCCTCGCTCCTCCCCAGAGAGGCTTCGCGATGTCCGTCGTGCACTTCGTAGTTAATGAGTCCAGGCTTTAACCATGCCCACCTTCGCCTACAAAGGACGTAATACCGGCGGACAACTCATCGAGGGCGTTCTCGAGGGCGCCAGTCCGGGTGCCATTGTCGATCTTCTGCGCGGGCAGGGGTTGACGCCGGTCGATATCAAGGAAGCAAAAGCCGGCACGTCTGCCAGCGCTGCCAGCCTGAATATCACGCTGTTCAAACAAAAAATATCCCAAATCGATTTACTGCTGTTCAGCCGGCAGATGCATACCCTGCTCAAGTCCGGCGTGCCGATCATGCGCGCCCTGAGCAGCTTGCAGGACGCGGCGATCAACCCGGAAATGAAGCGCGTCATCGGCGAAGTGCGCGAAAGCCTGGAGGGCGGGCGTGAACTATCGCAGGCACTGTCCAGGCATCCGCGAGTTTTTACGCCGTTTTACCTGTCAATGGTTCGCGTCGGTGAAGCGACCGGCATGCTCGAAGACATCTTTTTCCGGCTCTTTGAGCATCTTGAGTTCGAGCGCTATATGCGCGAGCAGGTGAAATCGGCGCTGCGTTACCCAGGCTTCGTGGTGGTGGCCATGGCGGTAGCGATCGTGATCGTCAATCTTTTCGTCATCCCGGCCTTTGCCAAGGTCTTTGCCGGCTTTGGTGCCGAGTTGCCGCTGATGACACGGATTCTGCTCGGCTTTTCCGACTTCATGGTGGCCTACTGGCCAATCATGCTTGCCGCCGTGGTGCTCGGTGTCGTGGCCTTTCGCACCTGGGTGGGGACGGTCAAGGGGCGTTATGTCTGGGATCGAACATCGCTGAAATTCCCGATTGCCGGCACTATTCTGCACAAGGCGGCGCTTTCCCGTTTTGCCCGCAGCTTTTCCCTGGGGCTGAAAAGCGGCGTTCCGGTCATGCAGGCCTTATCCAATTCGGCGCAAACGGTCGATAATAGTTTTATTTCTCGTCGTGTCGAGAGCATGCGCGAGAACGTCGAACGCGGCGAAAGCCTGTTGCGTTCGGCGATCAGTACCGGAATTTTTACGCCGGTGGTATTGCAGATGGTCGCCGTCGGCGAAGAATCGGGTGCCGTCGACGACATGATGAATGAGATCGGCGACATGTACCGCCAGGAAGTCGAGTACGAACTCAAGACGCTCGGGCAGCAGATCGAACCGATCCTCATCGTCATGCTCGGCATCATGGTGCTGATTCTGGCGCTGGGCATCTTCCTGCCGATGTGGGATCTGGGCAAGGTGGCGATCAAGCGATGATGCAGCTTCAGCCCCGCAGTCTGGGCTACTACGCGGCTTCGCACTGGTTTCAGGGAGCCGTTCTGCTGGTGGTGCTGGCCTTGATTGTTGGCGGGCTGATGTCGGCGCTCAATGACGCCAGTGAGCGTGCGGAAAAGCAGGGCGTTGAACTGACGATACGCAATATTCGAACGGGATTGAAACTGGCGATGGGCGAAGTCATGATGCAGCAGCGAGAAGGCGAAATGGCCGCGTGGGTCGGCAGCAACCCGGTGCGCTGGCTGGGGGCGCCGCCGGGAGGGTATCGCGGGGAGTGTTCGGCCGAGGAAAAACGGAATTTGTCCGGCGGCGAGTGGTGTTTTGAAGATGGCCGGAGCGAACTGGTTTACCGGCCGCACAACCCCGATCACCTGCACCCATTGCCTGCGGGCAGTGAGCGACAGTGCAGTCACTTGAGCTGGCGCGTGGCGCGGGCGCCGGAAAGTGCGGCCAGCAGTGGCTTCGTCGGTTTGCGCCTCGAAGCCGCCACGCCCTGCCAATGGATGCTGGGGGGCGTTGAAAAGATCATTCAAGAAGCCGCGTGTTTTGCCGTTATGCGCCATGAGGCGTATCTTTAGCTTGGAATTTTTTATGGAGATTTTGCAATGAGTCGATCTGCACAAGGTTTTACCCTGATTGAACTTATAGTCGTGATTACCATTATCGGCATTCTGGCGGCGGTTGCCTTGCCACGCTACATTAACGTTCAGAGAGATGCGCGGATAGCCAAACTGCAGGCGCTCAATGGCAGTATTCGTGCTGCATCGGCACTGGCGCATGCGCGATGTCTGCTCGACCAGGCGGCCAATCCTGTCGGGCCGTGTACTGCGGCAGGCGGTACCGCCAATATGGAAGGGCTGGCCATCCCCATGATCAATGGTTATCCGCAGGCCAACGCTGGCGGAATAATTGCCGCAGCCCAGTTGAATGCAGCGACGGATGGGCTGACAATTTCTGCCGGCGGTGCCGGGGCGGGTGTAGCCATCACGGTTGACCTTATCGGAGCGACTACACCGGCGACCTGTCGTATCAGTTATACCTCTGCTGCAGCAACCGGTAGTGCCCCGGTGATCGCCGTGCCGCTGACCGCCGGATGCTGATTTTTTGGAGATATGGAAATGAAAAAGCAGAAAGGATTTACCCTGATCGAGCTCATCGTCGTCATCGTGATTCTCGGCATTCTGGCGGCAGTTGCGCTGCCTAGATTCGTCGATTTGTCGGTTGATGCGCATAATTCGGCAGCGCAGGGCGTTGCCGGCGCAATTGCCTCGGGTACGGCAATCAACAATGGCGTTTGTCTGGCACGCGGGATTGGCAGTGGTGCGCCGTGCAACCCGCTCAATGTGGTGAACGTTTGTACTGCTGCGTTGCTGACCCCATTTGTGAGCGGGGTGACCTTGCAGGATGGTGCGCCTGCTGGCAATCAGCAATTCCAGATCGGTGGCGCCGGGGACTGCAGAGCGTCGACGGGGCTTACTACGGTGACCTGTACTGTGACGCCGAGCGGTACCGGGGTAACGGTTGCCAATGCAACGGTGACTTGCGCACGTTAACGAGGCATGGAGTCTGACCCGGGCAGACTCCATTTCATGCTGCACTTGCATTGGCGTGTGTTCGGAAGCTTCGCCAGGTACGAACATGAAAAGAATGGCTCGGCGACTGGCTTGAAAAGGCGATCAACGGGCTGATTCTTTATGGATCGTTTTTTGCTTCAGGTTATGGCTGGTCGGGGTGCTTGTGGCGCGGGGTTTCCCCTTTGCTGATATTTCCTCGAGGAGGTCTGGCATGAGTTTGTTTTCCAGATCGACGGGTCATTCCTTCCGCTTGTTTGTCAGCCTCTGTAATGGGCTGCTGCTGGCATTCCTGACGTGGCCGCTGGCCTCGTTTGCCCAGACTTACATCAACGCTTCAACACCCTTCAACTGGATTGACGCCAGCAGCCACACCAAGGTCGGCTTCAACACCGTCCCCGTCAAGTTCAACGCTTGCGGGACAACTCCGGCAGTTCTTGACGACACGATCAGCGACCTGATCACCATCGGTTTCAATTTCGTTTATGGCGCAACAAGCTATTCCCAGGTGCGGATCGAGAGTAACGGGCGCATACAGTTCAATAACGCGACCTGCTCGGCCGGAACGCAGAGCGTAGGTCCGCCGCAGACCTATACCTTGACCTACCCGAACGGCAGCATGAACAACACCATGAAGATATTCGGTGTTGACCTTGACCCAACCAACCTGGCCGATCTGCCCAACTATCCCGCTGCCGCCAGCAGAACGTCGTGCAACGGTTATGCGAACTGTTACGTCAGTTACGCGAGCATCGGCACGGCACCCAACCGCCAGTTTGTCGTGACCTGGAGAAATGTTCCGGAATGGGTGTCCTTTACCAACACCAGCGGATCGTTTGACTTGCAGCTTATCCTCAACGAGGACGGAACTTTCGTCTATCAATACGGCTCGGTCATCCACGGTGGGACGGGGCAGTCACAGATCGGCTGGCAACTGACGAGCAGCGACTTCAGCGTCCTGACTTTCGGGGCAGCGCTCGAACCCTCGCCGAATACGGCGATTCTCTTTTACAAACCTTCGGTTCCGCCGATCGCCGAATATCGACTTGACGAAGGCGCGTGGGTCACCGGGTCTGCGGGTCAGGTGGCCGATTCATCGGCCAGCGTGCGGCACGGTACGGCACTTGGTCTGGCGCAGACCCTGGCGGGCGGAAAGGTCTGCCGGGGCGGGGGGATGCCGGGAAATACGAGTGCGGCTGAAGTCGATGCGATCCGGACGGGGCTGCGTTTTTCCGACGCTTCGGTGAACCTGCTGGGGCAGGGAACGATTGCTTTCTGGTACAAATCGGCAAGCGTCTGGTCCGGCGGTCCGGCAGCGCAGTTGCTGGATGCCACGCTGGTCAATGGGACCTGGTTTTCGCTGACCCGAACGGCGGGCGGAACGCTTTATTTTGCCGCCACCGACAGCACCGGAGTAGTCCGCAGCGTTGAGACGGGCGCGCAGGTGTTTGCGGCAGATACCTGGGTGCATGTGGCCGTTACATGGAACTTCAACGCCTTGCCCGCCGCCAACCAGGATGCCTTGCAAATCTATATCAACGCCGGAACGCCAAGCTCCTCGCTGTTCACCAGTAGCGGTACGCTGGCCACCACGCTGGATTACCTGCATCTGGGCGATAACCCCTCGGGTTTCACGGCACCCAAGGGGACGGTCAACGGCGTTGCCGGTGTCGTCGACGAGTTGAGAATCTACAACGCAGAACTCAATGCGGCGCAGGTTGTTGTCGCCAGGGACGCGACGCACCCTTGCCCGGTTCTGTTCATCGATCACTTCGACATTCAGCATCCAAGCTGGACCGGGCCGACGTGCGCGCCGGGAACGGTAACGGTTCGTGCCTGCGCGAACGCCACGTGTTCCGCCCTGTACAGCAGCGGGGTGGTGGCCATCCTGTCTTCGGCAGGCGCAACGACGATCTGGGATGCGGCAAGCGGCGGGACGGCGATGATCATTGGCAACGGACAGAGCAGTGCCAGCAAGAATTTTTTCACTGCGGCAGGGGTGGCGAGCTTCGGCGCCAGCGGAACGGTCACCCCGGCCAGTCCGAGCACCTGTTCGCGCAGTGGGGTCACTGTAGCCTGCAACTGGACGGCAACCAACAGCGGGCTGTTGCTGACAGTGCCCAGTTCCGGAGTGATTGTCGGCGGCAAGCCGCTAGCGGTTTCAGTTCAGGCGGTCGAAGCGTCCGGCCCGACCCCCGGCGCCGCCTGTGTTCCGGTCAAGGGGCTGGCCGGTGCCGGTCTCAAGGTCTATGCGACGCCGGTGATGCCGGCAAGCTTCGCCGGAACGTCATTGTCGGCTGGCGTGACGGTCGGCGGGCCGCCGCAGGCGGCCAATGCGTCTGCCGGGGCTTACGTCGATCTGCCGGGCGCTCTTCCGGGAGCGAACAATATCAGCGGGCTGGCCTTTGACGCCAATGCGAGCACCTGGCTGTGGATCAAATACATGGATACCGGTCAATGGACCCTCTCGGCCAGACTGGACAAGTCGGCGACGGCGCTCCATCCGGCGCTGTCGTTACCGGGTTCGGCATCGGTGATCGCGGTGCCAGCCGGCTTTGGCGTAGCGGCCGCTCCGGTCACGGCCGGGGCGGGCGTACAGACCGATTGCGCGAGCAGTCCGACGGCGGCCTGTGACGCGACAGCAGGCGCTGCCACGCGGCTTGCTTCGGCCGGCGATTCGTTTGGCAATACGGTGATCGCCGCCTTGTGGACCAGCGATGTCGATTCCGAACTTTCCGATAATCCGGTGGCGCCCAGCTATGCCGGCGCGGTTACACTGGCACCCGTCCTAGTGGCCCCAGCCGGTGGCAATGTGGGGGCCCTGGGCGCGACGAACCTCTCTCTCGTTGCGGGTACGGGCGCCGTTGCCGCTCAACAGTGGACGCAATCGGGTGCGCTGCGCATCAATGCCTCTGGCACCTATCTTTCGCAAAACGTCGTCGGGCAGAGCGCGGTACTGGCCCGCTTCTCTCCGCATCATCTGGAAACCGTGCTGACCACGCACGGCTGCGGCAACTTCACCTACTCGGCGCAGCCGATTACGGCGCTTACGGTACGGGCCATGGATGGAGCAACGACGTCGGCGCTGACACCGAACTACAAGGGCAGTTTCGCGCGTACGGTGACGGTGACGGATGGCAACGGCTCGACTTCCGGTACCTTCTCGGCAAACGTGATTCCGGCGGCAAGTTTCACCTCGGGCAGTACGCTGGCATCGCCGGTCTACACTTTTACCAGCCCGACCAGCGCTCCGCTGACGCTCAAGCTGCGGGCTGCGGATGCTGAGGTGTCTTCTTCGGGTTATGGCGAAGCGAGCGAGGAGATCCGTAGCGGGCGGGTTCAACTGGGCAATGCCAATGGTTCCGAGTTGCTCAACCTGCCGCTTGATTTGCGCCTGCAATATTGGGCCAGTGCAGCGCTGGGGTGGCAGAACAACGCCCAGGATACCTGCACGGCAATCAATGCCTCAGATTTTGCCTTTGCCTTCCCCGGAGCAGGTAACAATCTTGCGGCCTGCGAGACGGCGATCACGATCGGCGGGGCCGTGCCGAATTACACGGCCACGCTGACCCGACCCGGAGCCGGAAATTCCGGCTGGACGGACATCACTCTCAATCTCGATACGCTGGCTTCGGGCAACCGGTGTACAGCGCTCGGGCCTGCCGGCCCGGCTGCAACGACGGTCAATTCGCCCTGGCTTCGCTACAACTGGAAAGGCGCTATCGGCAATCCTTCGGCGCGTGCGACATTCGGGGTTTACAAGTCGGGTCCGATCATTCACCGCAGGGAAATGTATTGAAATGGTGAGTCATCATGGCCGTGCTTGCCGGAGGCGGGAATCGGGATTTACCTTGATCGAACTGATCATCGTCATGATTCTGATCGGTGTTCTGGCGGTTGCCGCCATACCGCGATTTTTTGACCGGACCTTCGACGAGCGCGGTTTTCACGACGCGGTAAAGGCGGCAGTTCAGCATGCACGGCGGGTGGCCGTGGCGAGTCGCCGCTTCGTCTGCGTGACGACCACGGCGGGAATCGGTTCGTCTGCTGTCGTGTCGATCACCATGGATACGACGCTCCCGGAAGCAGCCGCGGGTAACGTGAGTTGTACGACGAGCGTTCCCCTGGCGGCGCCCGGACGAGGTTGTGCGGCAAACAACGAGGTCTGTGCACCGGCCGGCGTTGCGCTCGGAGGTGACAGCGTCATTTTCGATCCACTCGGACGCTCGGTGACAGCGACAAGGGCAGTGCCAGGCCTGTTGAGCATCACGGTAAGCAACGCGCCAAACATCACGATTCAGCCGGAAACGGGGTGGGTTCAATGAGGCTCATCTTCGCCTCACGGCGGCAGGACGGCCTTTCGCTGATCGAGTTGCTCATGTTCATCGTCATCGTTTCCGTGGGGCTGCTTGGTGTTCTTTCAGTGATGGATGTGACGGTGAGTTCCAGCGCCAATCCGGTGATTCGCAAGCAGGCGCTGGCCGTTGCCGAGGCCATGCTGGACGAAGTGTTGAGCAAGGATTTCCAGAACGATCCGGCTGATGCGGCCAATACCAGCGCGACCCTCGGCTGCACACCGAATACCATCGCGCCGCGTTGTACGCAGAATACGGTGGCGGAACGGCAAAACTATAACGACGTCGACGATTTCAATGGCTGGAACCAGACCGGTGTCTATCAGGTGGATGGCTCCCTGGCGCCGATTCTTGGCAGCTATACGGTAACGGTGGGCGTAGCGGCATTGAACTTGAGCGGTGTCGCCGGCAAGCAGGTGACAGTGACCGTCGCTGGCGGCCCGGAGAGCATTACGCTCACCGGATTCCGGGCCAATTTCTGATCATGCGCGAAAATCCTGCTTACTCCAGCCTGCGCGGATTTACCCTGATCGAGGCGATCATGGTGATCGTCATCACCGGCATTCTCGGTACCATGGTGGCGGTTTTCATCCGTGCGCCGGTTGAGGGCTATATTGACACGGTTGCCCGCGCCGAACTGACCGACGCCGGCGATACAGCCCTGCGGCGCATGGCGCGCGATGTGCGTTCCGCGCTGCCGAATTCTTTGCGTACGACGAGCGGTGGCAGCAGCGCGTGCGTCGAGTTCCTGCCCACGGTAGGCGGTGGGCGCTATCGCATCGCGCAGAGCAGTGTCCCGACAGGTGACATCCTTGACTTTTCAGCGGCGGACAACACCTTCGATGTCCTCGCCAGTACCAGTCTGCCGCCGGCTGGAGGCTATGCTGCAGGCTACCATGTGGTCATCTACAACCTCGGAATTCCAGGAGCCAATGCCTATAACGCGGCTGATCTCAATCGTGCGTCAATTGCCCCGGCATCGACTGCTGCAACGATCACGCTGAGTGCCGCGAACCAGTTTCCCTTTCAATCACCGAACAAGCGCTTTCACGTGATTCCCGGTTTCTCGGTCATCTACTCGTGTTCGGGGGGCGCGCTGCTGCGCTCAACGCGGGTGATCACCGCGGCACAACTTGCTGCGTGCCCGGCAGGCGGAACGGTGCTGGTCGGCAACGTCGATTGTGCCAACAGTTCCTTTACCTACATTCCGGCGGCTTCGCAGCGCAATGGCTTGTTGACGATGACGCTGGTGTTGAGCCAGCCGGGCGCTCACGGAGCGGAAACCATCCGGCTCTACCAGGAGGTGCATGTCGACAATGTGCCCTGAAATCAAGCACCAGAAGGGTTTTGCCATCGTCTCGGCGATTTTCATCATCGTTGTGCTGGCGGCGCTTGGCGGATTCATTGCCACGGTGTCTACCACGCAACATGCCGGCAGCGCACTGGATCTCAATGGTGCGCGCGCCTTTCAGGCGGCTCGGGCGGGAAGCGAATGGGGCGTGGCGCGGGCGATCAATTCATCGTCGTGTGTTGCCAGCAGCAATATTGGAACGGTGAACGGGGTTTCGGTCACCGTGCAGTGCGCTACGCTGGCTAACGGAGGAGTGGTCGAGGCGGGGTTGGGAAGTATTTATTCGATCACGGCGATAGCCTGCACCCAGCCCCTTGCCGGCGCATGCCCAGGCAATGCAGGGCTTCCTGGCTATGTCGAAAGACGTTTGACGGCATTGGTGGAACGATAGCTACAGTTTTGTTTTTGATCCCGGGGTTTTTCAATATTTTCCTTGTTATTTAGTGGGTTAATGGGTATCTTTAAACAAAAGTATAAATAGGGCAACTTAATGCTTTTCTCCACACCGCGCAAGCCCGGTTGGTTGGCTATCCTTCAGCAGGACAGGTGGGTGACGCTTGCGCACGTGGTGCGCGACCCGGATTCCCGGCCGGAAGTCCGGGCGCTGGACAATTTTGCGGTGGAAAAGGACGAACTCGAGGCTTTGCAGCGCCTGCGGGTGACCCGACAGCTCAAGTCCTATGCCTGTACGACGCTGATGGGCAGTGGCGAGTACAACGTTAACCCGCTCGATGCGCCACCGGTGCCCAGGGAGGAGCGCAGGGAGGCGCTACGCTGGGCGCTCAAGGAAATGGTGAGCTATCCGCTCGAGAGTGCCTGCGTCGAGGTGCTCGATATTCCAAATACGGTTCAGCCAGCCGGGCGGCCCGTCGGCGTTCTGGTGGTTTCTGCTGCCGAGTCGGCGGTGCGCTCGCGTGTCGCGGTGTTTGAGCAAGCCAAGATTGTTCTGGATGCACTTGACATTCCCGAACTGGCCCAGCGCAACGTCGCGGCCTTGCTCGAAGACGAGAACCGCGGTCTGGCTTTTCTGCGTATCGACGAGGCGGGAATGATGCTGACGCTGACTTTTCACGGCGAGCTGATTGCCGTGCGGCGCGGCGAGATCAACACGCTTCAGTTGAACGGGAGTGACGCCGATCAGTGCGCGCGGGTGAGGGAACGTCTGCAGCTTGATCTTCAGCGCAGCCTGGACAACTTTGATCGGCAGTACAGTCACATTCCAATTTCCAGGGTGGTTCTGGCGAGCTATCCGCAGGTCGAGAATCTGGTGGCCGAATTGGCTAGAAATACCTACGTGCCGGTGCAGGAAATGAACCTCTCGTCGGTGATGGATTTTCCGGCAGTGCCGGAATTGAGGGATACCCAGTATCAGGCGAAAAATCTTCTGGCGATTGGTGCCGCTTTGCGTACGCAGGGTGCCGCTGAGGTGGCGGCGTGAGCCAGCAGATCAATCTCTACGAAATCCGCTTGCGGCCGCGTAATGAACTGGCGATTGCACGCAATCTCGGGATTGCTGCTTTGGCCTTGCTGCTGCTGATGACGACGATGGCATTGTGGGCACGCTTTGATGCAGACCGGAAGAGCACAGCGGCTGCCGTGTCGCAGAAGCAGGTGGCCGCAGAACAGGAGCGATTGACGGCGCTCAGCAACATGGTTGCGCAGCGCCAGGTGTCGCCGGCATTGGCGAGCGAACTGGAAATCGCAAAAGCGACGCTGTCTGTGCGCAGCGACGTCGTCGCCATGCTCGATTCCGGCACGCTGGGCAATACCTCGGGTTTCTCGGCGTTGATGTCAGGTTTCGCCAGACACTCGCAAAGTGATTTGTGGCTGACCGGGTTTCTGTTGACGGCGGGCGGTACTGAAATCGAAATACGCGGCCGCCTGCTCGATCCGTCAAGGCTGCCGGCCTATGTGCAGCGTCTGCGCAGCGAACCGGTATTTCAAGGGCGTCGATTTGCCGCACTGGAAATGCGCGGCGTTGATCCCGGCGAGGAGAACACGCCATCGCCGGGAACGGCAAAAGTGTCGGCTACGGTTGTCCCGTCGCAGTCCGTGCCCGGCGTGCCGCGTTTTGTTGAATTTGTTCTGCGCTCCGAGAATGTTGATGCTGCGGATGTCAGCCCGCGCAGCGGGGTAAATCGATGAAGGAATCCTGGGTCAAAGTGGCGGCGCGCTATGACGCGCTGCTCTTGCGTGAGCGCTGGCTGATTGCGGCAGCGCTGCTTGGCGGGATCATCCTCATCGGCTACAGCCTGTTCGTCGAGCCGGCGCTGCAACGAGCGAAACTGGCGGAACGCAGTCTTACGGAACAGCGCGCTCAGTTTTCCGCCCTGCAGGCGCAGAGTGTTGCATTGCAGTCGCCGGAGCAGGATCCCGATGTCGCCGCACGCGCCGAACTGGAAGGCCTGAAGAAACAATTGGGTGAGATGACTGGTCGCCTGTCGGTCATGGAGAGTTCGCTGGTT
>NZ_JAEUOI010000073.1 GCF_016790145.1 Propionivibrio sp. | reverse complement strand
CCACCGGCACAAACCGCCACCGTTTACCATCATGACGGCGGAAGCCGCCAATCAGCTTCTCGGCCTGGTATGACAAAACCATCTCTCGTCGAAGCGAATAGGTCGGGTTAGGCCGCCAGGCCGTAACCCGACGTCTCAGGCCGAGGATTCAGTCGGGTTATGCTATCGCTAACCCGACCTACTCGCTCCGGCCTTCTACATGGACTGATTTGACCGGCGACGAAATACCCAGCGCGTTGCAGTCGATGCCTCGGCGGCAAAGGTGTAGCCCTCGACCGAAAACTTCTTCAACTTTTCCGGTACCGTGATTCGCTTGACCAGTGCAAAACGCGCCATCAGCCCGCGCGCACGCTTGGCGTAGAAGCTGACGACCCTGAATTTCCCCGCCCCTTCACTACCAGTCCAATCCTCGAATACCGGCTGGATCACCGGCACGGCAAGTTTTTTCGATTTCACCGACTTGAAGTATTCCTCCGAAGCCAGATTGACCAGCGCCGCGGCCTTGACTTCAAGCAGCGCCGCATTCAGCGCATCGACAATGCGTTCGCCCCAGAAGGCATAAAGATCCTTGCCGCGCGGGTTGGCCAGATGGGTGCCCATCTCCAGGCGGTAGGCTTGCATCAGATCGAGCGGGCGCAGCACGCCGTAAAGCCCGGAGAGAATTCGCAAATGCCCCTGCGCGAAGCGCAGGTCGGACGGCGCCAGCGTTGCGGCGTCGAGCCCTTCATAGACATCGCCGTTGAAGGCCAGAACCGCCTGTTTGGCGTTTTCCGGCGTGAAGGGCAGTGCCCAGTCGGCATAGCGTGTGGCGTTCAGTACCGCGAGCTGATCGCTGATGCCCATCAGTTTGCCGAGCGCACGCGGCGATACCTTGCGCAGCCGTTTGATCAGCAATTGCGCTTGATCGAGAAATTGCGGCTGCGTCGCGTCGGCCAGCGTCGGCGGCGTCTCGAAGTCAAGGGATTTGGCGGGGGAAAGTACAATGATCACTTTATTCATCCAGGCCGAAAAAATTCCGGAACAATTGTTTGTTAGGATTGTACCCGACCCGGCCACCCCGCTTGCCGCTCCCGGAAACATAAACACAATGGAAGAACTCCTTGCCTGCTTTGCTGCCCCGGACGCCGATCCGACGGATTTGTTCGCTAGGCTGATCGATGAAATCAGGCCGCGCCGGGCCACCGACTTTGAAACGGCGAAACGTAACCTGCAAGCGCTGTGCCACATCCTTGGCTTGCACCCTGAGTTGCGTCAGGCCGTCCGCGAAAAACTCGCCGAACTGAGCCACACCCATCGCCACTCTGAGCTGTACACCTCGACCGGCATCCTGCCCAATACCAGCTTTCTGTCCGAATGCATCCGCCGCATCGGGCACACGATTCTCCCCGAAGCGCTCGACAAGGATCTGCTGCGCACCGCGTTGCGCAGGATTTTTCATCAACCGAGCGACGGCCGCTGGGTGAGCGGCGTCGGCGAGCAGGCGTGGCTGGAGCTCGACGAAGCACTGCATTTCGATGAGAGTTCTGCATCGCCTGAAATGCCGCGTGCGATTGCTGAAATCATCCGTTCCTTGCGCGTCATTTCCTACTGGATCGCCGCATTCGGCATGGAGCCCGAACTGCTGCGACTCGACCGCGCTCTCGAAACCTACGAATCGCCCTTTGTCACACAGAACGAAGAGCTGATCGCCTATATCGACGCCTATCCCGGCGCCTGGCGCAAGCCGGATGCCGCCATCAGCGACGACAGGCACCTGCGCGTCCTGCTCGACCAATGCCTGCAAGTCATCGAAAAGATACGCAAGCGCGCGGCCCGGGACGGCACCAGCATCCGCCTCACCTATCATGTGCAGCGCCTGCAACAACTGATTCTGCGCTGTGAGCAACTGCTCGACATTCTCGACAGGCTGCGCCAGGACCCCGACGGACAATCGGCCTACCCGCCCATCGTTCACCTGTTTATCCGACTGATCCGGGATGAATGTCAGCGGAACAACCTGCGCCAGCACTGGCGCCGCAACACCGATCTGCTCGCCCTGCGCGTCACCGACAACGCCAGCGCCCACGGCGAACACTACATCACCGCAACACGCAACGAATATGGCGACATGGCGCGCTCGGCGGCTATTGGCGGCTTCATCATCGCCTTCATGGCCTGCTTCAAGATCCTGCTGGCCAAGGCCGACATGCCGCCGCTCACCGGCGCCATTGCCTATTGCCTCAATTACGGGCTGGGTTTCTGCCTGATCCACATCGTGCACGGCACGGTCGCCACCAAGCAACCGGCGATGACCGCCAACGCCATTGCCGCCAGCATCAGCCAGAGCGGCGGAAAACTGCGCGACCTCGAGGTACTGACCGGCCTCATTGCGCGTACCGTGCGCAGCCAGATCGTCGCCATTCTTGGCAACATCCTCGTCGCCATCCCGCTCGCCGGGTTGATCGCCTATGCCGTTTTCAGCCTCGGCGGCGAGCACTTTGTCAGCCCTTTGAAAGCCATCCATCTGCTTGAGGAGCAAAGCCTGATTCACAGCGGCGCCGTAGTCTACGCCGCCATCGCCGGCGTTTGCCTGTTCCTCGCCGGACTGATCAACGGCTACTTCGACAATTTTGCGGCCTACAACCGCATCCCCGAGCGCATCCTGCAACTCGGCTGGCCAAAACGAGTCTTCGGCGAAGCGCGCATGCAAAGCGTATCGGCCTATATCGGCGACAATCTCGGCGCCCTGTCCGGCAACTTCATCTTTGGCTTCCTGCTCGGCGGTACCACCATCTTCGGCGTTCTCTTCGGCCTGCCCATCGACATCCGCCATGTCGCGTTTTCATCGGCTTTCGTCGGCATCGCCTTCGTCGGTCTCGACTTCTCTGCGGATCACTGGTTGCTGCTTTGGGCAGCACTTGGCGTCGCCGCCATCGGCTTTATGAACCTGACGGTCAGCTTCACCCTGGCGCTCGACGTCGCTCTGCGTGCCAGACATGTATCGGAAACCCCGTGGCGAATGATCGCCGGCGCCATCCTGCGCCATCTGCTGCAACACCCGAGAGATTTTTTCCTGCCGCCGAAGAAAGAGGTTTAAGGAAACGCTGAAAAATCCGTCACACCGGCGCACCCCAGGAGTGTTTGAGCCCTAGCAGCCTGTCGGACTTAAAAAGTGTTGCGCTGCAAGTCTAAAATATGCTATAGTCATTCCTGTGAAAATTTCAGGGCTGACCATGTCCAACTTCATTGTGACCGACCGCAAGACCGACTATCTGCTTCCGCCCTCGGTGAGTGACTGGCTGGGTGAAGATCATCTGGCACGGTTTGTTGTTGAGGTGATCGACCAACTTGATTTATCCAATCTCACTCGTCAGTACGCAGGTCGAGGCTCAAAGGCGCACCATCCGGCGACGTTACTGGCGATCCTGGTCTATGGCTACGCCACCGGCGTCTTCTCCAGTCGCCGACTGGAGCGGGCGACCTATGACTCGGTCGCCTTCCGCTACATCGCCGCCAACAGCCATCCCGATCACGACACCCTGGCGACCTTCCGCCGACGCTTCCTCGACGAACTGGCCAGTCTATTTGTGCAAGTGCTCGAGTACGCGCAGGAGTTGAAGCTGCTCAAACTGGGCACCGTGTGCCTTGATGGCACCAAGATCCATGCCAATGCCTCGCGCCACAGTGCGCTCTCGCATGGGCATATCGAGAAGTTGGAAGTCCAACTCCAGGCCGAAGTTCAGGAACTGCTGGCGCTGGCCGAACAAGCCGATCAGGCCGACCTCCCGGACGGCGTCAGCCTGCCCGAAGAAATCAAACGCCGCGAAGACCGGCTGGCGGCCATGGCGAAGGCCAAGGCCAAGATTGCCGCCCGCGCCGCAGAGCGCTATGCGCAGGAGAAGGCCGAGTACGACGAGAAGATGGCGCACCGTGCCGCCAAAGAGAAAGACACCGGAAAGAAACCGGGAGGCCGGGTGCCCAAGGCTCCCGAACCGGGGCCGAAAGACAGCGACCAGATCAATCTCACCGACGAAGAGTCGCGTATTATGCCGGTCGCCGGAGGCGGCTACGAGCAAGCCTATAACGCTCAGGCAGCGGTCGATGCCGCCACGATGCTGGTGGTGGCCACGGGCGTCACGCAAGCACCCAACGACAAAGAGCAGGTCGAACCGATGCTCAAGACGCTCGATGCGCAGGCCGAGACCTTGGGCGCCGTGGAGCGGTTGATGGCGGACACCGGCTACTCCAGCGAGACGAACATCAAGGCGTGTGAGGCGGCCCACATTGAGCCGCTGATCGCCGTGGCCAAAGAAGAACACCATCCGGGCTGGCGTGAGCGCCATAGCGAGCCCGCCGCTTTGCCTGCCGAGGCCACGCCAATGCAGGCGATGGCGCATCGCTTGAAGACAAAAGCGGGGCGGGCGGCTTACGCCTTGCGCAAGCAGACGGTCGAACCGGTCTTCGGGATCATCAAGTCGGTCATGGGCTTTCGGCAGTTCTTGCTACGCGGACTTGAAAAAGTCACCGGTGAGTGGTCTTTGGTTTGTCTTGCGTGGAATATAAAGCGCATGGCCGTATTGCGCCCAAATTGGGCAGGTAGTCCGTAAAATCTGGTAAAAAAAGGGGGAAATCGGATAATGCGTAACTATATGGCATATTTTGAGATTAAATAGGCGCTCTGGGTTCTTTGGCCCGCCAAGAGCTAACTCAAGTCCGACAGGCTGCTAGGCCCTGTCACCTTCGGGGCAGAAGCCGGTGTCCAGTGCCTTGGCTTTCCTGGCTCTGCATTCCCTGCGGTCAGATTCCGGCTTTCGCCGGAATGACTGTGGACTTTCAGAACAAATTTTGCGTGGGCCGGATACGATCAAGCAAGCAAGGCCACTCGTCGTCTTGGTACAATAGCCGATTGTCTCGCCCTGCAGGTTCACCATCATGAAACGCAATCGACTCTCCTCGCGCAAGCGCATATCCGCCGACGCCACCGAACTGGGCCGACTGGCGACCGGCCTTGCCGAGTCCGGCGGCATGCTGGAAGATGAGTTCTGGGAAAGGCAACTCTCGGAACTCATAGATAAACTGCTGCACGAGGGCGCCGAAGATGACCTGAACGCTTCGCTGGACCGCCTCTTCGACTCGCACGCCGTGGCGCACGACAGCCTTGCCGACCTCATCGAGTCGCGCGCCGAATCCTGCCTGCTCTCGCATCAGGGACACGAGTACGACATCCTGTTGTTCAATGTGCCCGTGCTCGCCTGGTCACGCTTTTCGATCCCGGCCGGAACAATCCCCAGGAGCACGCTGCAAACACTCAAGGTTCATCTCGGCGCGCACGTTTTTTCAGCGAGCGCCCAGATGGCCCTGGCGGATTACCTGTACAGCCCGGACCAGTTGCCGCGCAGCTTTGTCGATACCTGGCAGTTGATGCGCGATCTGGGGAGCGCGGCGCTGTGCAACAATGCCTTGAAACTCGACGTGACCACGCTGCCTGAAACCAACCAGTTTCTCTCCGACACGCGCTATCTGATCGGTGCCATAGCCGTACCGCGCGGCATGCCGCTGTTCCGCTGGAATGAGTCGAAAAGCTGCACGCGTGAAACGGCGCTCAAGGAATGGGTCAAACAGGGCGGGCCCTGCCTTGAACCCCTGCTCACCGGCTGCGCATTCCAGACGCTGCTCGCCGATTCCTATCATGCCGCCTGCCGCACCGCCGACATGGCCTCACGCCCTTACTCGGTGCACGCCTCGGTGGCTTTTCTGCAGACCACCCTGGGCCAGCCGGCCGAAGCATTGCGCGCCGTCATCGGCGGCTTTCACGACAAGCGGCTGGAAGAATACCGTATCGCTTTCGGGCCGCGTGGCGGCAATACGATTTTTCACGGTGTCATCTGGCCCCTGCTCGGTGCCGAAGATGAAACAAGCGACGTGGTCGGCGAGATTGAAAGCCTGCTGCGCGAATCCGGAATTAAGGAAATCCTGGTGCACGGCCAGCAGTTCCCCTATGAGTTCTGCGACGACTGCGGCGCACCGCTCTACCCGAACATCGAGGGCGATTCGGTGCATGCCGAAATGCCGGAGCAGAACAACGCGCCCTCGCAGACCTTGCACTGATCCGGCATAGCATGGCGTCCGCCATGGGAATTTCCTCCAGGACCTAAACCGACCTGCGAGGCATTGACTTGGATTTGTCTTCATTGATTACTCAAACAAGCAACACCGATCTCCTGCAACGCAGCCTCAACGCCGTCTGGCACCCATGCACGCAGATGAAGCAGCATGTGAGCAACGATAGCGGTTCGCTGCCGCTGATACCCATCGCCCGGGCAAAGGGCGTCTGGCTCTACGATTTCGATGGCAGGCGCTATCTCGATGGCATCAGCTCGTGGTGGGTCAATCTGTTCGGCCACTGCAACCCGCGCATCAACGCAGCGCTGCGCGAACAGCTCGAAGAACTCGAACACGTCATCCTGGCCGGCTTCACGCACCGGCCGGTGGTCGAACTGTCGGAACGCCTTTCGGCCCTGACCGGCGGCGGATCGGGGGAAAGACTGGGCCATTGTTTCTACGCCTCCGACGGTGCCTCGGCGACCGAGATTGCGCTCAAGATGTCCTTCCACGCGTGGCGCAACCGTGGGCGCAGCAGAAAACAGGATTTTCTCTGCCTCGAAGGCAGCTATCACGGCGAGACGGTCGGGGCGCTGGCGGTGACCGACGTGGCGATTTTCAGGGACGCCTACGCGCCGCTGATCCGCCCGGCCGCGACCGTGCCATCGCCCGACGCCCGCCGCGCCGAAGCCGGCGAGTCGGCCCTCGATGTCGCACGCCGCGCCGCTGCAGCGCTCGAAACCCATCTCGAAACCCATCACGAAAGCATCGCCGCGCTGATCGTCGAGCCGCTGATCCAGTGCGCCGGCGGCATGGCCATGTACGACCCGGACTACCTGCGCCGCGCACGCGCGCTCTGCGATCGCTTCGAGGTGCTCCTCATTTGCGACGAGATCGCCGTCGGCTGCGGCCGTACCGGCACTTTCTTCGCCCACGAGCAGGCCGCTATAAAACCGGATTTCCTGTGCCTCTCGAAAGGCATCTCCGGCGGTTACCTGCCGCTGTCCATCGTGCTCACCACCGATGCGGTCTATGGCGCGTTTTACGAGGACGCCACGGCACGCGGCTTCCTGCACTCGCACTCCTACACCGGCAACGCGCTGGCCTGCCGTGCTGCGCTGGCAACGCTCGACATTTTTGCCGATGACAAGGTGCTGGAAGCCAACCAGGCGCGCGCCGAAAAGCTTGCCGCCGCACTGGCACCACTCGGCCAGCACCCGCAGGTCAAACACCTGCGTCAGCGCGGGATGATTCTCGCCTTCGATGTTGAAAGCGCAGACCCGCATTTCTCCCGCCGCTTTTACCGGGCGGCGCTTGCGCGCGAAGCCCTGATCCGCCCGATCGGCAACACCGTTTATCTGATGCCGCCGTACATCGTCAGTGATGAAGAAATTGCTCATCTCGGACAAGCGACAAAAGAAGCGCTGGAAGAGGCTGTGACGGAATCGATGCAGGCTGCCGAGTAGTCCTGAAATCCTCTCCTCTACGCTGAGCTTATCCGAGTGTTGTATCAATACTCCCTGACCGGCAACACCGCCTTTGCCCGCACTCGTATTTTCTCGCGCTGTGATCAGGCACGCCTCGCAAACTCCTCAAATTCCATTAAAGGTAGCGGACGACTATACAGATATCCCTGATAGGCATGGCAGCCTTGGCGAGCGAGAAAATCTCTCTGTGCCTCGTTTTCCACGCCTTCCGCAATAACCGCCAGCCCCAGACTCTCGGCAAGAGCGATGACCATCTTCGCGATGGCGGCATCGTCGGGGTCGGTGAGAATGTCACGGACGAACCCCTGGTCAATTTTCATCTGATCAAGAGGCAGGCGCTTAAGATAAGAGAGCGAAGAGTAGCCCGTGCCAAAATCGTCAAGTGAGAAGCCCACGCCTTTAGCTTTCAGCGCGTTCATCTTGGCGATGATGTCTTCCACATCGGTAACTAGAAGACTCTCCGTCAACTCCAGTTTGAGTCGCTGTGGGTTCGCTCCGGTATGCTCAAGAACGGCCAGAACTTCTTCAACAAACTTCGGCATCCTGAATTGCCGCGCGCTGACATTCACCGCGATCGTCAGCTCGGCCATCTCCGGTCGGCCGGCCCAGATCGCCAATTGGCCGCAGGCGGTATGCAGTACCCAGTGACCCAAGGGCAGAATCAAGCCAGTTTCCTCAGCCAGAGGAATGAAGTCTGCAGGCGATACGTAACCGCGTTCGGGATGCTTCCACCGCAACAGCACTTCGGCCCCGGTCAGCCGACCCTCGCCAACGACCTGGGCCTGGTAGTGCAGCAGAAAATGATTATTGAAAACAGCGTCACGTAAATCTGCTGCGAGCGCCGCACGACTCGAAACCGCCGCTTGCATCATCGGGTCGAAAAAGCGCAGGGTGTTGCGGCCAGCCGATTTCGCCTGGTACATGGCCAGATCGGCCCTTTTCAGCAACTCATCTGTCGATTCGTGCGTATCGGCGAATAGCGTGACACCGACGCTTGGCGTGCTGTGATAAATGCCATTAGCAAGTTGATACGGCTGCCGCAGTGTCCCCATGATTTTATCTCCTGCGCTTTCAGCCTGCGTTGCAGCCACCAATGGGTCTACGCTCAGGGCTTCCAATACCACCACGAACTCATCGCCGCCCAGTCGGGCCACGGTATCGCCGTCGCGCATGCAGCCGCTCAGACGCTGGCCGACCTGTTGCAGCATCAGGTCGCCAACGTCATGGCCGAGGGTATCGTTAAGGGTCTTGAAATCATCGAGGTCGATAAAGAATAGTGCACCATGGCTCTTGGTGCGGGAACTTGTCGCGAGTGCGTGCTGTAGGCGATCATGCAGAAGCCTTCGGTTTGGCAAGCGGGTCAACGGGTCGGAGAACGCCAGCACCTGGATTTGCTCCTCGTTTTTCTTTTGCTGGCTGATGTCGGAAGCAGTGGAAACGTATCGGGCCACACGTCCTTGGGTATCTCTTACAACGCTGATGGAAACCGATTCGGGATAGATCTCGCCGTTCTTGCGCCGGTTCCAGATTTCCCCCTGCCAGCGGTCATCACGGGCAATGCACTGCCACATCTCGTGGTAGAAATTACTGTCATGGCGGCCCGATTGCAGAATACGTGGATTCAGGCCGATCACCTCGCTTTCTGCGTAGCCGGTGATCTTGGTGAATGCACGGTTCACCGCCATGATCGAACCCTCAGGGGTGGTAATGATGACGCCCTCCGCAGCACTTTCAAACACTGCAGCCGCCTGCCGCAGCTCGTCCTCCATGCGCTTGCGATCGGTTATGTCAAGCATCACGCCGACCAGACCGCCCACCGTGCCATCGGCCCTGGTGAAGCTTGCTTTATGGAACATCACGTCGCGCATTTCGCCATTGGCGAAGTGGACCGGACTTTCGTATATCTGGAACCCCGGCCGGTCGAGAATCTCGCGGTCGGCAGCGAGATACTTGTCGGCCAGTTCCCTGGGAGCGATATCGTGGGGCGTCTTGCCGATCAGTTCGCTGGCTGGCTTACCGACAAAGGCTTCGAACGCGCTATTGCAACCGAGATAGCGAGCCTCGGCATCCTTGTAGAAAACCGGGCCAGGAATCGCTTCGATCAACTGCTTAAGGAAATGAAGTTGCTGTGACAGTTCCGCCGTACGATCGGCTACACGCACTTCCAGTTCAGCGTGGCTCCGGCGCAGTGCCACATCCGCATGCTTGAAGTCAGTACGATCTTCGATGATCCAGATGGTACCCTGGGCCGTTTGTTCCGGGTTGGCGACGTAGCCAATCACGTTGACCCACAGCGTCTGGCCGTCACGGCGTTGCAAGTAAAGCTCGACGTGAACCGGTCGCCCGGTGGAAAAAAGGGGAAATGCCTTTTGGCCGAGTGCTTCATAGTCTTCCTGCGAAGGAAACAAATCGCGAGTCGGCAGGCCAAGGCCTTCATCTCCAGGGTAACCGAACATCTCGCTGAACCGGGGGTTATAGCGGGTGATTTTTTGATCGTGGGTGAACAGGATGGCGACCATCGAGTTGTGAATGAACGCCTCCAATTCACGTACGGTGTCGGTCAGCAAGTTCTCGTTATGCCGTCGTTCGGTGATGTCCTCGACCAGAAAAACGCTACCTTTGGTGAGGTCGTGGACATCAATTGCAATGCCGGTGACATGGGTAAGAATGGACTCGCCGTCTTTTCGTAGATAATCGTGTTCGCCAACGTACACTCGCCCTTCGCGTAATACGGTTTGGTAGACTGATCCCATGAACTGATAGTCCTCGTCGCTAGCAAACATTATTCGCGTTTCGCGTCCGTACAACTCTCCTGGCGCATAGCCCAGCATCCGTTCCAGCGCCGGGTTGGCCTGACGAATGATGCGCTGGCCCTCGGCGGAGCGTGCGACAACAACGATGCCCAGTAACGCGTTATCGAGGATCAATTCCAGCTCGGTCAAAGCCTGGTGGAGTTGGGCCTGGGCACTTGTCCGTTCGGCTACCTCAGCCGAGAGCGCCTGGGTTCTTTCGGCAACCCGCTTTTCCAGTTCGGCATAAAGGCTGGCATTGTCCAGCGATATCGCCGCCTGCGAGGCCAGAAGTTCCAGCAGGGCGACCCGGCTCGCGGTGAACGCTCCGACCGTCAGACTGTTTTCGAGGTAAAGCACGCCGACCAGCCTGGCCTGCTTGACCAGCGGCAGGCAAAGTAGAGAGCGCACGCCGGACTGCCGCAGGTAGTCGTCCTTGGCAAACCCCTCGTCCGCAGAGGCATCGTCGAGCAAGGCCTGCTGATGCGTACTCATGACAAAATTGAGAACCGAGATCGGCAAATCGTTGGCAACAGGCGGCGACTGGCGGAGAACGACCTCGATGCGGTCACGATGGGTCGTCGCTTCGGCGGCGACGATCGGGTTTTCGCCGCGAACCATGATCAGCAGGCCCCTCTGCGCTCCGGCCTGCTCCAGCACGATGGTCAGCAGCTTTTCGATCAACCGGTCCAGCACCACCTCGCTGGACACGGCCTGAGAGGCTCTTACCACGCTCACGACGTCCAGGTCGTGCAGGCGCTGGCCAAGAACGGGGTGGGTAGCGGCCGCGGAAACCTCCAGACCGGGATGGTGACGGTCAATATCGGCAACCTTGGCCAGCGCGCCCCAGCGCTGGTAGCACTCCCGAGCATTTCGAAGATAGATGTCGGCAAAACTGTCGAACCCGATCCTGCGCCAGAAGCGGGACGCAATCTCGTTCGCCAGCCCTTCCTCAACCGGCGAACCGTTCTCGCGAGCAGTCCGGATGGCCTCCTCGTAGAAGCGCATGGCCTGGCCTTCCTCGCCATCGATGCGGGCAGCCTCGCCGGCCACCAGGGCACGTCGGGCGGAAAAATTTTCCGGGCAGTACTTGGTCAGCAAATCCAGTTTGCACAGTTGCTCGGTCAGCCGCCTCCGGTACTCCTGTTGTTGCGGCGGATCGGCTTCGTCGTAAAGCGCCGCAAGGGTGAGTGCCAAATAGAAGTGATGGGCAAATTCGCAGGCCATCGCCATGACGCTACGCAACGAGATGGCGGCCAACTCGGCAGCGCCCAGCGCCTCGGCATGATGGCCGGCGAGGAAGAAGCTCATCTGCTCGAGGATGTGTCCAGTGACGATGCCGATCTGAAAACCTCCTTTGGCCAGTACAGCGGAACAGGTTTCCCACTCTGAAACGCCTTCCTGGTTCTGACCCTGGGAAACGCTCGTCCCAGCCAGGCCCGAGGCGAACAATTCCACAGCCCTCGCCGTGTGATAGGCCCAGGTGTTGCCATTGCCATAGGCAAAGGCGGCATACTTGCGTGCGGTTTCGACAACCTCGTCGAGAGGGTCGCCCTTGTCCAGTCCCAGCCAGGCCAGTGCGATGGCGCCTAGCCCCGCATACACGAGGTTGCCCACCTCCAGACTGACGACGAAGGCCTGTTCGAGGAATGTCTGGCTGGTTGAGAACGGCCGCCGGGTATTGTTGACGAACGTGCCATGGCGATAGAGCAACACCGCACGCAGCCGGGGATTGGGAATCCGTTCATTGAGCGCCAGCGCCATTTCAGAGAAGGCGAACGCCGCCGGTGCATCTTCGAATACTCCGGCCAGCAGGATGCTGTAGGCGCTGTAAGCGCCGCAGGTGTCGGCGGTGTTGCCGTGTCGTAGCGACAGGTTGAGGGCTTTCAGCAGGATCAGCGGCCAAAGGCCTGGGCGGGCAATGTAAACGCAGGGTGAGGCGTCGACCAGAATGCCGAGCATCGCCTGGATATCCGCATCGTCGATCGGCGGCGCGTCCACCAGAGCATCAATGCGGCGCCCATCCAGCAGCGCCGGCACAAGACTTCTCTCGGCTTGTATCGCTGCAACGATGTCTGCCTCGGTGGCCGGGAAAGTCATGCCGAATAGCGCCAGTCCGCCAAGTGCCGTGTCCACAGCGTCTGCGAAACGGCCGGCAAACTGATACAGGCTCATGCGCAGCCGAAAGACCCGTGCCCGCTCGTGACGCGAACGTGACTTTTCGAGCAACTGCTTGAACAGCGCGTCGGCGCGGTCGAGATGGCCGCTAAGGTATTCGCACTCCGACAAAGCCAGAACGATGTCATAGCTCTCGGCGTAATCCGTTTCCCAGGCGTCCTTCGGTAGCAGTGCTTCGGCCTGAATCAGGTAAGTGCGCGCTGAGGCATAGGCGGTGGACGCCTTGGCTTTTCGGCCCGCGCGGACGTTCAAGCAGCGTACGGCCTTCCGCTCGCTGGGCGTTGTCAGCAGAGCAATGCCCCGGTTCAACTGATTGACGATGTCGAACACCGCGTCGTCGTTGCTGTCCGCGAGCGAGCGGGCGGCCAGCAGGCGCCCGACGCGCAGGTGCTCGGCGGGGCTGGACGCCTCGGGAATCAGTGAATAGGCGGCTTCCTGAATCCGGTCATGGGCAAAGGCGATGGTATTGGCCTCGCGGTGCACGAGACCCGCCGACAGGGCTTCATGAATGTCAGCCTCAAGTAATTCGGACGAGGTTCCGGCGATCAGGGTGAGCACGTCGAAGGTGCTGCTATTGCCCAGACTGGCCAAATGGGATAACGCGGTGCGGGTCTGCGGCGCCAGGCGTCCCAGTTTGCTGACCATCAGTTCAACAACGTTGTCGGAATAGCCCTGGGCGCGAATGGCGTCGATGTCAGGCTGCCAGGCCTCCGATTCGACGTCGAAAACAAGCAGCCGCTCCTCGTGCAGGCTAGCCAGGAACTGGATGGAAAAGAAGGGGTTGCCGGCCGTTTTGTCGTGGATCAGCCGAGCCAGAGGCGCCGCCCGCGCGACGTCGCAGACCAGGGTGTCGGCGACCAGATGGCCGAGGTCGTCGACAGAGAGGGGGCCCAGAACAATGTCTTCGATTCTCACCCCGCCTTTACGCAGGGATTCGATCGTCAACATCAGTGGATGGGTCGCGCCGACCTCATTGTCGCGGTAAGCGCCTATGAGGAGTAGATGACGGACGTCGGGGTGGGTAATCAGGTGGTTCAGCAGTACCAGACTAGCCGGGTCAAGCCACTGCAGATCGTCGAGAAACAGCACCAGGGGATGGTCGGCGGTGGCAAACGCGCGGACGAACTGGCGAAACACGACGTGAAAACGGTTACGCGACTCGGTGGACGAAAGCTCCGGGATGGGCGGCTGAGCGCCGATGATGAATTCGAGTTCGGGGATCAGCTTCAGGATAAGCTGACCGTTCGGTCCAACTGCCCGCTGGATGGCATCCGCCCAAGCGGCGATCTCGGCCTTGCCGCGCATCAGAATCTGGCGCACCAGCCCCTGGAACGCCTGCGCCAGGGTGGCGTAGGGGATGTCGCGCTTGTGCTGGTCAAATTTCCCGGTCCCGAACAGGGCGCGCGGCAGGACCATTTCCTTGTGCAGTTCGTTCACCAGGGACGACTTGCCGATACCGGAATAGCCCGAAACCAGCAGCAGTTCAGGCTCACCTGAGGTTACCACGCGATGGAAGGCGGCGAGTAGTGCTCCGGTTTCACGCGCCCGCCCGTAGAGCTTTTCAGGAATGGTCAGGCGAACGGAAACGTCGTGTCGGCCAAGGGGAAACGGCGTCACCGTTCCGCTGGCTTCGAGGGCGGCCAGACAATGCATCAGATCGGCGGCCACTCCCGCAGCGGTCTGGTAGCGCTCGCCGGCGGTCTTGGTCAACAGTTTCATCACGATATCCGAAACCATGTGCGGCACGCCGTTTACCCGCTCCGCAAGAGGCGGTGGCACGCGGGCGATATGGCTATGGACCCATTCCGCCGGATCGACGGCCTGGAACGGTCGATAACCGGCGAGCAACTCGTAGCAGGTGACGCCAAGGGAATAGAGATCGGCTCGCGAATCCACGGAGCAGTTCATCCGTCCGGTCTGTTCGGGAGCCATATAGGCAAACGTGCCGACAAGCGTCTCCAGCGGGCGAGTGGGTTGAAACTGGCGGGGAACACGCGAAGCGAAGCCGAAGCCGGTCAGGTGGACGCGACCGGTGTCAGTATCGACGAGGAAGTTGGGGGGTTTGACATCCCTGTGTACCAGACCTTTTTGGTGGGCCCTGCCCAGCGCCGACGCCAGCGCCGACGCGAGTTTCAGGAACCGTAGCAAATCCATCGGCTGGCCGCATAGACGATCAAGAGGCTCACCCCCGGGATCCGCCAATGCCAGCAAGGGGCGTCCTTTAAAATGTACCAGGGCCAGCGGTTTGACCGCCCATTCGGGTTCGAGCTGATCACGTAGCGCGTATTCGTGATCGAGTTGCCCCACAATCTTCCGTGCAGCCACATCGTTCACCGGCAGGAGAACAAGCACCGGCAATCCGTCGGGTCCATGGCCTCGCCAGCGAGCCAACTCTCCAGAATCGGCCAATAGCTCCGTCAACTTGTAGCCGGCTACAACGGTAGTTCTGGCCATAGGAGCCTTCACTAAATAATGTTTAGCAGAACCATCATTTACTCTAATTGCCTGACGAGACGGGTGATGGCATCCCTCGTTTCATTGTAGCAACTGGACTAGCAGTTGCCTACATCGAACAATCGTTATGCGGCAGGTTTCCCTTGCGCGCGAAACCATTCTGTATTACCGTTAATACAATTTCAGCCGCCATTGAATCGCCATGACAACCACCGTCCGTATTCCCGATCGTCTCGAACAGATGCTCGCGCAGTATTGCGTCGAAACGCGGCGCAGCAAATCCGGGGTCATCATTGAACTGCTCGAACAGCGCTTCAGCAGCGAACCAGCAGCCAAATCGCCCTATGAAATTGCCTGTGAAGCCGGTTTCATTGGGTCATTTGCCTCTGGAAAAACCAGCACCACCCGCTCCAAAGAACTCGTCAGGGTCGCCATTCGCAAGAAACACGGGCGTGAGGCCGCGTGACTGTTTTGCTGATCGATACCGGCCCACTGCTTGCCTTGGCCGACAAGCGGGATAAAGCCCACGAGCGCTGCACCCGGTTCCTGAAGGATTATCGCGGCCGACTGCTCACGACCTGGGCCGTACTCACTGAATTTTCCCACCTGGCGCCAACGGCGGCCTCGACATTGCCACTTTACTGGTGGATCGAGCGTGGCGGGCTGGAGGTGATGCCGCTCGGCAAGGAAGAATTGATCACTGCCATCGACTGGATCAGCCGTTATGCCGAACAACCGCTGGATCTGGCCGATGCCTCGCTCGTCGTCGCCGCACTGAAAACCGGAAGCGCCACGATCTGGTCGCTCGATCGCAAGGATTTTGAAACGTACCGCCTGCCAGGTCGAAAACATTTTCGGTTGATTTGAATCCCTGATAACTTTTACGCCCACTACCCATCGATGTCTGAATCCATCCTTCACGCAGAACTTGCCGCTCAACTGGCTCAATTGACCGCTGATGGCCTCAAGCGCCGCCGACGCACGCTCGATGCGCCCTGCGGCCCGCTGGCGCGCGTCGATGGCCGCGACCTGATCAGCTTTTGCAGCAACGACTATCTGGGGCTGGCCAACGATCCCGCGCTGATCGAAGCGGCCTGTGCCGCAGCCAGAACCTGGGGTGTCGGCAGTGGAGCCTCGCATCTGGTGAGCGGTCATCAGACGCCGCACGAAGCGCTGGAAATGAAACTCGCTGCCTTTACTGGCTTCCCTCGCGCCCTGCTGTTTTCCACCGGCTACATGGCCAACCTCGGCATCGTTCCGGCGCTGGTCGGGCGTGGCGACGCGATATTTGCCGACAAGCTCAACCACGCCTCGCTGATCGATGCCGTGCAGCTCGCGCGTGCCGAAAGCCAGCGCTATGCGCATGGCGACCTGGCCGCACTCGAACGCCTGCTCGCGGCCAGCCCGGCTAAACGCAAACTGATCCTCACCGACGCCGTTTTCAGCATGGACGGCGATCTGGCACCCCTGCCCGGACTACTCGAACTGGCCGAACGCTTCGATGCCTGGCTGGTGGTCGACGATGCGCACGGCTTCGGCGTACTCGGCGCGCAGGGTCGCGGCAGCCTGGCCCATTTCGCCATTCCAGCCGCCCAGCGCATTATTTACATGGGCACGCTGGGCAAGGCCGCTGGCGCCTCGGGTGCTTTTGTCGCGGCCCATGAGGCGGTCATCGAATGGCTGCTGCAGCGCGCCCGCAGCTATATTTTCACCACCGGATCAAGCCCGATCATGGCCTGCGCGCTGGCGTCCAGCCTTGAACTGATAGCGCACAGCGACGCCCGCCGTGCGCATCTATGGCAGCTTGCCACACAACTGCGCGACGGGCTGGCCGGCACCCGCTGGCAACTACTGCCTTCACCGACAGCCATCCAGCCGGTTATCATCGGCGACAATCACGAAACCCTGCGCGTTGCCAACGCGCTCTTCGAACGCGGACTGTGGGTGCCGGCCATCCGGCCACCGACCGTCCCCAAGGGAACGGCCCGGCTGCGTGTTTCACTGACGGCGGCACACAGCACCGAGCAGGTGACACAGCTTGTCGATGCCCTGTGCGATCTGGCATGAGCACGCTGAACGTCGAACGGGTTGGCCACTTCAGCGGCCACGGCAGCGATCTCGCCCTGATCCACGGCTGGGGAATCGGCAAGGCTGTCTGGCAACCGGTGATCGAAGATCTCGCGCGGCGTTTCCGTGTGCATCTGCTTGACCTGCCAGGTTATGGCACCCCTGAACAGCGCATGGATAAACGATCCTGGCCAGGGCAAGGCCCGCAGGCGCATGAACAAACAGCCTGCGGGGATGTCGAAAGCAGTTCGCCATTTGATGCACTCACCCACCTATACTCGTGCGACATGCCTTCCTTCATCGACACCGCCGCAGCACTGGCCGACACGCTGCCCAAGGGCTGCATCCTGTGCGGCTGGTCGCTCGGCAGCCAGCTTGCCATGCAGGCCGCCGTGCTGCGCCCCGACCATTTTTCGCGACTGATCCTGGTCGCCAGTACGCCGCGCTTTACACAGGCAGACGACTGGCCGCACGCGCAAACCCCGGCGCTGCTGGACGCTTTCGAGGCGGCGGTCGGCGAAGATCCCGGCACCACCCTGAAACGCTTCATCGCCCTGCTCAATCAAGGCGATACCCAGGCCCGCGCAAATGTCCGCACCCTGGCGCACGGCCTGTCGGACAGCAAATTGCCGGACGCGGCAACGCTCATTCAGGGCCTCGGCTGGCTACGCGATGTCGACCTGCGGCAACAGCTCGCAGCCATCGCGCTGCCGACACTGCTGATCCACGGCGAAAACGATCCATTGATGCCACTTCCCGCCGCGCAATGGCTGAAGGAACAACTGCCGCACGCGCAGCTCGAAATCTTTGCCGGTGCAGCGCATGCCCCCTTTCTCAACGACCCGGAACGTTTTGCCCGGCTGTTCGGCGATTTCTGACATGCCTTTGCCTTCGATCAAGCAACGTATCCGCGAGTCATTCGAGCGTGCAGCCACCACGTACGACGCCGCCGCCGTGGTTCAGCGCCAGGTCTGTGATCGTCTGCTCGAAGCGTTCGATCTTTCAAATTGTTCTGCGGACATTCCGACGCGCATTCTCGACGCCGGCTGCGGCACCGGCTACGGCGCGCGCCTGCTGCGCGCACGCTGGCCCGCCGTGCATATTACCGGGGTCGATTTCGCACCGGCCATGCTCAGCCTGGCACAGCGCGACACCGATGCCTGTTTTGCCGCCGACATCGAGGAGTTGCCCTTTGCCGAGGCCAGTTTCGACCTGTGGTGGTCGAGCCTGACCATTCAATGGTGCGCCATCGACACGGCCTTTGCGGAAGCGGCGCGGGTGCTCAGGCCATGCGGCCGGCTGGCGCTCAGCACGCTCGGCCCGGAAACTTTCAATGAATTGCGCTTGGCATTCTCCGGCGTGGACCAGCACCGCCACACCCTGCCCTTCAACGAGCCGGACTATGTCGAAAGAGCGTTGGTCAATGCGGGTTTTGGCCGCATCGTCCTGCGCCGCGAAAAACACACCGTACATTACCCCGACCTGAAAACCCTGCTGCGCGCCGTCAAGGGCATCGGTGCGCACAATGTCGGCGAGGGTGCGCGCAGCGGGATGATGGGGCGCCACGCCTGGCAACAGGTGGAAGCGGCCTACGAGCAACATCGCCAGGCCGCCGGCCTGCCGGCAAGTTATGACGTCATTTTAGGCTACGCAATCAAATGAATACGTCGACTACACCCGCCTGGTTCGTAACCGGCACCGACACCGAAGTCGGCAAAACCTTCGTCACCTGTGCCTTGCTGCTTGCACTGCGCGAGCAGGGCATCAAGGCTATCGGCATGAAGCCGATCTCCGCCGGAACCGATGCCGATGGCAAAAACGACGATGTTGAACAACTGCTTGCCGCTGCCGGTGTCGACGCCCCGCGCGAACTGGTCAACCCCTACCTTTTCCAGCCAGCGATCGCCCCGCATATCGCGGCGGCTGAATCCGGGCGCCGCATCGACATCGAAAACATCGTCGCCGCCTGCGCAAGCCTTCGCTCAATGGCCGATGTCGTGCTGGTCGAAGGCGTCGGCGGCTTCTGCGTTCCACTCGGCCCGCACTGCGACACCGCCGACCTGGTCGAAAAGCTCGGGCTGCCGGTCATCCTCGTCGTCGGCATGCGCCTGGGCTGCATCAACCACGCGCTATTGAGTCAACAGGCCATAGCCGCTCGTGGTCTGAAGCTGGCTGGCTGGGTCGCCAACCGCATCGACCCGGAGATGTCCCGCTTCGAGGAAAATCTGGTGGCACTGAAGGAACGCCTTGCAGCACCGCTACTTGGCGTCATTCCAGCGAAATGCACGCCGGAAAAAGCGGCGAAACTGATCAGGCTTCCCGATCAATTCATTTCGGGTATCCTTATTCCGTGATTGACATGCAGCAGCAAACTTCCAGTCTATCTCCAGGATTGAGTCAGCAATTCATCGAGGGAATCCATAATACGGCGGCCTTCCTGACTCAAGGAGTCTACATATTCACCCAGTTGCTCGATTGGAACTGACACTATTTCAAGAGGATGCAGGACAACCTGAACCTTCTCGATTTTGAAAGAGGGATTGAATCGCGAGTTGCTTACCTTCCCAAGAACAGACTTTCGTACCAAGGGCACAACCACCCGCCGACGATAACTGTCATACATGGATGACTGGACAATCACTACGTAGGGGATGGTTTCCCTGTGCTTTCCTGTATTTCTATGCACATCGTATTGAGCCATGACTTGGGGTCAAAGCGATGAATACTCATCAGCAAATGATCCAAACTTGCCGTTGAATTCGTTCCACATGGAAATGGTTTGATCAAGAGCCTTGGCATTTGAAATACGCTGCTGACGTTTGAGTTCTACATAGTCAACAAGTAGCGACTCGACCACGCAGGAGAGGTTATTGGTCAGGCCGCGTACTTCAAAAACCAAATCTTCATTAAGTGTCAGATTTACCGGACGCTTCCGGGCTTCACTATTGGCTGTAGCTGATTTCATGGAACACCTCCAATGCGCATTATATGCGCATTGTCTGGCTTTGCGCTACAAACATGACACGACAACTTGAATGAATACTCCACCTGGAAACTACCTGCTTGTTTGTGACATTCGGAGGGTTTTTATGGTGGTACCGGCTACGTCCGGCAAGAGTCGAACCTGGACAAGTGGATGAGTATCCCAACAACATAGTGCATTACAAACGCGTTAATCAATCACCAATTTCGAATAGCCATCATTTTCTAAATGTTCAGTACTTCTGCATCCTGATACTGCGCATGAATGCCCAGGACATCATCCCAGCAAGCAATGAATGCGTCGACACAGGCCGGATCGAAATGCCCGCCGGCACCATTGCTCAGGTAGTCCACGGCACGCTCGGTCGGCCAGGCTCTTTTGTAGGGTCGCTCGGAAGTTAGCGCATCAAAAACATCTGCGACCGCCACGATGCGCCCGAACAGAGGGATAGCATCGCCGACTACGCCATAAGGGTAACCCGAGCCATCATACTTCTCATGGTGCGAGATCGCGATCGAAGCGGCCGCCTGAAGAATCCTCGACGCACTCTCCTTAAGCAGTTCGTAGCCTAGCGCCGCATGGGTCTTCATCACCGCAAACTCTTGCACCGTCAAGGCGGCAGGTTTGAGCAGGATGAAGTCGGGAATGCCTATCTTTCCCACATCGTGCATCGGTGCTGCTTGCAGAATCAGTTGCCGATGCTCGTCGGACAAGCCCAGCCGTCCGGCAATCAGGTGAGAATAATGCGCCATGCGCTGGATATGAGCGCCGGTCTCCGGATCACGAAACTCTGCCGCGCGCGAGATGCGGAACAAGAGTTCCTGTTCCCGCACATGAATCGCCGCCGTCGCCTTTTCAACTTCATCGGCCAGCCAGGCCGCCTTGTCGGCCAGCTTCCTCCGGCTGGCGCCCAGCGCGAGCATATTGCGCACCCGGGCAGAGAATTCGATGCGGTCCACCGGCTTGGTCAGGAAGTCGGTCGCCCCGCTCTGCAAGGCCTCATAACGAACGTCCTTGTCGTCATTGGCCGTGATCATCAGAATCGGCACCTCTTCCCTGCCGGCGACCGCACGCAGACGCGAGATGAACTCAATGCCGTCCATCGCCGGCATCATGTAATCGACGACAATCAGATCGGGCTGGTTTTCCGAACACC
>NZ_JAEUOI010000072.1 GCF_016790145.1 Propionivibrio sp. | reverse complement strand
GCCGTTTTCCGAGACCCGGGCTTCAATGGTCAGGTCGGGGTTCTGGAAGACCTGAACGCGTATGGCGTCACCCGCACCGAGAGGGTAGTCGAGTTGCTGGGCCGCCTTGTCCTGCGCAAAGGCGCTGGTCGCCAGCAGCGTAGCGAAAATCAGGAATGCATGTTGTAGTCGTTTAAGCATTTATTACTCCGATTTATCCGGGCAAACACAGTGGCACGCTCTTTCAACCTGTCGCGAACCCGTAAGTCGGGTTAGCGATCGTGTCCCCAAAGGGATTTTAGACATCGTCCCTTTGATCTCCGGGGCATAACCCGCGCTTCTTACCCGACCCTCACCCCAGCCCCTCTCCCGCGGGAGAGGGTGCGCGGTAGCGCGGTGTGGGATGGCCGGTATGAAATTTCCAGAAACTCCCGATTCATCATGACTGACCATCAGGCCAATGCAGATTTACAGCTTATTTCAAACCGGCAACGCCCTTTTCGATGTTGCTGCTGGCCGGCTTTTTTTCGGCAGCGGGTGCGGGTGCCTTGGCCGGTGCCGTTGCCGGTACAGCAGCCGGCGTTGCGGCCGTTGCCGGTGCAGCGGCACTTTCGGCAAACTCGCCCATATAGGCAATTTTCGCATTGGCCTTGAGTTGCTTCAACTCGCTCGCTGCCGCTTCGCCGGCACGCTGGTTGCCAAGGAACTGCTGCACGCGCGGTATGGCGACGGCTTCGGTGACCGGTGCCGACTGAGAAGCGGCCAGGCGCATGATGGTGATGCTCTGGGCATTTTCGAGCAGCAGGCCCTGGCCGTCTTTCAGCGCGTGGACTTTCGGCAGCAGGTCGAGGGGAATCTGTTCGGCCGGTCGCGTAGCGCTGCCACCGGTAAACTTGATGTCCTTGCTCTTGAGCCAGATGGCGATGTCTTCCATCGACTTGCTGGCAGCGACCATCTCGCGCAGGTTGCCAAGGACGTTGCTGGAGGCCGGTACGACAATTTCCTGTATGTTGTAGATACGGCGCTCGGCGAACAGTTGCGGATGCTCGGCAATGTATTTTTTGGCTTCTTCCAGTGTGGGCTTGGGTTGCGCGGCAGCGATCTGTTCGATATAAGCGCGGGCGAGGATTTCCCGGCGCGCCGCTTCGATGGCCATGAGGACTTCCGGCGAACGGTCGATCTTCTTTTCGACGGCCTTTTCGACGGCGAGCTGCTGGTCGATCAGCTTGTCGAGGATTTCACGGCGAACGCGCGGTGCCTGTTCCGGGGGGATGGCAGCGGCGTTGCTGCGCCCGAGCACGAAGTTGATCTGGTGCACTGAGATTTCTTCGGAATTGACTTTGGCGGCGACCTGGCTGGCCGGCTTTTTTTCGTCCTTGCTGCCACAGGCAGAAAGACCGATAAGCAGTGAGGCGGCAAGGATCGGCAGGGCGATTCGGGTGCTGAGCATATTTCGCATGATCGTGTTGGTTCTCTCGGTTAAGCCGGAACAAGATGTCCGGTGACAGGGCGATCCGGTTTCAGGGCAGCCGACATTCTATATCGGTTCTGGTAAAAGTGAGGAACCGCCTCACTTTCGTGTGTTGGCCCTCAGGTTTTCCTGGCGCGGCATCAGGTAAAACTGCCGCTCCGCCCCGGCAACAAAAATAACAAAGTGCAACAATACCAGCGTAAGACGACAAGATAAATAGTCCTTTCGGGCTAATCGGTTATCATGATCCTGTCAGGTTTTCGTTTGCGGGTCTCTGCGCTAACCCGATCTGTGAACGGCGAACAGCGCTCGTTACACGAAAAAATCAAAAATTGAACTGGACGTTGATGCCGGCGGTGGCGTTCTTGTAGTCATTGTCCGGTGTGTTGGAAGTGCGTCGGCTGTCGGTCACGGTAGCGGAGAGCGAGAGGGCATTCAGGGGTTGCCAGTCGAAGGCGAGCAGGGCGGTATTGAGCTTGTCGCTACGACCGTTGAATGCGGTGGGGGCGATGGCACCCAGATAATCGATCGTCATGTAATCGTATCGGAAGCGCAGCGCGGTCTTGGCGCTTGTTTGCCAGATCGGGTTGAAGTAGAAGCCGTCGGTGACGGTATAGCTGCTGTACTCCGTCTCATAGGCTGCAAGTTGGCGCGTCCAGCCACCGCGAATAAGGGTCTTGTCGGTGACGTTCCAGTTGAGGCTGAGCTCCCCGATGGTGCCGCTGAAGTCGCGTGAGGTGAACGTGTCGTGGCTTCGGTCGAGCCAGCCGATGCGTCCATTCAGACTGGTTTTATCGCTGATCGGCCACTTGAGGCTCAACTCGTTGGTGGTCTGATCGAACTGGTTGTCGAGCTGAATGGCGGGTATCGGTACCGGGCGGTTGTCGTAGACGCCCCGCCCGGTGCGGTTGATGTATTTGAGGCTGCTTCCGGATGGGAAAGCATAGCGGGCGCCGGCTTCGACTGAATTGATCGTGGTATCGCCTTCGGCAACGAATATCTCGCTGTTCTTGCTGACGTCCTGGGTCACGCCGCCGAGCAGGTGCCAGCCGGCGCCGAGCTCGAGGTCGGCATCGAAGCGCTGGTTTTCGTAGGTGCGCAGGTTTTGCCTTCTGAAGTTTCGGGTGTCGTAAAAGTTGTTCATTGATTCCTGGAAGCTGCTGCTCAGGTTGCCACTCAGGTAGGGGGTCAGGCGCCAGCGCCAAGCCGCATTGTAGTTTGGGGCGGTGAAATTGAGGTAGTCAAAGTTCCTGTACCGGTAATCGATGATGTTCAGGTCGAGTTCGAAGCGTTGCAGCGAGTAGGCCTTGTTGATCTTGAGGCCAAAGGTGGTGGCGGTGAGGATGTCCGATTTGTCGGATGTGCCGATCAGGAGTTGGGCGTTGGCCGAGGGGGGCAGCAGGAAGAGGTTGCTGTAGTACGTTACGTTGGTGCCGATAAAGATGTTCCAGGTGTCGAGATTGTCGGCACGCGCTGCGCTCGCGCACAGCAATCCGGCGAGTGCAAGTAATGCGGCACGTCGCGCGCGCAAGAGGAAGCAGCGTTGAAGACGGTTCACGGCAGCGCTCAGACCAGTGTGCTGATGATGGTGGGCAGCATGCGGATGGTAGCTTCGCGCAGGCGTACCGTAATCAGTTGCAGGAGCAGGAGCAGCAATTTGTTGCCGAGACGCGGGTGGTCGATGAGGATTTCGTTCAGCGCCTCATGCGTGAATACGGCAAAATCGGTCGGTTCGGCCGTTTTGCAGGTAGCCGAGCGTTGCTGCCCGTCAACCAGCGACATCTCGCCGAGGAATTCGCCCGGACCAACCATTGCGACGATCTTGTACTCGTTGTCCTTCCAGTGCTTGATGACATTGACCGAGCCGGTGAGGATTATCAGCATGAAGTTCCCGCTGTCGCCCTCTTGCAGTATGGTGGCTTGGCTGGGGGCGCCATAACATACCATGTAGGAGCACAGCAGACTGCATTCCTCGCGGGAAAAATGCTCTAGCAGCGATGGCGATTTGAATAGTTCAAGAATGTCATCGATGAAGTTGGAGGCGCTACCGAGCTGCTCAAGTGTCGCGAAATTGTTATATGGCATGATTGTCTGGCCTAGTAAGCGGTCTGGTCCTTGAAAACGACAAGGATGGTCTTGAATATGATTTGCAGATCAAGGGATAGCGACCAGTTGCGCAGATAGTCGAGGTCGAGGTCAATGCGCCCCTGCATCTTGTCGAGCGTTTCAGTTTCTCCACGAAAACCGTTGACCTGCGCCCAGCCGGTGATGCCGGGCTTGACCTTGTGGCGGATCATGTAGCCCTTGATCAGTTTGCGATACATCTCATTGTGGGCGATGGCGTGCGGGCGCGGCCCGACAATGCTCATGTCGCCTTGCAGGACATTGATAAACTGCGGCAGTTCGTCCATTGATGTCTTCCTCAGGAAGCGGCCAAGCGGGGTGAAGCGGCTATCGTTTTTCTGCGCTTGTTTAATTGCGTTCCCGTCCTCGCAGACGGTCATGGTGCGGAATTTATAGACCAGTATCTCCTTGCCGTCGAGCCCGTAGCGGCGCTGCTTGAAGATGACCGGTCCGGGCGAGGTGAGCTTGACGGCGATGGCAATGCACAATAGAAGCGGAATGATCAGGGTTAGGATCAGCAGCGAAAGAACGATGTCGCTGCTGCGCTTGAGGAGGCCGCTGCTGCCGGCAAAAGGCGACTCGCAGACCGATATGACAGGCATCCCGCAGACGGATCCGGTGCGCCCCTGGATGAGGTCGGTTATGAACATGTCCGGAACGAAATAGATCGACGCCGTGGTGTCCATGAGTTCGTCGAGTACCTGCAGGATGCGCGGCTGGGAGGCCATCGGCAGCGAGAGGTAGATGCGCTGGATGTAGTTTTTCTTGACGTAGCCCGGCAGATCTTCAAGCCTTCCGAGAATTGCAAAGTTTCCCTGATCGCCAAGGCGCGCTGCGGCGCGATCGTCAAAGAAGCCGCACAGGTCGACGAGCAGATAACGATTCTGTGCAATACGGTTGGCCAGCGCCAGGCCCTGTTCGTTCATGCCGACAATGATGGCGCGTAGCGGCGGCCCCTGCATCGATAAGAACAGGGGCGCCAGTGCGCGCAGGGCCAGGTGGGCTCCAAACTGGGACAGCGGTGCAACCCAAAACCAGGTGATCAGCAGTTCGCTGGAAAAAACTTTCAGGTAGCGGCTGGCAAAGCCAAGAAAGAGAAGCAGCCCGGCAACCCACAGCCAGTTGATCGTTATGTCCAGCATCAGACGCCAGACCGGGGACTGCAGTTGGGAGGTGCCGGGAAAGGTGAGCGCGAAGAGCAGCACGGCGAGCAGCAGATAAGGCGGCAGGAATTCGCCTTCAAAGTGGAGGGTCAGCAGCGCAAGGGACAGGGTGAGGACAACGGGATCCAGAAACACCTCGATCGCACCCAGCAGGTTGTCGCGGTCTATCGGACGGGCTTTGCTGTGCATTGAAGCGATATTGGCGGCGGATTGCATGGCTCAGTCCCTGAAGGCTTTTTGCGTTGTTTCGAACTTTGAGACCGCCTGCGTACGATTGAATACCCCCAACTTCTTGAATACCCGCTGAAGGTGGTTCTTCACCGTGAATGCGCTGATGTCGAGTATCTGGGCAATCTCGATGTTGGTCTTGCCCTGCCGAACCCGGCTCATGATTTCTATTTCGCGCGAACTGAGGAGTTCATCGTTCGCTTCACTTGTTGCTTCCTGCGGGTTGAGCATTTCGTTCTGGCGTGGGAGATGGGCAACTTGCCGCAGGGCGGTGTCGAGGTAGGGGAGCAGATTCTGCATGGCGTTGCGCGACAGCTCTTCGTGCCTGACTTTGGTGCTGAGCATGACATAGAGGCAGTCATGGCGACCGCGTGCATCGCTGATGCCATGAATCAGCGATGAGCGCATGTCCTTGAGGGCGCCACCAAGAGCGCATTTGATGCCGCTGTCTTCAAGGGCGAATCCGGATTTTACGGAACCCAGGATGAACGACTTTTTGCCGATTTCGACCCAGTGCTCGAACATTTCGAGTAGAAACGGGTGCAGAAGCTCGGTACTGTAGTATTCGGTGCGCACGCCGGGCAGGTTGGAAACGATGTCGTGCCGGATCAATCCGAGATGGAAGTCACCCCACGCGGCAATCATGATCTCGTGCGGCAGGTAGCTCTGTATGTCGCCTTGCAGCCACTTCAAGAGCTCATAGTGGTTACGAATGTCGACAGCATCCTGTATGACCTTGAAATAGCGTCCCAGGTCAGCGGCTGGCAATGAGGCAGGAAAACTCATGGGCGAGGTCAGTCGTCGTTTTTAATCTATTCGGGTCCATATCAGCACGTGCTGCGCAGACCGCACGAGCAATTCAGGCAGGCTGCTGTCAAATTGGCGCAGATTATAACGTATGGTGCTGAAAGACAGGTTGAGTCTGCGGTTGAAACCAAAAACCGCAGTTGAGCGTAAAGCTAATATCCCTAGGCCCTCATCCCGCAGGGAGAAGGGTGCAAACCCCCTGTGGGAGGGCTGGGGTAAGAGCCAAACCCTCGCCAAACCTGGTGTTGCGGCCAATTTGTCGCGCTCACTGCGGTTATTCGCTGTTGCCGTTGACCCAGCGCAGAGACTCTGCCAGGCAGGTGTTGAGCTTGCCTCGATCAAGCCCGGTAGCGTGTAATTGA
>NZ_JAEUOI010000056.1 GCF_016790145.1 Propionivibrio sp. | reverse complement strand
CGCAGACCACAATATTGTTTTGACCGCACTGGCTGACCAGCGTTTTTCGCAACCCATCCAGATCGGCAGCAATGCCATCGACGCTGGCGCGCGGCATGGTTGCGACCTCGATCATGCTTTCGGTAATTTCCAGCTTGATTTCACCGAAGCGGTCATCGTAATCCATGCTGCCCAGCAGGTCAGAGGCTCCTCGTGTCAAATCGAAATCGCGCGGGGAAACCAGTTGCAACTCCAGCTCGACACCCAGGGTCAACGGCTGGCTTTCCTTGAAGCCGGCAATGGCTGCGATTTGATGACTCATGCGATCCCTCCTTTGTCGCCCTCGACCGTCTCGCCAGAGCGCACAAGGGCGAAACGGCACAGTGCCGGGCCGGCAATTTCCATGATGGCCGCCGCGAAGAGCGGGAGTGCCAGGGCCGAGCGACCGATTTCCGGATAAAGTCCGGCTAGTTCGTAAGCCATGAATACCGCCGTCGCCGACAGGGGCTGTATCCCGACGCCGACCAATACGCGTTTGGCCAAAGGCAATCCGCCGCCTGCCCAGGCCAGGGCAGCCACCTTGGCCAGTGCCCGAACGATCAGCAGACCAAGGGCCTCGAAGCCGGTCAGCCAGGTGAAGTCCTGCCAGGGAAGTGAAGCGCCGACCACGACGAACAGGATGATCGCCAGCAACCAATGCCCCTGCGGCAGGGAGGTATAGCTCAGCACCCTTCGTTCGTCACGGTAGGCGAGCATCACGCCCATCACGAAAAGCGTCAGAAAAACCGGAACCGCCAGCATGCGGGCAATGCCCACCGCCAGCAAGGCCGTCGCCACCAGGGTAAAAACCTGCGCCAGCGAACGTTTAGGCAGCAAAGCGGCAACCAGCAAGGCGAGACGCGAAACTACCCAGCCGATGAGCAAAGCACCCGACCCAACCCATAGCGGATGAACCACGGCATTGAGCCAGTCATCGCTGTATTCGGCATGCACAACACCGAGGACGATCGCGAATACGATAAAGGCGGCGGCCGAACTCAGGGCGGTGTGCATGATGATTCGTTCAGTGACCTGGCCCTGCGCGTTCGATTCCTCGACCGTCAGCAAAACCACGGCCGGTGCCGAGGCCATGGTCACCGCTGCCGCAGCGGCGGCCCAGGCCGGAATCAGGCCAACAAGCGCATAAGCAAAGAAGAAGATAGCCACAAAGGAGAGCGTGATTTCACCAAGCGTCGCCTTCAATAAATCCCGGTTATGAATCAGCCAGCGCAGATCGAGGCGTCGCCCGATCTCAAGCATCAGCAAACCAAGCGCTGCATCGGCGATGGGGCGTATCTGGGCCAGGGTTTCGATAGTGATCCAGCCCAGAAGTGCTGGTCCGAACAAGGTTCCTGCGAGAACGTAACCGATGACTTTCGGTACACCCACATGCGCACGCAACCACTCGCCGATAAACAGACCGATGACCAGCAGCAAGCTGAACAGGGCCAGCGAATCTATTTGATCGGGAAACGGCGGCAGGAAAAACAGGCGCTCCTGCAAGTCTTCCCATAGCGATCTCGGCAGCGAAAGGATGTCGGTCAGCATCGCCACCCGTCCAGCTTGTCCAGCTTATTCTTCCTATTTACCATCGCCGACTACGCGCGGCATCAAGAAACTCGTTGAGGATCGGCGTGCAGTCGAGCAACACCTCGCTGCCGGGCGGGTGGAACTCGGGGTGCCACTGCAAGCCAAGAACGTAGGGTTTTCCCTCAAGGCGTATGGCTTCGATCACCTCATCCACCGTGCTGCGCGCTTCAATCATCAAACCTCGCCCGAGGGCCTTGATCGACTGATGGTGAATCGAGACCACCGCGCCGCCCTGGGTGCCGGGATACATCCTGGCAAGACCCGAGTCGCTGGTCCATTCGATGGCATGACTATGCCGGTCATAATCGGGATGAACGTGCGCGCCCGCCGTTTCTATCTGCGTCGCGATATCCTGGAACAGCGTCCCGCCTAACGCCACGTTGATCAGTTGCGCGCCCCGACAGATACCGAGAACCGGCTTCCCGGCCTCCATGAATTCGTGCAGGAGTTCCATTTCATAGGCATCGCGCACCCGGTCACCAGCCCAATCCGGATGCAAGGGTTCTTCACCATAAGTTTGCGGATTGATGTCGGCTCCGCCTTGCAGAAGCAGGCCATCCAGATATTGCGGGTAGTCCGAAAGCCGGATGCTGCTGCGATGGACCATGCCATCGCCGCTGACCGCCGGAATCATGAACACCATCACCTCGCGCGACATGACCCAGTGCGCAACCGATTGCTCGAGATATTGCAAAGACTTTGACTGCAATCCGGTTGAACCGACTTGAGGGTGGTAGATGCGCGCCGATAGGCCAATGCGTAATGGGCGTTTGCTCATGGTGTTATTTCCTCCTCCATTAATGATCGATAGCGGGCCACGGTAAATTTGTTCCGGCGCTAATTCGTTGGAATACCGACATTCCGGGCTTGACCCGGAATCCAGTTCGTAGATCAAACCTTTCTTTTAACATCTTGATCAGATGGACAAATCTGGATTCCGGCTTTCGCCGGAATGACTGTGGACTGTAATAACAAATTTACCCTGGATAGCGGTTAATGAGATGTCGATGAGAGCCAATCAATAGGGTGAAGGTCTACCCTTGATAATAAAAACAATGAGTTACGGATGCAAGAAAGTGGATTGAGACGAATGTGGTCTATTTGAGTGATGAAGGGGGCCGATCTTTGTGTTAAATGGTGGAAGTCTTGTTCAAGGATAACCACCGGAGATCGGCCCATGGGAAGTGTAGCGAAGTTTGATGAAGAAATGGCGGGAACGTGGATTGGCGGGAAGGCCCTTGAGGGCTTGTTGAAGTTCATTGAGGAGCATCGGCGAAGGGGTGGCCGACACGAAGAAGGATTCGAAGAGTTCGAGCGTGAGGTACGCAAGCGCTTCAGTGAAGCGGAACGGGAATTCATTGGCGAGGAATTGGAGAGGCTCGATGTCACGCTGCCGGAAGTGGTGATCAATGGCGTAGAGCACCGGCGGGTGGTGAGTGGGTACGGGGACTACATGACGGCGGCCGGACCGGTCAGGGTGTTGCGGCACCGTTATCGAGCGGTAGGGACCAATGGAGAAAGCGAATGCCCTCTGGAATTGCAAGCGGGGATTGTCGAAGGTTTTTTCACGCCGCTGGCGGCGCGCACGGGTCTGTGGGCCGTGACGCATCTCACGCCGGGGGAGAGTGAGATGCTGTTCCGAGAGTTGGGGGGCATGACGCCTTCGCGCAGCAGCTTGGATCGGCTACCGAAGGGGATCAGCGAGACGTGGGAAGACCGGCGTCGGGACTGGGAGAGCGAGTTACGTGCGCAGGAAGATGCCGTGGCGGGTGCCGCCGTGCTGGCCGTGTCGCTGGATGGGGTAATGGCACCGATGAAGGATGGGCAGCGGGAGGCGCGGCGGGAGCAGAGCCGGCAAGAAGGCAAGCAAACACGGGGCCCGTCGGGCTACCGTGAGGTCGGTTGCGGCAGCGTCAGTTTGTACGACGAGACGGGGAAGCGCTTACGCACGATACGCCATGCCCGCATGCCGGAATCGAAGAAACGGACATTGAAGCGTCAGCTGGTGGCTGAAGTTGAAAACGCCTTTGAGCAGCAGCCGAACTTACGCTTGGTGAAAGTCGCCGACGGAGCACGCGATAACTGGGATTTCCTGTCCAAGGATCTGCCGCCGGGAGTGGAAGTGGTGGACTTCTTTCACGCGGCCGAACATCTGGGACGGGCCTTCGATCATATCTATGGAGAAGCCTCACTCAAGGCTCACGCCAGTTTCGCGGAGTACCGACATGTATTGCTGGAAGCCGACGATGGCGTCGACAAGGTGATCCGCACCTTGGCTTATCACCAAAAGCGCAAGCCGCGTTGCGACAAACTCAAACAGGAACTGGAGTATTTCCGGCGTAATCGGGCACGTATGGACTATGCACGGTTACGTGCGCAGAATTTGCCGATCGGTTCCGGCGTCATTGAGGCCACCTGCAAAACCCTGGTGACCCAGCGCATGAAACGATCCGGCCAGCGCTGGACCAACGATGGCGGCCAAGCCATCCTGACCTTTCGTGCCCTCGCCCAGAGTGATCGTTTCGATGCCGCATGGAAGTTGATCTCCGCTGAGTACAAAAATGATGTGTCACTTCTGAAAAATGTCCTTCCATTTCCCGCCCGACGGGCATCAGTATGAGAGTTACACCCCACCCAATCAATAATCATGTTTCAGCCGGATTGCCTACAGATCGCCGATCGTCTGCGCGGTGTCGTCATGGAAGCCCGGATTATTTGGCCGCTTCGCTGTCAACCAGCAAGGGTATCGGCTCGGCGCCCTGCGCTTCCCCGAAGCCCTTGATGGCGGTTTGAGTCGCCAGGGGGCCAAACAATTGCATCAGCAGAATGGTCGCCAGCAAGGTGCCGGTTAGTTGTGCATCAATACCGGAATACAGGGTTTGTGTGTTGGACAGCAAAACCAGTGCAATACTCGAATCCGTGCATCGCTGGCAATCCTTATCGCAACGACCTGCTTGTCCCGGTCGAGTACCCGCGTCAGGAAGCCAAAGATCAACATCGGCATCAACACCGAAATATCGAGATAGATAGAGGTACCGACACCGAGGACGATGGTGCCAAGAAGTAACAGGTGCTGGTGCTCTGGCCGACGTCCCAGCCACTCGGCACTCAACAGAACCAGGCCGGTGCAAGCGCCGCCCAGTAGCACCGATATACCGATTTTTTGCGTCGCCTCCCAAACGCCAGCCAGGCCTTGGGTTGTCTGGTAATCAAGCAGAAACGGCATGGATAATTCGACAGCGATGAAAGCCACACAGCCATTGATCGCCACCATGGTGTAAAGCAGTCCCGTTTTTTCCCCCTTGGCCCCAAGGTCGCTGCAGGTGGCAATGGTGATTGCCGGAGAGGTTGCCAAGCACAGCGCGGCAGCGAATAGCGACGTTTCCGGTGAAAACCCCCAGGCCAGAAGTTCCAGTGCAATCGCCCCACCGGTTATCAGTGCAATGCCCAGCCCAGCCCGGATTCGACTCCAAAATGCACGGGAGGGCACGGGCGAAACATGATAACCCAATTCGAACAGAATCAGGCCCAAAGCCAGGTCGATGAACAAATGGGCTGACTCGATGTGGTAGGGTGTTATCCAGCCGAATCCACTTTGCCCTACCATGAGTCCGAATACGACGTAACCCGTGGTTCGCGGCAAGGCAAATACACGACGCGACAGCTCGCCGGCACCAAGGCCACCGATCAAGATCACGCCGAAAAGCTTGATTGAGTTGAACATGAAAAAAGGGGAGCCTAAGCTCCCCAAAGTCCTCGCTGTAAAAAAGAATACCGGGACAAAGCCACATAAACTGCATTTGTTGCCAATATAATAGACCCACTCAACTCGTGCAAGCACTTAAATACAGATGACGCTCCCCGTCACATCGAAGTCCCCACCGCTTACCCTTGAAGTTCTGCGGCAATTCCGGGTGATTTACGGCAGCATGCGCCAGTACTTCCGGGTAATGGAGGAAAGCTGCGGCCTTTCCGGCGCTCAAATGTGGGTTCTTCAAGAGGTGCAGCGCAGCCCGGAAATTGGCATAACCGAGCTCGCAGCCCGCATGGGGATTCATCAGTCCACCTGCAGCCAGATCGTTGACAAGCTGGCCAACCTGGGATGCCTGACAAAAAAACGGCATCGCACCGATCAGCGTCGTGTCGGTCTTTGTCTCGCGGCGAATGGGCTCAAGGCCATCGCCGCACTACCCGGCCCCGCAGAAGGAATCCTTCCTGAAGCTCTCGCCGCCATACCGGATGTCGCCCTGAAAACATTGAATATCAATCTATCTGAGTTAATCCGGCAATTGCCGGGGAAAGACGAGACCTTTGCCAGCACGCCACTGTCCTACATGGTTTAATTCCAGTCCGATATCGACACGTAGCCAGGACAGGCCCGTGCTCCATGACCCTATCCAATCTCAAATCCCTCAGCTTTATTGTCGCCGCCCTGATGCTTGCCGGATGCAGCGGACCTCAAGCGCACACCCAGGAGTCCGAAAATAGAACGTCGCAAGAAACCCAGGTCGTCCCGCCAGCACCTGAAAAAGTCATGGATCGGGCCCTCACCGACGAAAACAATATTTATTTCACGGCAGGCACCACAACAGTAGACCAAGAGGGAAAAGATAAACTCCGCCAGCATGCACAAAATCTGAAACAGAATCCAAGGAAAATGCTGATTCTGACAGCACATGCCGATGATTCAGGAAGCCGCAACTACAACCTGGCTATCGCGGAAGAGCGTCATATGGCGGTGTTCAAATTGCTGCGTTCCTACGGCGCGCCAGCAAAGCAGATTCGCCGCAATCGTGTCAATAGCGCAAGAAAACAACAGATATGCCTGTCGGCGGACTGCCAACTACAAATACGCAGGGTCGAACTGGTTTACCCGCCCTGATCCTTATAGAATCTTTCATTTGATCGATCTAACCAATTTGGTCGCTCTAACCATCGACCTTCTTTTCACCATCGGATAAACGACATGAATGCCATGCTGATTGTCATCTTTGTTGTTGCCTACGCAGCCATCGCACTGGAACATCCGCTCAAGGTCAATAAATCGGCTTCAGCCTTGATCGGTGCCGGTCTGCTGTGGACGGTTTACGCACTATCAATGGGCGATCCACACATCGTGGGCGAACAACTTGGCGAATCGCTCATGAGTACGGCTCAGATCGTATTTTTCCTGATGGGGGCGATGACGATTGTCGAGGTTGTCGACGCCCATAACGGCTTTGAAGTGATCACGACGCGTATCAAGACATCGAAGCTGTCCACCTTGATGTGGCTGGTGGGTTTCGTGACTTTTTTTCTCAGCGCCATCCTGGACAACCTGACCACCACCATCGTCATGATTTCGCTGATGCGCAAGCTGCTGGCCAAGCATGAAGACCGCCTGTTTTTTGCCGGCATCATCGTCATCGCGGCAAACGCCGGGGGCGCCTGGTCGCCGATCGGCGACGTCACCACGACCATGCTGTGGATTGGTGGAGAGATCACCAGCCTGGGCATCATTGAAGCGGCGCTGCTGCCGTCGCTGGTAAGCATGCTGGTGCCGCTGGGCATAACCGCCTATGCCCTGCGCGGTCGCGATGCGGTGGCTCCTGCGCGGGTCAGTAGCGAGCATGGGTTACACACCACGGATTTTGAACGAAATCTGATGTTTTTCATGGGGCTTGGCATCCTGGTGGCAGTGCCGGCATTCAAGACCGCGACGCACCTGCCGCCCTTCATGGGCATCCTGTTTGGCCTGGGTATCCTCTGGCTGATGGGCGATCTGGTGCATCGGCACAAGGAGGACATGGCCAAGCAGCACTTTACGCTGGTGCACGCACTGACCCGGATCGATATGGGTTCGCTGGTATTTTTCATCGGCATCCTGCTGGCGGTGGCCACGCTCGAACATTCGCACATCCTGAGCTCTTTGGCGCTATGGCTGGATCAGACCGTGGGGCGCCAGGACGTCATTGTAATGATCATCGGCATCGCCAGTGCGATCGTCGACAATGTGCCGCTGGTGGCCGCATCGATGGGCATGTACAGCCTGACTGAGTACCCTCCAGACCACTTTCTGTGGGAATTCCTGGCTTACTGCGCGGGTACCGGCGGTTCCATCCTCATCATCGGATCAGCGGCTGGGGTGGCCGCCATGGGGCTGGAAAAAATTCAATTCTTCTGGTACGTCAAAAAAATCAGCGGGTTGGCCCTGGTAGGGTATTTTTCTGGCGCGGGAGTTTTCCTTCTTCAGTACCAGTTGTTGCACTGAGCCGTCGGGTTAAATCGGGGATTCGCCTTGCGGCTCCATCAGTTTTTTGTCTGAATAAACGAGCTCACAGCCTAATCAAGACGGCGCACCGATTCCAGCGTCCCTACTGGTTAACTTCAAGCAGGCAGAGACGCAAGGCTTCGATCTGAACTTGAGCTGAATATCACGACTTATCATTTCGAGAAATTATTGCCCGATTGTTCGGGGAAAGTGATGCTCACCCGCGTTCCCATTCCGCTCCGGCTCTGGATGTCCACCGTCCAGCCGAGACGCTCGGCGACCCTGGATACGATCGACAATCCGAGACCGAAGCCGGTGCTCTCCTCACCCTTGTCGAGCCGCTTGAACAGTGCCGGAAAGCGGTCTTCGGGAATGCCGATGCCGCTATCGACGATCTCCAGGTGATGTCCGTCGAGGCGCACCGCGATAACGCCTTCCCGCGTGTAGGAACAGGCATTGCGCAGGATATTGCTGACCACGACATAGGCCATCGAGCGCTCGACGGGAAGGATGGCGCGCTCCAGCACCTCGACGCTGATCCTGACCGGCCGTCCGGCCAGCGAGAAGGAACAATCGGCCACGGCATCGTAAATGACTTCGGCAATGGCACAGGCGGGGTCGCCCTCTTCCCCCCCTTCCCTGGCCAGGTGCAGCATGGCATCGAGGATCTGCCCCATGCGTACCGCCTGGCGATGTATGGTGCGCAAACGCTGCTGAATCACATCCGGCAGGTTCGGGTACTCGATCAGCACCTCGGCGGTACCGCGAATGATCGCCACCGGGGTGCGCAGTTCATGGCTGACATCGGCGGCGAAATAGCTTTCCCGCTCAAGAAACCCGTGCAGCCGCAGCGCGAACTGGTCCAGCCCCAGTACCAGCCGACCGATTTCGTTGTTGGGATAGTCGGCGGGCGAAAAAGTCAGGGGCGGCCCGGCTAGCAGATTGGCCCGGGCCGTTTTCTCCGATACTTCGCCGAGCAGTTTGCCAATCGGGCGCACCACGCGCCTGGCCAGGTAGGTTCCCAGCAGGAAAGAGAACAGGGTCATCAAGCCGGTACCCAACTGCAGGTAAAGCGCCAGATTTCCCAGGATGGCATCGACGTAAGTCCGCTCGTAAATCAGCGCATAGGGTTTGCCGTCCACATCGGCAAGCAGGACCGTGTAGTCTCGATCCCCTTGCAAGACGCGTTCGATGCGCTGCTGCCCGGGTTCTGCAGGTGCAAGGAAGCGAAACTCGGGGATCGGCAGGAAATGACCCGAGAGCTCGGTGGTCGAAGGCGGCAGGGCGTCCGGGTTGCGCGCCAGGCGATTGCGGAAACTGTCCATCTCCACCTGCAGCATGCGCTCGATCGCGCGTTCCTCGTAATGGGCGACCAGGGCAAAAGTGATCAGACTCAGAAGCGCGCTGACGACAAAGCCCAGCGCCACAAAAGGCAGGACGAGACTGAGGCTCAGGCTGTCATAAGGTGGTTTGATCATTGGCGATGCGATAGCCGAAGCCGCGAACGGTATGAATGAGCTGCCGCTCGAAGGGCTTGTCGATCGTATTGCGCAGGGTGTGCATGTGCACCACGATGGCGTGCGTGTCGTCGCGTTCCTCGCCCCACAGTTCGCGGTGGATGGCGAGATTGTGCACCACGTTGGGCGAGCGGCGCATGAGCAGGGTAAGGATCCTGATCGGGATCGGGGCCAGAGTGATCGGCACGCCGGCGCGCTCGATCTGCAGGGTGCCGGTATTCAGGCTCAGATCGCCGATGCGCAGGATTTCGTTGTCGACCGCCGCCAGGCCCGCCCGCCTGATCAGGGCATGCACCCGCGCATTGATCTCGCGCAGCGAGGCCGGTTTGATCACATAGTCGTCGGCACCGATATCGAAGGCCGATATTTTGGTATCGATACCGTCCTTGGCTGTGAGCATGACAATCGGCACCTTGCTGTGGAGCTGATTGCGGATGTGGCTGCACACGCTCATCCCATCGACACCGGGCAACAGCAGGTCGAGCAGGACCAGATCGTACTTGTTGCCCGCCAGCAGGTTCAGCGCAGCATGGCCATCGGCCGCGTAATGCGTCACGTAACCCTGAATTTCAAGATATTCGATGAGGTTCCTGGCCAGATCCCGATCATCCTCAACGATCAGCAGGCGATGTGCCATGTTGTACTCCTTAGAGGGATAGTTCCGCAGAGCCCTCCATCGGCTTAGGAACGGCTACGAATTAACTTCCCGATTTTGCAAGGTCCAATTTATCTAGAACACGTAATCCAGTAGCGATCCTGTAGGTCGGGTTAGCGGAGCGTCCCCCAGGAGGATTTGCTTCGCAGCATAACCCGACGGCAGTTTATGCTGCATCCGATGATTGTCGGGTTACGCTCCGCTAACCCGACCTACGAAATGCCTCGCTCGTCACCCCGCTTAAGCCGGAATCCAGTTCGTTGTTTTAATGAATATCAGTAAAAGGAACTGGATTCCGGCGTACGCCGGAATGACGGCTTGGGAAGTTTTTATCCATTAGTTCACAGCCTCTGAGTTGATCAATGCCTCACGCCGCATTTACGCAGCTCGGGGCACCGAACTGAACGTCAATCCGCCGCAACTTCTTTGACATCGCCAAGGGCAATGGCGATCAGCAAACCGCCGAAGGTGCCGTAGGCCAGTCCGGCGGCGGCGCAGATCAGCAGCACTTCCTGCGCGACGCCGTAGGCCAGTGCGGCAAAAACGGCGGCGCTGAGCAAACCGGTCAGTCCCAGAATGAGGGCTCCGGCCTGGGCGCTGGCCCGGCGCTGGCACAACCAGCCGCCGAGCGCCCACACCATGAAGGCGTACACGGCAAAACCGGCCAGATCGAGGCGCGCCGAAAAATCGTCGGTGAACCCGACAACCGAGATGACGGTGGGAAGAATGGTGCTGGTCAGGCTCAATCCGGCGAAGCCGCCGAGAAAGACGGCAACGGTGGGACGCAGCCGAATGCCCATTATTTTGGATACGATGTATTTGTTTAGACGCTTGATCATGTTTAACCTGCTGTTTATCGGTTCTGCTTGCGCTGTCATGGTACAACTCCGCTGATCGTTTCACCAGTTCAAAAAAAGAAGGCGGCTGCCGTTTCCGGTAGCCGCCCTGCGTGCTTCAGTTCAGCCTAGCAATCTGAAAACCCGATCAATGGCTGCTGGCTGCGGGTGCTTCGAGCTTGCCGGGGTAACGCAGGCTGCCGACCAGGTCCTGGATCTCTGCGGGTGGCTCAGCGGTAACCTTGCTGACCACATACGAGACGACGAAGTTGAGCGCAGCACCGACGGTACCGATCCCTTCCGGCGAGATCCCCAGCCACCACCCGGCCGGGTTGTTGGCCGCCGGGTTGCCATACTTGAAGTAATAGATATAGCCGGCGGTAAAGATGATGCCGACGATCATTCCGGCGATGGCGCCTTCCTTGTTCATCTTCTTGTTGAAGATGCCCATCAAGATGGCCGGGAAGAACGAGGCCGCCGCCAGACCGAAGGCAAAGGCCACCACCTGGGCGACGAACCCCGGCGGATAGATGCCGAACAGACCGGCGATGACAACGGCCACGCCGGCGCCACCGCGCGCCCACCACAGCTCCTCCTTGTCCGTCATGCTGGGCTTGACGATACCCTTCATCAGATCGTGCGAAATGGCCGCCGAGATCACCAGCAACAGCCCTGCCGCCGTGGATAGGGCCGCCGCCAGGCCGCCGGCGCCGATCAGACCGACGGTCCAGTTGGGCAGCTTGGCGATTTCAGGACTGGCCAGAACCATGATGTCCTGGTCGATCTTGACTTCGTTGGCGCTCTTCGGATCGTCCCACTTGCCGGGGCGAAGCTGCATGATGCCGTCGCCATTCTTGTCCTTCCAGCCGACCAGCTTGGTCTTTTCCCAGTTCTTGAACCAGGACGGGGCATTGACATACTCGACGTTGTTCACCGTCTTGATGAAGTTGGTGCGGGCAAAAACGGCTACCGCCGGAGCGGTGGTGTACAGCAGGGCGATGAAGATCAGCGCCCAGCCGGCCGAAGAGCGTGCGTCACGCATCTTGGGAACGGTGAAGAAGCGGATCAGGATGTGGGGCAGACCGGCGGTGCCGATCATCAGCGAGAAGGTGATGAAGAAGACGTCGATCATCGGCCGCTGACCCGTAGTGTACGCGGCAAAACCGAGATCCTTGTGCAGGCCGTTCAGCACGTCGAGCAGGTACTTGCCCTGGGTGCTGGGGTCGTTGAGCAAGGCCGCGCCTTCGGCGCTGATCGCCGAACCGTAGCCGATCTGCGGGATCGGGTTGCCGGTGAACTGCATCGAGACAAAGATCGCCGGGATCAGATAGGCGGTGATCAGAACGACGTATTGCGCGACCTGGGTGTAGGTAATCCCCTTCATCCCGCCGAGCGTGGCGTAGAAGAAAACCAGCGCCATGCCGATGACCACACCCATGTCGATGGGGACATCCATGAAGCGCGAGAAGACGACGCCGACGCCGCGCATCTGGCCCGCGACGTAGGTGAAGGAGACGAAAATGGCGCAGACCAGCGCGATGACGCGAGCGGTATTGGAGTAGTAACGATCGCCGATGAACTGGGGAATCGTAAACTTGCCGTACTTGCGCAGGTACGGACCGAACAGCATGGCCAGCAGGACGTAGCCGCCGGTCCACCCCATCAGGTAATACGAGCCGTCGCGTCCGAGAAAGGAGATCAGGCCGGCCATCGAAATGAACGACGCCGCCGACATCCAGTCGGCGCCGGTCGCCATCCCGTTCATGAACGGGGGAACTGCCTTCTCGGCAACATAGAAATCACCGGTTGTCTTTGCCCTGGACGCGTAGGCGATGTAGATATACAGGCCGAAACTGAGGCCTGTAATGATCCAGGTCCACAAAAGGATACTCATGGTT